>DATMNH010000236.1:0-8298 GCA_035568975.1 Casimicrobiaceae bacterium
GAATTATTTTACGGTCTGGAACAATCTCTTCGATCGGGTTCATCTGGCGGCCGGCGAGACGGTGCTCGTCCACGGCGGATCAGGCGGCATCGGACTCGCCGCGATCCAGTTGGCCAAGGCATTCGGCGCAACGGTATTCACGACCGCCGGCACCGCCGAAAAGGCACTCTTCTGCCGCGAGATCGGCGCTGATCACGTCATCAATTACCGCGAGCAGGATTTCGTCGCCGAGGTCGCCACGATCACCGGCAAGAAAGGCGTGAACGTGGTGCTGGACATGGTCGGCGGCGATTACATTGAAAAGAACATCAAGTGCCTGGCGCTGGAGGGACGCATGGTCATTATTGCGTTTCTGCAGGGAAGCAAGGTCACGATGGATTGGCGGCAGATCATGATGAAGCGCCTCACGATCACCGGCTCGACGCTGCGCGCGAGCCCTTCCGTGCGCAAGGCTCAGATTGCGCAGAGCCTGCGCGACAAGGTGTGGCCACTGTTCGAAGCGAAGAAGCTCAGGCCGGTGATCTACCGGGTGTTTCCGCTCGCCGATGCTGCCGAAGCGCACCGCTTGATGGAATCGAGTGCACACATCGGCAAGATCATGCTCGAGGTGTCTCCATGATGTCTTGTGTGTGCCCGTTCGCAGGGCCAGCGGCAGAGTTCCCGTCTGCCTGGGGTATTACCTGATGTCGTGTCAGTCCGGTATCGGAGGTGCCATGCGGTCCAAGATCATCCCCGCCACCAGAACCAACGCTACCGGCACCAGCAAGGCGATGAGTTGTCTGAACGCCGCCACAGTCGCGCCCTTGAGGACGACGGCCCGTCCATATTGAACGACGTATGTCTCGGGAACAGCCCAAAACTGGTATGCGACGAGGAGAAGAAACGTACTCGCCACGATGAGCCAGAGCTTCCAGCTTTCTGTATTGCGCATGAGTTTCTGAGGCGGCTCGCAGGACTCGAAGCCAGAACCCCCATCACCGCCTTGGCTTCCGCTGCGCGGATGCGAATGCTGCGTGGATGGCAGTCAAGGGAACCCCCGGGCTCTGTCCGCTCTCCTCCACCAATGAGATAGGCAGACCGCTGCAACTAACATGCCATCCCTTCACCACCGTCACGGCTCGCGTCCGCGATCGGCAGCAGGCCAAGCGTGCGCGAAGGGGACTACGCGGACCGAAACAGTTCTTGGGAAAGGCAGCGCTGGCAGGAAAAGAATAAGCGGACTGCCGTTGGTCGTCACATCACGCCGAGTACCGGCTTGCGACCGACAGGTCTGCGGTGCCTGCCAGGAAATCTTCAATGGTAGCGGCGTGGCGAGCGAGACGGCGACCGCGAACGCCACTAGCGTGGATCAATATGTCGCGCGGCCGCCCGAGAGGTCGAACACGGCACCGGTCGAAAACGAGCAATCCTCGGTGCACAGCCATGCCACCATCGCCGCGATTTCCTCGACGGTTCCGAACCGGCCGAGCGGAATCTTCGATAGCATGAAATCGATGTGCTGCTGTGTTATCTGATCGAAGATCGCCGTCCTGACCGCCGCCGGCGTGACGCAGTTGACGCGAATGCCGGTCTTGGCGAGCTCCTTGCCGATCGATTTGGTCAGCCCGATGACCCCCGCCTTGGAAGCGCTGTATGCGCTGGCGTTGGGATTGCCTTCCTTGCCGGCGATGGAGGCGATATTTACGATGCGGCCATAATCCCGCTCGAGCATGATCGGCACGATGGCGCGGTTGCAGTAGAAAACCCCGTTGAGATTGATGCCGATCACTTGCTGCCATTCAGCGACGGGATACTGCCAGGTCGTGGCATTGAGCCCCGCCACGCCGGCCGAGCATACGAGCGCGTCGATCCGACCCATGGCGCTCGACGTCGCCTTGGCCGCGGCATCGACGCTTGCGACATCGGCAACATCGACGACGCAGGTTTCGGTTGCCTTGCCCAGCACCGACTGCGCCCTCTTCAACGCCGACGGATCTTTATCCCAGAGGCTGACCGTGCCGCCACTTGCCACCAGCCGCTGCGCGATCGCGAGTCCGATACCTGCCGCACCGCCGGTAATGACGGCGGTACGGCCATCGAAATCGAGTCGATTCATCGCCCGCGCTCCCATCGAAATCTGCGGACCATCGTATCACGCACCATGCGCGGCTGATCTCGTGACGCGCTGTGCGAACGGTTTGCGCCAGCAAGGTCGTCTCGAAGGTATTCGAAAAAACGGCTGGCAACCCGAAGCTCGGTTGGAGCCAGGTTCGAGTCACCGCGTGTGATGCGTGAGCTAGCGGCTGCCGCGCGGATGGGGCGTAAGCCCTGGCGTCGGTCTCATGACGTACAGCCGGGGGGCAGCGGGCCGACGCGGCTCAAGGCGATGGTTCCAGACAGGCCAGTGCTGCTTCCACCGGTGAAGTTGTAGCTGAACGTGGCGCTCGAGCAGCTCTGGAATGCCAGCGTACCGGTTCCCACTGCCACGGTTTTTTGGGCGGGAGGCGTCGGTGTGTCGAACATCCCACCGGTGGTTTCGAAGATCTGCACGGGGATCGACCGGGAGCCCGGCGCAAAGGCGCTGGTCGGTTGCGCCGTGTACCAACGTTGTCCGGCTGCCCCGGCGCCGGCGCCGTTCGTCGCATACGCGTACCAGGCCGAGAATACCGTGCTGGAGTTCGGGTTTATTTCGACGGTGAATCCCTGGCCCGAGGTTGCCGCGTTGTACCAGTTCCCCGACAGGGCGAAGTCCGCGTTGGTCGGACGGGCGCTTGTGGTAGAGCAGGTCACGTTCTGGGTCAAACGCGTCAACGGTATGCTTCCCGTGCGGCCCGTACCGTCACTGAAACTGTACGACAATTGACCGCTGGTGCACGTGTCGAAGCTCAACGTCGCGGTACCGACCACCTGCGCGTTAGTGATGGGCGGAGCATTGAAGTTACCGCCGGTGTTCTGAAGGATCGTCAGCGCAGCGTTGGGCTGTCCGCTCACGACCGGGCCGCTGAGGGTGTACCAGCGCTGGTGATCCGCCCCGCCGATGACGCTATCGTAGGTGAACCAGCTGACCTGGGCCAAGCCCGTTCCCGGCGACCGATCGGGAAAGATCTCGACTTCGAGCCCCTGCCCGCCGGTCACCGCCTCGTACCAGGAACCGGTCAAGCCGTGCTGATTGAGGTCCACCACGGATGCCGTCACCGACGCCGACGCACCGGCGAAATTCGTGGCGACGTTGGGAATCATCGCGTTATCGCGATTGAGAGCGGTCCTGCCATCGGTCGGCAATGGCCCGTAGGTCACGAAATCGACGCCGGCGTAGTTAAGGGTTGCACCGCCGATGGGGAGAAATCCGTTGGGCACCACGAAGTCAGGGGTGATCACATGCAGATCTGCAAACCCTTGTGTCGCGATCAGCACCCGCTTATTGGCGGTGCCGCCTCCGCCGCAGCCGTAGTAGCCGCACATCACACCCGGCAGATCGGTCCGGAAGATGTATGTCTGGGTCGTTCCGAGGTGGGTGCTGGTGAACGTGTTTCCCATCCAGAAGTTTTCTTCGCCCATTCCCGCCGACTCATGCATCACGACGTACTGAACCGTGCCGTCAGCGTTGGAAAAGATCTCCTCGATCTTGAAGGTGTGAAATTCCGCCACCGCGGAGGCGGCCCACAATGCCAGCGCAGGTGCCAGTAAGTATTTGAAAAGATGCCGCACGATAGTCTCCTCCAAAAATTCGCGGGCGTCGAAGCGCAAACTCCGCGGCTGCCCATAGTCCCTTTTGCCAACAGTGCAGCCCGGTCATTATTCCGTCGTCGCGGGCCAGGAATAGCGTTAATCTTTGTCTGTTCGCATTCCGCGACGCGCAATGACTTTCGCTCCGCCCCGGTATCGTCTTCCTCCCCGCCTTCTCGCCCGTCTTCCGGCGCTCGCGGGCGCGGTTGCCTTCGCGCTGCTGGCGTCCGATGCGAGCGCGATGTTTATCGTCAACCAGCCTTGGGTGCGTCCGGCTGGCAAGGCACAGACCACGCAGGCCTATATGAACCTGACCAGCACCGGCGGCGCAACGCTTTTGGCCGCGCGGTCGGAGGACGCGCAGCGCGTATCGCTCCGTTCCGCGAACTCTACCGCGCCCGCCGGCCTGGTGCTACCCGCCAGATCCGAAATTGCCCTGGCGCCCGGCCACGATCACCTTACGCTGAGCGGGCTCACCCGGGCGCTGAAAATCGGCGACCGGATCAATATCACATTGACCCTGCGGGACGACGACGGCACAGTGCAAGAAATCACGGTCAGCGCAGAGGTCCGCTTTCGCTCGCCGATCGACGACGAGCGGCGCGCCCACCACCATCGCTAGCGTTTCGCGTCGCCCGTGAAAAATCAGGCCATCATCGGCACGCCGCAATGTACCATCGGCCCGAGTACGCCACGCCGACGCGCCATGAACGAATTCCGACGTGCCAAGTCCCACACGGATGGGTAAAGTCCTCATTCCCTTGTGGCTGTATGTGTCGCTGCTCAAGCAGGCCGCACTGGCGTGGATCAAGGACGGCGCCGCCAGCATGGGTGCGGCGCTGGCGTTCTACAGCGCGTTTTCGCTCGCTCCGCTGCTCCTGATCGTGATCGCTATCGCCGGCTTCGTCTATGGAGCCGATGAGGCGCGAAAAGCTGTAGTCAATCAATTCGCGGGTCTTATCGGCCCGGTGGGCGCCGACGCCGTCGGAGGCTTGCTCAAGGCCGCAGCGGCCGCTGAAACCGGCGGTGTCGCCACCGCCATCGGCGTGATATTGCTGCTGGTTGGTGCAACCACGGTTCTGGTCGAGCTCGAAGATGATCTCGACCGGATCTGGGAAGCGCCGGCAAGGAAGGGAAACGGCTTGGTGTCGCTGGTGCGATCGCACTTGCTCTCGTTCGGCATGATCCTCGGCATCGGCTTTCTGTTGATCGTTTCGCTCGTCGCCGGCAGTGCGATCGCGGCCTTGAACGCGCGCTGGGACTCTTCGGCGTTTGGCGCGACCGGCTTGTTCATCGCCGATTTCGGGCTATCGGTGGTGATTTTCACCGTCCTCTTCGGCATGCTCTACAAGTGGCTGCCGAACGTAAGGATTGCCTGGTACGAGGTATGGATCGGTGCGCTGACCACTGCGGTGCTGTTCAATCTCGGACGGCTCGCCATCGGCGTCTATCTCGGACGCAGCGCGACCGCATCGGCATATGCCGCGGCGGGATCGGTGCTCGTGCTGTTGCTGTGGCTTTACTATTCGGCGCAGATATTCCTTTTCGGCGCTGAATTCACCTGGGTGTACGCCAAGCACAGGCGCGCGTCGCACCAGGCGAGGACCGCGGCATCCGCGGAATATCAAAGTCCCGGATAGCAGCCGCTCAACTCAGGACCGTGAACTCGCCGCCACGCTCGAGCGCACGCTGGTAAGCAGGACGCGCACGGACGCGATCGAGAAAGGCCGCCAGTTTCGGCCGGCTCGCATCCAGGCCGGCGCGGGCCGCGGCGGCCTCGAGCGGAAAGCTCATCTGGATATCTGCCGCGGTGAACTCGTTTCCGGCAAACCATCGATGCTTGGCGAGCTCGGTTTCCAGATAGCTTAGATGCTGCGCAATCTGCGGCGAGATGAAGGAGCTCTTGGCGCGGCTGGCAATGGCCCGGGCGATAGGCCTCGCAAAGAAAGGCATCGGCGCCTTCTCGATGCGATCGAAGACCAGCTTCAGCAAAAGCGGGGGCATGGCCGAACCTTCCGCGTAATGCAGCCAATAGGTGTAGCGCAGCCGCTCCGGTGTACCGATCGGCGGTGCGAGCCGCCCGCCGCCATACCGCTCGACCAGGTATTCCAAGATGGCTCCGGACTCCGCCAACGTCAGCGCTCCGTCGGTGATGACCGGCGATTTGCCGAGTGGATGCACGGCACGCAGCGATGCCGGCGCCAGCATCGTCTTCGGATCGCGCTGGTAACGCCTGATCTCATACTCCAAGCCAAGCTCTTCGAGCAGCCATAGCACACGCTGCGAGCGCGAGTTGTTCAAGTGATGGACGATGATCATCGAAACGTTTCTTCGCTTCCTCGATCCTTGGAGGGCGGCAGGACTCTTGGATCTATTGACCTTCGAGAAGAGGAAGCCGCCCGCAGCGACGGCGCGAGTCGGGAAAGTCGTCCGGCACACGGGCGGATGCCGGACGACGATCGTATCTGACTAGCGGCCCTTACGGCCGACTCTATCTGACGCTTCTCGGCCGTTCCCTAAATTTCGAGAGCGCTGGCAGACGTGCGTCGCTGCCGTCACTGCTGGAATACCAGCACGCCACCGTCCGGCACATTGCTGCACGTCGAGCAGCCCGCCGGCGCGGCAGCGGACGAATACGGCATGTAGACCTGATGCGTGGTAGCGTCGACCGTGACCGAGTGTGCATTGTTGCCCGTCTGCGGATTTGCGATCAGCGTCCGACTCACGGCATCGATGATCCCAAGCACCGGCGTGCAAGGCGACGCGGCAGTACACCCTGCGGGCCCGGCCGAAAGCCCACTCGCGGTCCAGCGGCTGGCGCCAACATAGTATCGATTCAGCGACGGATCGTAGACGATCTGATCGCCACCGCCGAAGTTGATCGTCGCGAGAACTGCGCCGTTGGTCCGATTGAGGATCTGAGTCGTAAGCCGCACCCCTGCCGTCCCCTGCCGGCATTCGACGACGAAGTCAGTGCCCGGTCCCAGGTCGATCCCGGTCGGGTCGCAGTTGCCCAGCGGAAACGCCTTGAAGCCATTTCCGGCCGCGACCGCTGGAATGGTCAGTGTCACCGGAGCAGCGGGAGTGCCGACGAGAATGGCCGCGGCCGGAATGACGTCGACTTCTCCGTTCGGATTGGCGGTCGTGCCGTCGTTATTGACCAGGAAGCTCGCGGTCCCGTGATCGTAAACGCATGCCTCGAGACCGTCCGACTTGCGGCCGCCGGCACCGGTGCCGGGATCGGTGAACAACAGCGTCGCGATGATCTTCTGGGTCGTGGTGTCGATGAAGGTGGCGAATGGAGGAGTCTCCCCCGGACTCGAGATCATGAAGATCTTGTGGTCCGGATCGTAGCAGCCTTCGTCGGCCCGCAAGCCCGAAGCGCCGCCGATGGCAATCGTGTTCACCACCGTGTCGGTTTGGGTGTCGATGATCTTCACCGAATTGACATCACCGACATAGATCAAGGTCGTCCCCGGAATCACATTCAGGCCGTCCGGTCCCGACTTGTCGTTGGTTGCACCATTGCACGTCGGCCCTGTGTCACAACCCGCGAACCCTCCCGTGATTCGCTTGAGGAAAGTGTTGGTCTTGATGTCGATCACGTCGACCGACTTGTTGTTCCGATCGGTGAAGTACATCCGGCCCCTGGCGCTATCGACGTCGCTGATGTCAAAAGAAAAGTTCGTGCCCGAGACAACGTTAGGAACCATGATCAGGCCTTTGGGGCTGGTATTCAAACTATTACCACTGCCATTACCGCCGTCGCAGCCGCTCAGTAACAGCGCCGCGGCTATCGCGGCTCCGAAGATCGATCGCCTTGTCATTTCAGTCCTCCTCCAGTCGATAAGATATATGCATCCTTGCAATCGCGGGTCGATCGCGCTCGTGCGGAAACGAAAATGCAATGCCTTCGAATCCGACCCGGTCAATCGAGCACAGACAGGCGCTTCGCCGGCGCATTGTTGTCAGCTTCTGCGGCGATAGGATCGTTGATCGACGTTTTTGACGCCGATCAACCCAGCGCGGTCGTGCCTTGCTTCGCCATTTCCATTTCGTGCCGGGAATCTGGCACAAAATGGTTCCTCACGCTAATGCACTCCCCCGATATGGCGCCTTCGATCCCCATCTTGCGGGCGAAGAACAGTCATGCTGCTCCGGTCTTCCGTTGGTTTCAAGCTATAGCTCGTGCCAGACCTTATCGATTCGAACACGGTACAAATGGGGCGGTGATATCGATATTGCCAAGAGCGCTAATCGCGGGCCTGGCGCAAATTGCCGCACCCGCAGATATGCGGGGTTAAAGCTTGTCAGAGGAAACCTACGTCGCGTGTAGTCGATTTTTGCGCGACGAGTGCCTACGCAGCTTCTTTCCCACGTTGTCACGGCGTTTCTCCTACATTCTTTTCAGAGCCGCGCCGATTCCGCTCGAGCGCTTCATGGCCTAGTCTCGGTTGCGTCGGGGCTATGCGTTCTTCCGGCATGAGAACAAGAGAAGCGGGGTAACCAAATGCTTTCAATATGGTGGGCAATCGCAGCATTCGTGGTTGGCGGGTGCGCCGGCCTTCTGGTTATGGCATTAATGCTGATGGC
>DATMNH010000237.1:0-4485 GCA_035568975.1 Casimicrobiaceae bacterium
CGCAATCATCGTCGCCGCTGTTGCCGGCCCGGTTTTCGCAATGACCGCGTTTCTTGTCAATGAACGTCGAGGCACTCCCAGTGACGGCAATGCGGCTTGGGTCTGCACCTATGAGCGCGGCGGTGGCGGTGGCAACGCCACGCGATTTGAAGTGCGTCTCTCAGCGGAACACACTCGCTGTCCACAAACGATTGAAGTCAAATGAATGGTCTGTCCGATCAGATCATTTCCATTGCGGTACGGCGCAACGTCTCGTAAGCCCGCCACCCGAACAAAAAGCGGGTATCAGAGCGGGTAGAAGGCTGGCTTAAGACCAGTCACTATTCTATTTTTCTATTACTAGACAATGTGTTGCTGCGCATCATGCGAATTTCGATACTCGACGACTATCACGACACTTTGCGCTCGCTTGGCTGCTTCGGCAAACTGGCAGGCCACGACGTCGAGATCTGGAATGATCACGTACAGGACACCGACACGCTCGCCGAGCGGCTGAAGGATACCGAAGCGCTGGTGCTGATCCGCGAGCGCACGCAAATCCGCGCGCCGCTGCTCGACCGGCTGCCCAAGCTCAGGCTCATCAGCCAGCGCAGCGTGTATCCGCATATCGACGTCGATGCCTGCACCAGGCACGGCGTGATCGTGTCCTCCAGCCAGCACGGGGGTGCGCCGTCGTATGCCGCGGCGGAGCTGACATGGGGCCTCGTTCTCGCCGCGATGCGCCGGATCCCTCAGCAAATGGAGGCACTCAAGGCAGGCAAGTGGCAGATCGGCGTCGGCAACAGCCTGCGCGGCAAGACCATGGGGATATACGGTTACGGCAGGATCGGCGCCGTCGTCGCGGGATATGCGAAGGCATTCGGCATGAACGTGCTCGTTTGGTCGAGAGAAGCGTCGCTTGCGCGCGCACGAGCCGATGGCTACCTCGCCGCTCGCAGCAAGCAGGCGTTTTTCGAGGATTGCGACGTCGTTTCGCTGCATATGCGGCTGGTCGAATCGACACGCGGCATCGTGACCGCAGGCGACTTGGGCCGGATGAAGACCACCGCGCTCATCGTCAATACCAGCCGCGCTCCGCTGATCGCGCCCGGTGCGCTGGTTAGCGCATTGAGGGCCGGACGCCCTGGCATGGCGGCGGTCGACGTGTACGAAGAGGAGCCGCTCACCGATATCCGCCACCCGCTGCTCAGCATGGACAATGTCGTATGCACGCCCCACATCGGTTACGTCACGCGCGAAGAATACGAGATTCAGTTTGCCGATATCTTCGACCAGATCGCCGCTTACGCGGCCGGCAAGCCGATCAATGTCGTCAATCCGGAGGTGCTCAAAGACATAGGCAAGCGCGCCTGACGGGGCAGGGGCGCTGCGAGTCGTTCGCGCTTAGAAATATTGTCAGAAGCGCGACGTTCGCATCTTCAGTATCGTCATTCCCGCGCAGGCGGGAATCCATTGGTTTTTTAGCGGATCCAAAATGGATTCCCGCCTGCGCGGGGATGACGCGAGGTTTTGCGAAAGCGTTTCCCGTTCCGCTAAAACCGAGCAGCGCAAACATGCGATTCAGCGACCCGTGAACTTCGGCGGGCGCTTCGCGGCCCAGGCGGCGGCACCTTCCCGTATATCCTCCGACTCGCCCGCCCGCGCGATGTCGGCGTCGAGATCGTCGACATCGAGTGCGCCGCGAGCGATCCGGTTCAGGTGTTTCTTCATGCCAAGCAGCGCAAGCGGCGCCATCGCGGCGAGCGTATCGGTCAATCGCTCGACGGATGCTTCGAGCTCGCCGGCGGTCACGAGATCGGTCAGGAATCCACACGCGCGCATCGCCTGCGCATCGATACGTTCCGCGGTCAAGAAGAGGCGTTTTGCGGTGTCCAGGCCAAGGCGCGTGACGTAGCGCTCGAGGCCCCCGCGGTAGTAGTGCAGTCCGAGGCGCGCCGCGGGCATGAACATCTCCGCGGCATGCGTGCCGATGCGAAAATCGCAGGCAAGCGCCAGATCGGTCCCGCCGCCATAGGTTCCGCCGTGGACGACGGCGATCGTCACCGGACGGGCCGCTTCAACGCCGTTGGCCATCTCTTCGAAGCCGATCGGGTTGCCTGATTGCGAGGCCAGACTCGAAATGTCGTAACCACTGCAAAAATATCTGCCTTCGCCGCGGATCTGAAGTACGAGAATGCCCGCGTCGCGGTTTACGGCGGCGAGGTGGGCAATGATGGCCTTCAGGTCGTCTGGCTCGAGCCGGTTGGCGTTCTCCGGCCGCCTGAGGGTGAGCGTCGCGACTGGATGCGCGATATCGAGTGCGGGCGGGTTAGCCATGTCGATAAGCTAACCCATATGGCGGCGCAGCGTGCAAACATCCGACCATTGCTCTAACTCCGGATCGACGCTCACTGCGCGACCGGACCCTCGACGGCTCAATTCGACATCGCCGCGCTCAAGGATTTGCCGGCACTGCGCCGGCCATCGGTCGCAGCCACTCGACGAGCGAGCGTGTGTCCATTGCGCCCGATCGCCGCGCGATTTCGCGCCCGCGCTGAAAAACGATCAGCGTGGGGATGCTTCGAATGCCGTAGCGACCGGAGATCTCCTGGGCGCTTTCCGTGTCGAGCTTCGCGAATCGCATGCGGGGCTCCAGCGCAGCGGCCGCGCTCGCGAAGTGCGGCGCCATGGTTCGGCACGGCCCGCACCACGCGGCCCAGAAATCGACCACGACGGGGATCTCGCTTTTATTGATCTGAGCGTCGAAATTCGCAGAAGTGAGCTCGACCGGATGGCCATTGAAGACGCGCTGCTTGCAGTTCCCACAGACCGGACCGTCGGCGATGCGGGATTCGGGCACCCGGTTAACGGTATTGCAGAAAGGGCAGGGGACGTGAACGGAAGGATCCATGACAGCGGCTTTTCAAAGGACGGTGTACTGCCTTACATGGCTGCGGTGAGGGACTTTCGCAAGCCCCGTCCGGTGCCGGATCGCGCTCCGCGGCGAAAGCCGGAGGTGTGTTCGTTGGATAAACAACTGCTAAGATCGACGCTGGTGGAGACCAAGGGTTTTGAGCGCAGCTGTCCAGAGCGTAATGGTCGGAGGTCGGGCCGACCGACAAATGCTTCGCCATTGCAAACTCGGCGGCGATTCCGTAGCGAGCTCCGGGCTCGGCGGCTGCTAACAGGGAGATTACCGATGTCCAGTCGATTCAACGCGTTCGCAGGTCGTGCGAGCTTAGGCATCGTTGCCGGTTCGGCGTGGGCCTTCATGGCCTCATTTGCCGGCGCGCAACCCGCTCCGCCCTCAGGGTCGCCGCCTCCGCCGGCTCCCGCGGCGCAGATCGCGCCAGCTCCGGTGCCGTTCGCGCCGGCTTCGACGCCGGAACAGGAGCAGCTTCGTCTCGTTCCGGCAAAGCGCTATCCCGGGAAGGTTCATATTCTTCCGGCGACCATGGAAACGACGCAGTGGGGCTGGTTCAACAATGCGCAGCCACCGGTTCTGAACGTGCAGTCAGGCGACACGGTCGTTTTCGAGACCATGATGCACTCTCACAATCAGGTCGTCCCGGGAACCACAATCGAGCAGATCAAGAAACTGAGGACCGATTTTCCGGGCCGCGGGCCGCATACCCTGACCGGTCCGGTATACATCGAGGGCGCGGAACCCGGTGACGTGCTCAAGGTGCGCATCAACAAGATCGTGCCTCGCGCGTACGGCACCAACTTCAACGTGCCCGGAATGTTCGGCGAATTTCCGGGCAAGTTCCCGGAGGGACAGGTCAAGTATTTTTACCTCGATCTCGAGCGCAAGGTCGCCGAATTCGCTCCCGGAATCGAGATCCCGCTCGCTCCGTTCCCCGGCACGATAGGCGTCGCCCGCGCGGAGCCGGGGCAATACAGCTCGGTGCCCCCCGGGCGCTACGCCGGCAATCTCGACATCCGCGACCTGACCGAAGGCGCGGCGCTATACGTTCCCGTGTTCGTCAAGGGCGCCCTGCTTTGGACCGGCGATTCCCACGCCGCGCAGGGCAACGGCGAGATCAACCTCACCGCGCTCGAGACTGCCTACAAGGAGATGAACGTCACGGTCGACGTTCTCAAGAACATGAAGCTGGAGTGGCCGCGCATCGAGACCAAAGACTCCTGGATCACCGTCGGCATCGATCGCGATCTCAATAAGGCGCTCGACATTCTGAAGGAGGAGACGACGACATTTCTGATGGAGCAGCGAAAGGTCTCCAAGGATGAGGCGGCGAAGCTGATGATGGCCGCATGGGACTGCCGCGTCAGCCAGGTAGTCGACGTGAACAAGGGCCTGCATTGCTTCAGCGCAAAGAACATGAAGGAACGTCGCAAGATCGAGGCTCTCCCGGAGACAGAAAACAAGAGCTACCTCGTTACCGTCGGCAAGGACGCCGACCTCAACAAGGCGATGGACGACGCCTCCTGGGCAATGATTGGCCTGCTCGAGCAGGATAAGAAGCTGAGCCGCCTGGATGCGTA
>DATMNH010000238.1:0-3932 GCA_035568975.1 Casimicrobiaceae bacterium
TCTGACGGTTTCCCAACCAACGATCGTCTCTTTATTCCGGCCACCCAGTTCAATCGCTTCGCGGTGACGCGCGAGATTAACGACGGGCTGCTTGCGCCGCGCTTCGCTCCCAGCCAGAAAGCGTGGGTGCTATCCGGGGTCGTAGTGCCCGTCAGCCCTGCGGTGCCTGCGTCGACCGGACGTGACGCCGACGATCGCTGACGCACGGCTGCGCATCGTAGCGTAAGCGCCCGAGAACCAACATTCCGGGAGCTTACGCTCGATTACGGCGTACGGGCGGCGGCAGGTGGCGGGGCGCGCAACGAGGAGATAAAAGACTTGAGTGTGGCGTCATGGATTCGATGGATTTCGAGCATTCCGATATAGGGAGTGAGCAGCCGTATGTGCCAAGGTGTGACATCAACAGATCGCCTATGCTTTGATTCGGCGAGGTAGCGTTCCGCACAGTCGACGAATCGGTGGCGGTGGTTGGCGTTGTCCACGTTTGCTGGACACACCGGAAAGAGTGCTCGACGAAACGACCGAGCTCGTCATCCACGCGGCGCACGGTGCCTCGGGCTGCGATGCAGCTTCGGCTGCGGCGAGGCCTGCGCAAGCGTCTTAAGGACCTTCGTCCCGGGAATGTATTGCTTACCCCAGCGCACGAGCGCGAGCAGAACGTCACCCAGAGCCAATCCCTTTGCGCTTAGCGAATACGCATAGCGAACAGGATGCTCCTGATAGGCGGCGCTCACGATAATCCCGGCTTCTTCCAGACGTTTCAGACGATCCGCGAGGGTGTTCGTTGGGATTCGCTCGGCCGATGCGAGGAGTTCGCTATAGGTGCGCTTGCCGCTAAGTATGTCCCGGATGACCAGGAGCGACCATCTGTCGCCGATCAGGTCGAGAGTGTTGGCAACCGCGCAGGTAGAGCGTCGAAGGTTACTGGGCTTGTTCATGTTCGCTTTCTTCGGTCGCGGGGTCTGAACGGTAACTTGCATATTGCAAGTCGTTATGCTACCGTGTCAAGTGACTTGCGTATTGCAAGTCACTATCTCAATGACTATCTCAGGAGACACCATGGCAAACCTTGCCCTCTCGCATCCCGCGGAGCCGCGGTCTACCGTTCCTTCAGGAACAACGATTTTCATCGCAGCGATATTCGTAGCCTGGTTCGCTGTCGTCGCTGTAGTTGGTGCGCGCGGTGGGTTCGTTACGCCGCCGGGTGTGCCGCCGCTGCCCATTCTGCTCGGGTTCTTGACGCCCCTCGTCGTGTTCCTCGCCGGGTACTGGCTATCGCGGCCGATCCGGCAATTGGTGCTGGCGATCGACCCTCGCCTCATGATGGCAATGCAAGCATGGCGCTTTGCCGGACTCGGGTTTCTCGCCCTCTACACGTATGGCGTGCTACCCGGCTTCTTTGCCTTGCCGGCCGGTTTGGGCGACATCACAATTGGCGTGACTGCGCCGTGGCTGCTCGTGGTGCTTATGCGTCAGCCGAGTTTCGCTGCCAGCAGGACATTCGTGATCTGGAATCTGCTTGGAATCCTGGATCTCGTCGTAGCCATGGGCACGGGAGCCCTCGGCACGATCTTGGTCGCTGGGGCGGACACGGGTGTCGGGACCGGCGCTATGGCGCAGATGCCTCTGGTGCTCATCCCGGCGTTCTTTGTACCCGTATTATTCGCGCTGCATGCGTCCGCGCTCTTCCAGGCAAGACGTTTCGCCGCGAATCACGAATAGGTACCCAAGAGGCCTTGTCCTCTCCTACCTCTCGTGTTAAGACGCCCCGCACAGCGGGTGACCCAATCGTTACACCTGCTCATGGCGCCCGCGTCCCCGCGGGGATCAGCATCATCGACAAAGATCACCGTGGCGTGGCCATTTATCTTCGGGTCGAGCCAGTCAGTCAAGAACTGCCCGAGCAAAGGTAGGCGGATGAGGTTGCCAGGGTCATTGCTGAGCTTCTACGCAGCGCGAGTCCGCGTCCGCGGTTTGCGGACTGCGCGGCTTGGCACGACGCACCTCCGCCATTGCTCCTGTGGATGTAGACTGTTTCCATGCAGCCCGAGACCCGGTTTACGCGCAGCGGCAGCATGCATCTCGCCTATCAGGTCGTCGGCGAAGGTCCCTTCGATCTCGTCTACGTCCCGGGCTGGGTGTCGCACGTGGAGCTTGCGTGGGAAGAACCGTCACTGGCAAGCTTCCTCGAACGGCTGGCTTCGTTTTCGCGGCTGATCGTCTTCGACAAACGCGGAACAGGCCTCTCCGACAGGGTCCCCGACGATCAGCTGCCAAGCCATGAACAGCGAATGGATGATATCCGCGTGGTCATGGACGCCGCGGGCTCGCAGCGCGCGGCATTCTTTGGCGTGTCGGAAGGTGGCAATCTGTCGGCGCTCTTTGCGGCCACCTACCCGCAACGAACGACCGCGCTGGTCACATGCGGCAGCTTCGCTAAGCGGATCTGGAGTCCCGATTATCCTTGGGCCCCGACACCGGAGCAGCGAGAGCGCGATTACGAGTTGGTCGAGCGCGAGTGGGGCGGCGAGATGGATCTCGCGCACTACGTGCCGAGCAAGGCTGGCGACGAACCGTTCATGCGCCGCCTCGCGACGTACTTCCGCCGCGCCGCGAGTCCGGGGGCCGCGGTGACGTTACTGCGTATGAATACGCAGCTGGATATCCGCGCCGTGCTGCCGGTGATCCGCGTGCCGACGCTGATTCTTCACCGGACCGGCGATCGCGACGTCAATGCCGAGGAGGCGCGCTTTCTGGCGCGCAATATCTCCGGCGCGCGCCTGGTCGAGTTACCAGGCGACGATCATTTGCCCTGGGTCGGCGATCAGGACCGGCTCCTCGACGAAGTGCAGGAGTTCCTCACCGGCGTGCGGCCCACGCATGATGTGGATCGCGTATTGGCCACGGTGCTTGTCACTGACATCGTAGGTTCGACCGAGGTTGCGGCGCGTGTGGGCGATCGAGCCTTTGGCACATTCCTCGAACAGCATCACAGCATGGTGCGCAAGGAACTGGCGCGCTTCCACGGCCACGAAGTGAACACCGCCGGCGACGGCTTCCTGGCGACATTCGATGGGCCGGCGCGTGCGATCCGTTGCGCCTTCGGCATTCGGGATCGCGCGCGCGAGCTCGGTTTCGCGACGCGCGCTGGCTTGCACACCGGCGAGGTCGAGAATAGGGCGGGGCAGATCGGCGGTATCGCCGTGCACATCGGTGCGCGCGTCGCCGCGGCCGCAGCCGCGAATGAAACGCTGGTATCGAGCACGGTCAAGGACCTTGTCACCGGTTCGGGCATCGGCTTTGCGGACCGCGGCGCGCACGCGCTTAAGGGCGTGCCCGGCGAGTGGCGGCTATACGCGGCGAGCTGACGGCAATTGGCGCCGAACCCGAGGTTGGTGCACTGGCTAGATCGGGGCAGGGTGGTCGCATTTCCGGAACTCGGCGGCCTGCATCACCACTACGAACGATTGGCCGCGTGATCCCGCATGAATCACCCTTCCGCCCAGTGGTGCGCGATGGGTTTTCGGGAACGACAGTGTGATGCAGGCGGTGTGCGAAGGTGTCGCGCGCGTCGGCGGATTGTCGATCGGCCCGCTGCCCGACACCGAGGCATCGCAAGCAAATCCGTTCGTGAGTGCGCCGCTCGCCACCGGCATCGGAGAGGCGCGCAACGCGCTCATCGCAAGAGCTTCGTTCTGCCTGATCGCGATCAGCGATAGCCTCCGTCCCTGAAAACAATCGGGGCGAGTCTCGCGGCCCGCCCCGATTTTCGATCTCGCGTCGCTGACGCAAAGTCGCTCAGCAACCGCCGTACGCGACTTGCCCCCACTGGTTGATGTAGCGCGTGCAACCGCGAATGGCGCGCATGTCGTAGTCGTACGCGGTGTTGCTGCGGCGCTGCGAGTTCGCGAACTGCGCGTTGTTGTACGCCT
>DATMNH010000239.1:0-5001 GCA_035568975.1 Casimicrobiaceae bacterium
GCGCGCCAATAGTCGTTCACCACGAGCCTGGCCGGCGTGCCCTTGATGACCTCGAGCGCGTCGATCACCGTCCGCACCGCATCGCTCTCGCTCAAATTTTTCGCGCGCAGTTGAATCGTGCCGACGCCGAGCAGCGCCAGCCGCGCGACCCAGGCGACGCTGTCGACGACGGGGTAGAAGCGGCCAGGATACGCGTGGCGATCAGGATACGCGCGGCGATCAGGATACGCGTGGCGATCAGGATACGCGTGGCGATCAGGATACGGCATGCCAGAACGGTGTCCCAACGACGGGGGTTGAAGGGGAAGCGAAGTCGCGTGCTTCCATCAATCCGGCTTCGAAAGCGGCGCGGCCGGCCTCGACGCCTTGACGGAACGCCTTTGCCATCGAAACCGGGTCGGCGGCTTTCGCGATCGCCGTATTGAGCAGCACCGCGTCGTAACCGAGTTCAAGCGCACGCGCCGCATGGCTTGGCGCGCCAAGTCCCGCATCGACCACGAGCGCGACGTCGGGCAGGCGGTCGCGCAAAAGCTTCAGCGCGTCCGCGTTGATGATGCCCCTGGCGCTGCCGATCGGCGCCGCCCACGGCATCACCACCTTGCAACCGGCGTCCACCAGCCGCATCGCCACCGATAGATCCTCGGTGCAATAGGGAAACACCTCAAAGCCGTCCTTGATCAGGATTGAGGCTGCTTCGACAAGGCCGACGACATCGGGCTGCAGGGTGTCGTTGTCGGCGATCACCTCCAGCTTGATCCAGGAAGTCGCAAACAATTCGCGCGCGAGTTTCGCCGTGGTCACTGCTTCGCGCACGGTGCGGCATCCGGCCGTGTTCGGCAGCACCGTGACGTCGAGCTCACGGATCAGCGACCAGAATGCATCGCCGGTCTTGCCGCCGGCGGTTTCGCGTCGCAGCGACACCGTGACGATTTCGGCGCCGGACGCGCGGATTGCGCCTTGCATGATCGCCGGCGACGGATAGAGCGCCGTGCCGACCAGCAGGCGAGAGGTGAATTCGCGGTCGTAGAATTTCAGCATGGCGTTAGCTTCCTGTCTCCGTCGTCCGGCGCACCACGCTGTCATCCCCGCGAAAGCGGGGATCCAGTATTCCAGAGCCGCCCGAGAGTAAATCGAGCAGCCGCGGCGTACTGGATCGCCCGGTCAGGCCGGGCGATGACGCCTGAGCGCAGGGCGCGTGCAATACGATCACCTCATCCTCCCTGCCGCGGCGTGATGATCTCGATCTCGTCGCCGCTCTTGAGTGCCGTCTCCGCCCAGCGGCTTTTCGGCAGCACGTCGTAGTTCACTGCGATCGCGAAATGCGTGCCCTCATATTCGAGCTCGCCGAGCAGCGCATCGAGGCTGGTGGAGGAGATCTCGCGTGTCTCGCCGTTGATGATCACGCGCATTGCATCACCTCGTTGTCGATTACCCCGCGCGCGACATAGCCGACCGTCAATTCCGCAAGCGCCGGCGCCAGCAGGAAGCCGTGGCGATAAAGTCCGTTGACCGCGATCTTGTCGTTGTTCACCGCAATCCGCGGCAGATTGTCGGGATAGGCCGGGCGCAGGGCTGAGCCGAATTCGACGATGCGCGCCTCGGCGAAAGCCGGATGCACCGAATAGGCCGCGCCCAAAAGCTCCAGCGCCGAACGCACGCTGACGCCGTTATCCTCGCTTTCGATCGAGGTCGCTCCCAGCATGAAGCGGTTGTGCCCACGCGGTATGATGTAGAGCGGCCAGCGCGGATGGATCAGCCTTACCGGCCGCGACAGCTCGACCTCGTCGGTCTCGATCAGGATCATCTCGCCCTTGACGCCGCGAAGCGCGCTCTGCGCATCGCGCCCGGCGAGCCCGCGGCAGTCGATCACGACACCGTCGATGTCATCGGGTTCCGCTTCGCTGTTGAATTTGATCCGGCCGCCGGCCGCCGCAATGCGCGCGTGCAACTGCGGCAACACGCGCCGCGGCTCGACGTGACCTTCGCCGGCGTAGAACAGGCCCTCGCGGAAACGGCCTTCGAGCGAGGGTTCGATCTCGCCGATGCCTTGCGCGTCGAGCCGACGATATCCGGAAGTGAGCCGTGCAAACCGCTCGTAGTCGGCACGGTCGCGTGGATGTGCCACCACCAGCGATCCGTTGAACGGGGTTTGCGGAAAATGATCGCGCCATAGCGCGAGCGAGCGGATGCCGAGCCTGACGATGACGGGCTCGCAGCCTTCCGCCTCGCAGTAAGGTGCCAGCATGCCGCCGGCCCAGTAGCTCGTCGATTGCGTCATCGCAGGCCCGCTGCGCTCATGCAGCGTCACGGCGCGACCGGCCTTTGCAAATAAAAGTGCTTGCCACGCCCCGGCGATGCCGGCGCCGATGACGGAAAGGGGAGATTCCCCCTGTGCACTGTTCGAATTCCGGTACATCCCTGTCCCTTCGCCGGCATGACCCGGATCAGGTTCAAAGGGTCACCGCGGTCTCGCCTCCGGCAATCCCGGATTTGAGCGTGCGGTCTCTCAGCTCCTCATCGGAGCTCCCCTCGGAACAGGTGCTAATGTAGGCCGATGCGTCGGGGTGTCAACGCGCCATCCCGCTCGTGCCCCCGGGGGGCGGCGCTGAGGCGCCCGCGGGGCGGAACCGGTGGTTCCCCGGCTCCCCCTCGCGCGCGAGGGTTAACGGAGGCTTCATCAGGCTTTGGGCGCGACCGGGTTATTTCGCGATTAAACCGTGCCTTTACCTGGAATTATGCAGGGCATGGTTCGATCGGTCCGAAAACTCCAGGATTCTCAGGACCCGGCGCCCATGACCCTCACGGTTGCCAACTCGACTGACGACGCAAGCCTTGCGCGCGGGCTGTTGCCGCTGTGGGTTGGCGTCTTTTCCTACGCGCTGCTCGTTTTTGGCGGCGACAAGCTTTTGATCGATCCCGACACGCAGTGGCAGATCACCGTCGGCCAGTGGATTCTCGATCATCGCGCCGTGCCGCAGGTCGACGTCTTTTCGTTCACCATGCGCGGCCAGCCCTGGATATCGACGCAATGGCTGGCACAGGTGGCCTACGCGAAAATTTATGCATGGTTCGGATGGAACGGGCCGGTCGTGCTGGCCGCCGCGGCAAGTGCAGCGACGTTTGCGCTGCTGGCCAGATATTTGAGCCGAACCTTGAGCGAAACCGCTGCGCTGGTTTTCGTCGCGGTAGCGCTCGCGCTGACCGCGCCGCATATCCTGGCACGGCCGCACGTGCTGCCATTTCCGCTGATGGTGGCGTGGATCGGCGGCATGATCGCGGCCGCGGACAGCCATGATGCTCCGCCATTGCGAATGCTTACGTTGATGGCGCTGTGGGCCAATCTGCATGGCGGCTTCGTCTTTGGCCTGGTGATGATCGCGCCGATCGCGCTCGATGCTTTGGTGAGTGTGGAAGCCAGCGTGCGAAAATCGCTGGCGCTGCGGTGGGCGGTGTTCGGCGTCGGCGCACTGCTGGCGAGCTGCTGCACGCCCTATGGATGGAATGCAGTTCTCGCATCGCAAAAGATCCTCGCGCTCGGCAGCGCGCTGCCGCTGATCACCGAATGGCGGGCGGCGGATTTCACCCATGTTCGTCCGTTCGAGGTATGCCTTCTGGGCGGCATCGGGCTTGCGCTTTATCGCGGCATCAAATTACCCCCCGTCCGCATCGTCATCCTGCTCGGCCTGATCCATATGGCGCTCGCGCAGGGCCGCGCCGCCGAAATCCTGGCGCTGCTCGCCCCGCTCGTCGTGGCGGCCCCGTTGGCGCGGCAAGTTGGCGGCGCCGACATCGCGCCCGCACATGCTGCGAAGACCGTCCGCGGCATCCTGTTTGCCTGCACCGCAATCGCGCTCGTGACGGCGACGATGGCGTTTGCATCCTTGCATCGTTTTGCGCCCTATACCGGTAATTCGCCGGTCGAGGCGGTAGCTGCGCTGAAGAAGATGAATCTGGAGCGCGTATTCAACGATTATGATTTTGGCGGCTATCTGATCGCGAGCGGCGTTTCGCCTTTCATCGACGGGCGCACCGAACTCTATGGCGAAAAATTCTTTGTCGAGCACAACGCGGCCTCGGGTCTCATGGAACCCGACAATCTGTTCCGCCTTCTTGAACAATACAGAATCGAAGCCACGCTGATGCGCACCCAGAGCGCTGCGACAAAATTGCTCGATCACGTCGATGGTTGGCAGAAGGTGTATAGCGACGACATCGCCACGATCCACTTGCGCAAGGCAGGTGCGGTGCACACGGTGGAACCCGCCGTGGAACCGAAGGTCAATTAATTGTCATAGGTAATTTTCACAAATCATTGCGTTCGTCGTCACATCGCGCAATGATGCGTCGCCGTCTGATCGCCCAATTGCTTTTTCAGGAAGCTGCGCGCCGGGTCGCCCGCATCCGGCAGCAATGGTCGTCACAAATCCGGTGGTCACAAATTCGGTCATCACAAATTCGGTCGTCACAAAAAAGAAAAGGGAGATGTGCCATGGCGAGAATCGATTTCAGCTCTCTGCCTCGGGAAAATCCCTGCGCGCAATGCGGCACGCCGATCGCCGTTCCGGAGTGGGTCGAGGCCGAGGCCGGCCGCACCTTCTATCTCTGGCGTTGCCGGGCCTGCGACTATCGCTTCGAAGCGGTTGCTTACTTCGATTCGGAGACGAACCGGGAAGCGCTCGCTGCATGAGCCGCTTGATTCATGAGCCGCTTGCTGCATGAGTAGCCAGCTGAATGAGTCTTGGCGTTTTCGATCGAATGGCGTTTTCAAGCAAGCAGTGCTGAATTTGCGCCCTCACGCGACCGACTGCCGGTTCGGCTGCGCGAGCGGTAAGCTTATGCGAACGATCAATCCGTTCGGCACGCGGTCGTGAAGCGAGAGGGAGCCGCCGTGCGCCAGCACGATGGCGCGGGCGATGGAGAGACCCAGACCAAAACCTGCCGCCTCATCCATATTGCGGGCTTCGTCGCCGCGCACGAACGGTTCAAGCATCACCTGTTTGC
>DATMNH010000240.1:0-10208 GCA_035568975.1 Casimicrobiaceae bacterium
ATCTCGCCGAGGACGAGTTGACGGATTCGGAGGTTCGTGTTCACGCCTTCGCCGCGCTGGCGCGCGAGGGCATGGAAATCCCGATTCCGCGCCACGAAGTGTTCATGAATCCGGCGAGCGCAGTGCGCCGTAACTCGGAAGTGCGCGAGCGCGACGCGCGGGTGCTGCTCCTGAGATCCTTGGAGTTGTTCGCGCCGCTGACGGAGGAGGAGCGGCTCGCGCTTGCTTCAGAGCTCAAGCCATCGCCGTTTGTCGTCGGCGATATCGCGACGCGTCAAGGCGAGCCCGCCGATTCGCTGTATATCCTGGCCCGCGGCCAAGTCGGCATTTTTCACGATTCGGCGGACGGCACCGCGCCGGCGCGGCAGCGTCTTGCGACCTTGCATGGCCCGGCGTATTTCGGGGAAATGGGCTTGCTTACCGGGCAGCCCCGCGGGGCGACCGTTGCCGCGGAATCGGACGTCTTGTGCTACCGCCTCGGCAAGCCGGGCTTCGAGGCGATCCTGCGCTCGCGGCCGGAGCTCGCCCAGGCGCTGTCGCAGACGGTTGTTGCCCGACAGGCCGCCAACGACGCGACGCTGGCATCGCTATCGGCGGAAGCGCGCTCGCGTGCAACGGGCACCCGCGCCAATGACCTGGTGCGCCGGATCCAGGAATTTTTCGGCTTGTAGGTCCGGATCTTCGTCGCGGTCCGGAGCTATCCGGCCGCCTCAGGTGGGCGCGAGCAGATCGTCGCGCTTGAGCAAAAACACGCTGTCTGCGCTCTCGGAGGTTGCGAGCCAGGTAAACGGCAGACGTGGAAAGGCCGCTTCCGCAGCCTGACGATTGCGGCCGACTTCGACCACCAGCACGCCGTCGGGATTCATGAATCGTGCCGAATTTGCAACGATGGTGCGCACCGCATCGAGACCGTCGTCGCCGCCAGCCAGCGCGATTTGCGGTTCGTGTGCGTATTCGGGCGGCAACTCCTCCATCGCCATGGCTGTCACGTACGGCGGATTGCTGATGATAAGCGGATAGGTCTTTTCGGTCAGATTCGACAACAGGTCGGAGCGGATCAGGTTGATCCTGTCCTGCAGTCCGTGCTCGGCGACATTGCGCTGGGCGACGGCCAGCGCATCCGACGAAATATCTGACGCGTCGATGTCGGCGTTGGGGAAATAGTGCGCCAGCAGGACGGCAAGGCACCCCGAGCCGGTGCAAAGGTCAAGCGCGCTTTCGACGCTTAAGGGATTGGGAATCCACGGCTCCAACCCGTCGGGCAGAAGCTCGGCGATATACGAGCGCGGAATGACCACCCGCTCGTCGACATAAAAACGAAATTCCCCCAACCACGCTTCATGCGTGAGGTAGGCGGCCGGGACGCGATCATTCACGCGGCGCTCGATGACCTGCAGCAACTCGCCGCGCTCGACGTGGGTAAGATGGGCATCCAGAAACGATTCGAGGCGGTCGGGCGGAAGGTGCAGCGTATGCAAAACGATATACGCTGCTTCGTCGTACGCGCTGGCCAGGCCATGACCGAAACAAAGGCCACCGGCGACGAACCGTGAGACGGCGAAACGAAGCCAGTCGCGCACGGTCTCGAGATCCTGGGTCAAGGTGGCCATCGGTGCAAGGAGTGATTAAAGAGCGTTTGCGGCCTCAGGCCAGCAGCTTTTGCAGTATGCCACGATAGAGCGCAGATAGCGGCTCGAGGTCCGCCACGGCAACGCGCTCGTTCTGCTTGTGGATGGTGGCGTTGACCGGGCCCAGCTCGACCACCTCGGGACAGATGTCGGCGATAAATCTCCCGTCCGATGTGCCACCCGTGCAGGAAAGCTCCGCGGTCACGCCGCACACGTCGCGCACCGTATCCGCGACCACTTCGACCAGCCGCCCGCGCGGCGTCAGAAACGGCTTGCCATGACCCGTCCACCTGATCTCGTAGTCCAGGGCGTGGCGTTCGAGCACCGCTTTCATTCGCTGCTCGAGGCTCTCGCGCGTGCTCGCCGTGGCATAGCGGAAGTTGAATTGCAGCTCCAGCGTTCCTGGAATGACGTTGGTGGCGCCCGTTCCTGCATGCACGTTCGAGGCCTGCCAGCCGGTGGGCGGAAAATATTCATTGCCACGGTCCCAGTGCATCGCGGCCAGCTCGGCGATGGCAGGCGCGACAAGATGGATCGGATTCTTCGCCAGATGAGGATAGGCGACGTGGCCCTGTACGCCACGGACGACGAGCGTCCCGGAAAGCGTGCCGCGGCGGCCGTTCTTGATCATGTCGCCTAAGCGGTCCACCGACGAAGGCTCGCCGACGACGCAGTAGTCGAGCGCCTCACCCGCGGCGCGGAGTTTGTCGACCACGCGCACGGTGCCGTCGACCGCGGGGCCTTCCTCGTCGGAGGTGATGAGCAAGGCAATCGACCCCCGATGGCTGGCTTGCAGGGCGGCAAATCCTTCGATCGAGACGACGAATGCAGCGAGCGAGGACTTCATGTCGGCGGCACCGCGCCCGTAGAGAAAGCCGTCGCGTACCGTCGGCACAAACGGATCCGAATGCCACCCTTCGAGCGGGCCGGCAGGCACCACGTCGGTGTGTCCTGCAAAGCAGACGAGGGGACGCGCGTCGCCGCGTCGCGCCCAGAGATTGCTGACGCCGTTGGCGGACGTCGTCTCGCAATGGAATCCAAGGGGCTTCAGCCGCGCTTCCAGGATCTGCTGGCAGCCCGCGTCGTCCGGCGTGCCCGAGCGGCGCGCGATCAGCTCGCGCGCGAGGTCAAGCGTCGGCGAAAGGGACAATGAGGAGACAATGAAGAGACAATGGGGGACGACGCGCTCGTCATTCCGGGCGGGAGCGCGCCAGCTTGGTGGCGACTCAAGGGCGGTTGAGGAATTCGGGATCGATTTCCAGCTTGACGAAATCACCGGTAATCCGGCGTTCGGCTTCGGCGTGCTCGGTCTCGGGATCGGTACTGGTCGTCGGCGAGTTCTGATTGACCAGCCACGCCAGATTGGTCGGCGAATCGGCGGCCGACAGTGCCTCGTCGTAGGACACGACGCCCTCAAGATACAGCCGACACAGCGCCTGCTCGAATGTCTGCGAGCCCGGATACAGACTTTGCTCCATCGCTTCCTTCATCTGGGTGATTTCGCCGTTCTTGATCAGGTCGGCGATGAGCGAGGTGTTGAGCAGAATCTCGACTGCCGGCTGCTGCTCGCCTTCCTTGTTGCGGACCAGCCGCTGGGAAATAATCGCTCGCAGCCCGATCGACAAGTCGGACAACAGGCCGGACCGCGCGTCGTACGGAAACATGTTGATGATCCGCGACAACGCGTGATAGCTGTTGTTCGCGTGCAGCGTGGACAGACAGAGGTGACCGGTCAACGTGTGCAGGAGCGCCTGCTGCATGGTTTCGCGGTCGCGTATTTCGCCGATCATGATCAGGTCGGGCGCTTCGCGCAGCGCGTTGGGCAGGGCCTTGTCATAGCCCAGCGTGTCGACGCCGATTTCGCGCTGGTTGACGATGGACTGCTTGTGCTCGAAGAGGTATTCGATCGGGTCCTCGAGGGTCAGGATGTGGCCGGACCGGTTGTTATTGCGATAGTCGATCATCGCCGCCAGTGTGGTGGACTTGCCTGAGCCGGTGGCACCGGCCACCAGCACCAGACCGCGTTTTTCCATCACCAGATTCAGCAGTACCGAAGGGAGCTTGAGGTCCTCGAATGGCGGGACGCGGCTTCGTACGTAGCGGATACACAGCGAGATCGTGCCGCGCTGCCTGAAAATGTTGATCCGGAAGTTGCCGACACTGCGATCGAGGTAGGAAAGGTTCATTTCCATTTCGTTCTCGAATTCGCGCGCCTGGTCCTTGGTCATCAGCTCATAGGCGATGCGGCGGACGGTTTCGACGTCCATGGGCTGGGTGGCGATCGGCGAGACCACGCCGTTGATCTTGATGTTGATCGGCGCGCCGCAAGAAATGAACAGGTCGGAGGCTTGTTTCTCCGCCATCATCTTGAACAATCGGTCGAGGTACATATCGCTGTCCCGTACAAAGGTGTGGTCCGGCCGCAGGCCGGCTACGGCGCCCGCGGGGGTCTTGACAATGTCATGAATTGACAAGAATAACCAAGGTCGCGCAAAGTAACAACTGGCGGGCTCTTTTTGAGCCGCCCCTGCTCGCCGTCCACCGGCCGCGCGGCCCGAGGCAGGCGAGCGCTACCATTTGCCTTTCGACCGCCGAATTCCATGCTTGCCATCATTGGTGGCAGCGGGCTTACCCGCCTGTCCACGCTCGCCATCGCCCGTCG
This sequence comes from Casimicrobiaceae bacterium, assembly GCA_035568975.1. GTDB lineage: Bacteria > Pseudomonadota > Gammaproteobacteria > Burkholderiales > Casimicrobiaceae > PALSA-1003. The sequence goes on from DATMNH010000240.1 coordinate 4,291, forward strand.
CGAGGTCGTCCGCACGCCCTACGGAGAGCCGTCGTCGGCGCTGGTCTTCGGGCAGATCGCCGGGCGCGATGTGGTCTTCCTCGCGCGCCACGGCCACGGGCACACGATTCCGCCCCACCGCGTGAACTACCGGGCCAATCTTTGGGCGCTGAAGAAGTGCGGCGTAGCGTCCATTCTGGCGGTGGCGTCGGTCGGCGCCATCGGTGGCGAATATGCAGTCGGCGACATTGTGCTCCCGCATCAATTGATCGACTACACCACTGGCAGGGAGAACACTTTTTTCGATGGCGGTGATCGTGAAGTCGTCCACGTTGACTTTACACACCCCTATACCGCGCAATTGCGGGAACGATGTCTCGCGGCGGCGCGTTCGGGCGGCATTCCCATGCACGAGGCCGGCGTTTACGCGGCAGTTTCCGGCCCAAGGCTGGAAACCGCGGCCGAAATCGATCGACTTGGCCGTGACGGCGCAACCATGGTCGGCATGACCGGCATGCCTGAAGCTGTTCTGGCCCGCGAGCTCGGCGTCGCTTATGCGGCGATCGCCGTGGTCGTCAATCACGCTGCGGGACGCGGCGACAGTGCGCTGGAAGTGTCGATGGAAAGTATCGTCGCGGTGCTCGAGACAGCCATGGACAAGGTCCGCTCGTTGATCGATCAGGTGATGAAGGAGGCGCTGTGATTCATCCGATTCTGCACATGGGCGATCCGCGCCTGCTCGAGCGCTCGCAACCCGTGGAACGCTTCGGGACACCAGAGCTGCTGGGATTGGTTGCCGACCTGCATGAAACGATGGTCGCCGCCAAGGGCGCCGGTCTCGCCGCGCCGCAGATCGGTGTCGGTTTGCGCGTGGTCATCTTCGGCTTCGAGCACAATCAGCGCTATCCCGACGCCGAGCCCGTTCCCTACACCGAGCTTATCAATCCGGTCATCACGCCGCTGGCCGCCGTAAGAGAAGAAGACTGGGAAGGCTGCCTGTCGGTGCCGGGCTTGCGTGGCATGGTTCCGCGATTCAGCCGTGTCCGCTACACCGGATTCGACCCGCAGGGCCGCCCGATCGATCGCGAGGCGTCAGGATTCCACGCCCGCGTCGTGCAGCACGAATGCGATCATCTCGACGGGGTCCTGTACCCAATGCGCATGCGTGACATGCGCACGCTGGGCTTCACCAGCGTCCTGTTTCCCGGCGTCGAAATGCCCGACGAATGATCGGACGAACGCGTCCTGCTACAGCCGCAATTGATCGTACAGCGCCTGCTCGAGCTTGAGCAATGCCGCTTCGTCGTGCAGGCGCGCCCCGTCGAGCAGGAAGACGTCCTCGGCGCGTTCGCCCAAGGTGTTGATCTTCGCGCTTTCGACGTTGACGTTGGCAGCTGCCAGCACGTAGGCGATGCGCGACAGCAGCCCCGGCCGGTCGCCTGCAACGATCTCCAGAATGAAATGCGTGCCCTTGTCGTCGGGAAAGATGCGTATTTCCGGCGTCAGGGGGAAATGCCTCAGGTGACGGCTGATTCGTCCGGGAGCCGAGAGCCGCAATTGCGCGCGTGTCATCAACGCCTGCTTGAGCTCGTACTCGATGAAGCTCATCGCCTCGCGGTAGCTGGCGTTGGGATTGGTCGGATCGTGCACGTCGAAGGTATCGAGCGCGTAGCCATGGCGCGTGGTGTGGATTCTCGCCTCGAGGATCGACAATTGCGCGCGGCCGAAGAATCCGCAAATGCGAGCGAACAGTTCTTTCTGATCGGGGAGGTAGATCATGACCTGCAGCCCGGCGCCCTCGCGCGCGAGACGGGTCTTGACCACCGGTTCGGCACCGTCGACGCGAAAATAGAGATGGCGCGCGTGCCATGCGATTTCGTCGGCGCTGTGGCGCTGAAAATAGACCTCGTCCAGACACTGCCATAGTTTTTGCTCGGCGCCCTCCGGAACGGCGTATAGACGCAGGCGGCGTGCGGCCTCGGCGCGCCGTGCGTCGAGGCTGTCCTGCAGGCCGCGTCCCCCGGTATCTCCTGAAAGACGCGCGTTGGCGGCGTGAAACAGATCCTCGAGCAGCTTCGCCTTCCACGCGTTCCAGACCCTCGGGCTGGTCGCGCGAATGTCGGCCACCGTCAGCAGGTAGAGCGCGGCGAGCCGGCGCTCGGTCGCTACCTTGGCCACGAACGCCGCGACGACATCGGGATCGGTGATGTCCTGCTTCTGCGCGGTCAAGGACATGGTCAGATGCTGCTCGACCAGCCAGGCGACGAGTTGCGTATCTTCTTGTGAAAGCCCGTGCTGGCGGCAGAAGCGGCGTGCATCGCGGCTGCCGAGAGCGGAATGATTGCCGCCACGACCCTTGGCGATATCGTGGAAGAGTCCCGCGACGTAGAGCACCTCCCGCCGGTCGAAGTCGGCGATCAGGCGCGAGCACAAGGGATATTCATGCGCGTGCTGGGCCTCGGTGAAGCGGCGAAGGTTGCGAATCACCATCAGGATGTGTTCGTCGACGGTGTAGACATGGAACAGATCGTGTTGCATCTGGCCGACGATACGGCCGAACACCGGCAGATAGCGCCCGAGGATCCCGTATTGATTCATGCGCCGCAATTCATGGGTCACGCCGCGCGGCTGGCGAAGGATGGCCATGAATCGCGCGCGGTTGTCGGGGTCGCGACGGAACGCGGCGTCGACGCGGTCGCGGTTACGCCACAACGAGCGCAGCATGCGCGCCGACATCCCCTTGAGCTCCGGATGCATTTGCAGTGTGAGAAAGCTGTCGAGAATCGCCGCCGGGCGCTCGCCGAAAAGATTGTCGTCGCGGATGTCGAGCAACTCGTCGACCGCCTGGAAATCGTCGTCGATCGGTCGCACCGCGAGCTGCGCCGGAAACAAGCGTGCATGCAGGTTCTGTAACAGGATGACGCCGATCTGGCGCACCGATTTCGCGGCTCGGTAATAGCGCTGCATGAGCTGCTCGGACGCGCGCCGATGCGGCGTGTCCCGGAAACCCAGCTGTTGCGCCAGCTCGGTCTGGACGTCGAATACCAGCCGGTCCTCGCGCCGGTCGGCGAGATAGTGCAGGCGGATGCGCAGATCGTCGATCAGCCGCTCATGCCGGGTGACCTCGCGCGCTTCAGACACGGTCATCAAGCCGTGCGTGGCCAGCGAGCGCCAGGAGTGTCCCAATCCCGCAGCGCGCGCGATCCAGATGATCGTCTGCAAATCGCGCAAGCCGCCCGGGCTCTCCTTGACGTTAGGCTCGAGGTTGTACGCCGTATCCTGGTAGCGCAGATGGCGCTGTTGCTGCTCGAGCGCTTTGGCTTCGAAAAATGCGCGCACATCGATGCGCGCCTCGAAGCGACGGCGAAAGCGATCGTAGAGCGATCGGGCGCCGGCGAGCAGGCGCTGTTCGAGCAGGCTGGTGCGAATCGTTACGTCGTGCGCCATCTCGGTCTCGCATTCCTCGACGGTGCGCACCGAATGCGCGACTTCCAGGCCGGCATCCCAGAGCATGCCGATAAAGCGCTCGATCGCCGCCGTATCGGAGCCTGACTCAAGAGGCTGCGGCAACAGGATCAGCACGTCGATGTCGGAGTGGGGGAAGAGCTCGCCGCGGCCATAACCCCCCACCGCGACCAGCGCTCCGCCCGGCGGTGCGCCGACTTCGAGCCACAGCCCGCGCACGATACGGTCGACCAGCGCCGCATGCCGCACCAGCAGCCGCTTGGGTTGTGGGTCGGCCGCGAATCCGCTCTTCAGCGCGGCGCGTCCGGCGATGAGCTCGCGCTTCCAGCCGGCGACTGGCGAATTCGCGGCAGCCGTGCGCGCAGCGGCAAGCGTCGCGGTCACCGCGGAAAGTCAGCCCTGCGCCACTGCGGGCGCCGGCGGGGTGCCATCGGAAACCGTCAACACCTCGTAGCCGTCGTCGGTGACCAGCACGGTATGTTCCCATTGCGCGGAGAGGCTGTGATCGGCGGTCACGATGGTCCAGCCGTCGGCCAGACAGCGGATGCCAGGCCGGCCGGCGTTGATCATCGGCTCGATCGTGAAAATCATTCCCGGCTGCAGCTTGAGACCCGTCCCCGGCCGGCCGTAGTGCAGGACTTGCGGCTCCTCGTGGAACGCTCGGCCGATGCCATGGCCGCAGAATTCCCGCACCACGGAAAAGCCGTGGCTCTCGGCGTGACGCTGGATGGTCGCGCCGACGTCGCCCAGCGTCGCGCCAGGCTTGACCGCGCGTATGCCGCGCCACATCGCATCGAAGGTCACTTCGCACAAGCGCTTGGCCTGGATCGCCGGCGCTCCGACATAGAACATGCGGCTGCTGTCGCCGTGAAAACCATCCTTGATCACGGTCACGTCGATATTCACGATGTCGCCGGCCTTGAGCGTCTTGTCGCCGGGAATGCCGTGACAGACCACGTGATTGACCGAGGCGCAAATCGACGCGGGATACGGCCGGTGACCGGGCGGCGCGTAGTTCAAGGTCGCCGGGATCACCTTTTGCACGTTCACCTGGTAGTCGTGCGCGATGCGGTCGAGCTCGCCGGTGGTGACACCTGCTCGTACGTGCGGCGTGAGAAAGTCGAGCAGCTCCGAGGCGAGCCGTCCTGCGACGCGCATTTTCGCAATCTCGTCCGTGGTCTTGATTGCAACCGACATCGTGTCCGTCCCTCTCATGATTCTCAAGCGCGCAGCAACTCGTTGATGCTGGTCTTGGCGCGCGTCCCGGCGTCGACCTGCTTGACGATCACCGCGCAATAGAGCTGGCACCGGCCGCTGGCGGAAGGCAGGCTGCCGGCAACGACCACCGACCCGGAAGGCACCCGCCCGTAGCTCACCTGGTCGGAGTCGCGGTTATAGATCTTGGTGCTCTGGCCGATGAACACGCCCATTCCCAGCACCGAGTTCTCCTCGACGATGACGCCCTCGACGACTTCGGAGCGCGCTCCGATGAAGCAATTGTCTTCGATAATGGTGGGGTTGGCCTGCAGCGGTTCCAAGACCCCGCCGATCCCGACACCGCCGGAAAGGTGCACATTGCGGCCGATTTGCGCACATGAGCCGACCGTCGCCCAGGTGTCGACCATCGTGCCCGAGTCGACGTAGGCGCCGATGTTGACGTAGCTCGGCATCAGCACCACGTTCGGCGCGATGTAGGCGCCGCGGCGCGCGACCGCGGGAGGTACGACGCGCACGCCGGCTTTCGCGAAGTCGTCGTCGCCGAATTTGGCGAATTTGGTCGGTACCTTGTCGTAAAAGCGAAACGGCGCTGAAGGCCCCGCCAGGCCGATCGAAACGGTGTCCGATAACCGGAATGAAAGCAGCACCGCCTTTTTGAGCCACTGATGCGTCACCCACTCCGCGCCGCGCTTCTCGGCAACGCGCAGACGACCGGCGTCGAGCTCGCCGATCGCCGCGTCGACGGCCTCGCGAATCGCTTTTGGCGCGCTCGCCGCGTCGAGCTCGGTGCGCCGCTCCCAGGCAGCGTCGATCGTTTGTTGCAGCGGATTCATGGACAAGCGCAGAGGCATCGCGGACAAAACCGCTATTTTACCCGTGCGCGCAGCCTTGCGCCGAGACGACAGCCAATGACGCAACAGCGTAGGCTACATCGGATGCTACATGGTCTTGAACAGATGGGCGAACGTGCGGCTCACCGCCAGCGGCTCGGCTCGGTCCTTGAGGAACACCAGCGGTTGATCGCGGTAGTCGCGCTCGACGCGGGCGATCGCCCGCAGGTTGACGATGGTGCCGCGGTGAACCTGCCAGAACACTTCCGGGTCGAGCGCGTCGAACAACTCGCGGATGGTCTTTCGGATCAGCGCTTCACCGGAGGCGGTCACCACCTTGGTGTACTTGTCCTCGGCGTGAAAGTAACACACCTCGTCGACCGGAATCAGCCGCATCGAGTTGCCAAGCGACGCCTTGATCCAGCG
>DATMNH010000241.1:0-3639 GCA_035568975.1 Casimicrobiaceae bacterium
CTTCAACAGAGGCAGTTGGTGCCCTTACTGTGTCAGCGAATTGGAGAGCTGGCGCGCGGCGCTTCCCGGGCTCAGGCAGGTCGGCGGAAAACTGGCCATCGTGACGGCAGAACTGGGTGGTAGGAGCCAAGCCCTTGGCGACATCGCCGGGCCAGGCTCGGTAACGCTCTGCGATGTCGACTACGGCGTGACGCTGGAACTTGGCTTGGCGTTCCACGTCGGATCGACATTGGTTGCGGTCTATCGCGAATTCGGGATCGATTTGAACGAACTGTACGGCGGAACGGCTGGCCTGCTTCCGGTGCCCGCGACCTTCGTGGTGCGAACGGACGGCCTCGTCGAATATGCATTCGTGGAGCCCGATTTCAGGCTTCGCGCAGAGCCCGAGGATGTCGTGCGGATCGTCGCCTCAATAATGCGCTGACTCTGCCACGTCCCAGGCGCGGGCGCGCGCCGCGCGCACGAAGGCATCGGCCGCAACGGACCGACGCCGTCCAGCGATTGCCGCGAGCACGACGCTGCGGGTGGCCTCGATGCCGACGAGAGGCAGCACCGCCAGCTTTATGCGATCGCGCGGCGGTGGAAGAAAGGCGCTTCCTAGCCCGATCGACACCAGTCTGCGGAGATGGACCATGTTGTCCACGCGATGTCGGAATGCCAGTTCGAAGCCCGCCGTTTTGGCGGCATCGCGCAGCACCCGAGCCCCGTCGCCACGATATTCGATCCAGACTTCGTCGCGCACATCGTCGAGCGTCACCGCATCCCGGGCCGCCAGCGGATGCTCAGCCTGCGTAATCATGTGATAGACATGGTCGAACAACGACCAGGCTTCGAACCTGTCGGGCGCGTCTTCGGGTGCTTCGACCACAAAAAGATCAAGCGCGCCGTTCAGTCCGAGTTCGATCAGCTCTTCGGATGAGCCACTTCGCAACGTGAGTTCCAGTCCCGGTAGGTAAGCTGCAATCTCGCCAAGCAAGGCGCGCAAGTCGTCGTTCTCGATGATGTTCGCGATTCCAAGGGTCAGTGGTGCTACCCGCGCCTTGCCGATTTCGCGCGCCAGGTTCTTGGCGGCCTGCGCGGATTCGTAAGCAATTTCGAAAAGCGGCAGTATCTCGCGGCCAAGGTCAGTCAGATGGGTCCGCGAGCGCTCGCGGCGGAAGAGTGAGCCGCCAAATTCCTCTTCGAGCTTCTGGATTGCGCGGGTGAGCGACGGCTGTGTCACGTTGCATTCTTCGGCCGCCCGCGTGAAGTTCAGGCTCTGCGCCATGGCGAGAAAATATCGAACCTGATGCATCTCCATGTGCGGTTTATGCCACGGTTCGCGCCATATTGCACCTGCCGCCGGGCAGGCAGCAGCGCCGTCGCCCGACATCGGCGTGGCAGCCCGTTTTGCGGGATGCGCTTCAATATAGCCGGCGCGTATCGAACCCATAAACACCGGTGACGTTCACTTACATTCCTGTCTAAGCGAGATTTGCGTCGGAACGGCGAAGCGATCACCCGCCGAAGGAAACCACCATGCTCGCTACCGTCCGGAGATTTCCGCGCGAACGGTCCGTTCAACCCGTCGTGGCCGAGGATCCCTGGGGTGAACTGATGGCCGCAGCACAGCTGGGGCACGCAGGCGCCTATACCCGGCTGCTGACTGAAGTCGATGGCTGGCTACGCCGCTACTATGCTCGGCGTCTGCCGGCTTCGATGGTCGAGGATGCCGCGCAGGACACGCTTCTCACCCTCCATGCCCGCCGACACACCTACGAGACCAGTCGCCCCTTCAAGGCATGGCTTGCCGGCATCGCGCGCTACAAATGGATCGACCGGTTACGTGCGCTCGACCGTGACCCCGCTGTATCCTATGCCGAGGATATGTCCGAGGACATAGCCATCGACGATCACGGCCCTGCGATCGTGAGCGCGCTCCTGCTTCGCAAGCTTTTGAGCCAACTGAAACCTGCCCAGTCGGAGGTGATCAGGCTGGTGAAACTTGAAGGGCTGACCGTAGAGGAGGCGTCCGAACTCACCGGCCAGTCCGTCCCGCTGGTGAAGGTGAACATCCACCGGGGTCTGGCTATGCTCAGCTACATCGTAGCCGACGTAACTTGAGGCACATTCGTGCGCTTGATGTTCGACCTGGATCGAGTGAATCGCGTTGCGGACGCATTGCGCAACGATCGATAATCCGGCAGCAGATCGGGTGGCTACCAGCGCAGGACGCGCGGGCCGATCATTGCACCGACGGCTGTGCTGATTGCGATTCCGAGCGTGTACCCGACTAGAACAAAGCCCGCCCCATTCTCTTTGCAGGCGAAGGCATACATGGTCGCGGCGATGCCGCCCGACAGGAGGCCGGCGAGAGCTCCCGTTGCACGGAGACGCAAAGGCGCCTGTCGACGGATCGCCCAGCATGCGCCTGCGAATATGGGCACCGACAGGATCGCGATACGGGCCGGGCATCGCTGCCAGCTCGATCCCAACCAAAGCGACACGAGGTCGGCATCCGACGTCGTCGCCGTCTGCAACACGGCGACCCCGACGAGGAGAAGCACGGGAAAGACGAAGAGCGTTCCCCGATCCGGCACGAGCTTTCCGGGCTGGAGCATCGGCATCAGCATCGAACCGGCGATTGCCGCGAGCGAAAGGGTATAGCATGCCTTCATCGCCAGAGGCCCGCCATGAGCGACGCTAATCAGGTCCGGCTGCACGCCATAGACCGCTACCATGCCGGCGAACGAGACCAGTGTACCAAGGCTCAGGCCGAGGAGCAGGTCGTTTCGTGTCTTTCCCGGAGGAACTGGAGTGAGTTCGCCGGCAAGCGATCGGATGAGATCTGAACTCTTCACGTTGATCAACTTTCGAATTGGCCGGTCAGCGAAATTGGAGAGAAGGCGGGCACTTTCCTATTATCCGCACGCGCAAGCGGAAGGTTACAGGAGATCTTCGGCAAATGCGTCCAGCATTTGTGGAAGCTTGGCCGTGTTGCACGGCAGTTTTTGCGATCGGTCGCGCCGAGGACGTGAATTTCAGAAGCGAAGTGCCCGCTTCGTGGAGTTCACCGTCGTGTCCGCTTCGGAAGAAGACGTTCCACGTTTGTGAGTTCCGCCCGCAACGTGGCGGTGTACGCGCGCCTGAACCCGGTCCTGCAGGACCGGGTTTGCGGCGCGACAAGCGGGTCAATTGAAGGAGCCGGTCTAGCTTTCCAGGCCACGACGGATCGCGTGGTCGAGCGAGACGCGGCCGGGTCCCCAAGCCATGATGGCGAGCGCCATTGCAGCCCAGGTTATGTGGATCGGCCAGCCGTCGGGCACGGTCAATTCGACGATAACCGTCATGAAGAGAAGTCCCAATGCCGCGAAGCGAGCAGCCAAGCCTAGAACAAGCAGGATCGGAAAGATTATCTCGCCGGATCCGGACAGGAACGCGAAAACGGTTGGTGCCGGATACGGGTAGGGGCCACCAGGCAAATGGATCATGAACTCTTCGGTGAACAACGTGACGGCTGTGTCGCTGAGGTGGAGAAAGCCGCTCCACTTCAGGATACCCGATTTCCAGAAGGGAACGGCCAAAGCAATCCGCAAGACGAACTGGACTATATCAGGCTGCGCGATGGATCGAACGATCCCGATCGCAAACATGACTAGC
>DATMNH010000242.1:0-5650 GCA_035568975.1 Casimicrobiaceae bacterium
TCCACGAACTCCTGGAGTCCTTCCGCGCGACTGTCGGCGCCGCTCATCACCTTGATCTGAAAGAACGACATTCCGCCCGGGAAAAGGCCTGGCGGCCCGTAGGGATGAATCGGTTTGTCGGCCCATTCACCGGTCACGCCCAACTGGCCCCAGGTTCGGATGTCGAGCTTTTCGCTGCGCGCCGCCTCGGGGCTCCATTGCATTCCGTTCCAGCCGCCGGTGCGTTGCGCGCCGAAGATGCCGTCGAGCTGCTGCAATGTGAGTCTGGAAACCGGATTGTCCTTGTGTACGAATACCGTGAGGGCAAAGGACTTGTGCGGCACGTCATAGCTGCCGGTGCCCACCGTGATTTCGATGGGCATCTTGTGGGAACGCCGCCACACGCCATAGGTGTCGTACGGCACGATCTGCCGGCTCATCAGCACCATGTCGGCCACCGACTCCTCCAATCCGATCATCGCCGAGGCGTTGCCTTTGAGCGTGTTCTCGAAGGCGATCCCGGGGTGATATTTGCGGAAGCCTTCCCCCCACAACTTAATCAACTTCGCCATATGATCGCTGCCGCGGGTTCGCAGCACTCCGGAGACGCTTTGCTGGGGCCGATAATCGGGAAGCGAGCTTAGATCCTGGGCGAGAACAACCGCCACCGCAAACCCGGCCGCGGCGATGATGCAATGGCCGAATGATTTGGCTCTATTCAATTGAGTTTCCTGAGCTGTTCGCGCGCCAGCTCCTCTGTCAGCGGGATGTACATCCCGTCTTCTGCCACACGTTGCTGGCCATCGCGACTCAGGATGTAAGTCAGGAACTCCCTCAGTCTGGGCGCGAGCGGCTTGCCTGGTTCCCGGTTCAGGTAGATGTAGAGCCCTGTCACCAACGGATAGCTCCGGTTGCGGAAGCTTTCCAAGGTCGGCTCAATGTAAGGAGCTCCCTCGTGTGCCGCGAGCGCGATCGGCTTCACGCCCGGATTGGCCTTGATGACCTTCATGAAACCGAAGCCGATCGCATAGCGGTCATTGGCGACGGCAGCTACCGTTTGCACGTCCGAATTTCCCCTGACGTGATCTCCCCGCACCATCTCCTGGATGGCTGGATTCCACTTGGTGCCTCCCTTGAACACGACTTTCTGGATCGTTCCGGCCCACAGGCTTTGGGTGGCGTCGGTGCCATAAATCCGGATCGTCTTGTCCGCCCACTCGCCGCTAAGCCCAAGCTGACCCCAGGATCGGATGTCTTCCCTGGCGCTTCGTGCACTATCGGTAGACCACCGCGTGCCGATCCAGCCGCCGGTGCGCTCGGCTCCAAGGATGCCGTCCAATTGGCTGAGCGTGAGTCCGGAGATCGGATTGTCCTTGTTCAACATGATCACCACGCCCGGAGTATTCCCTCGCCTGTCCTGGTCGAATCCACCGGTTGCGAACAGGATCTCGAGCGGTTCATGGCCAAAGCACTCCTGGAACGTCATGAGATCCGGCCGCCACGCATCGTGACCCATCACCGTCAGATCCTCCGTGCCGGCGCACAGCCCGCTGAACCACGATGGCAGGATGTTTTCCCGGTAGCGGATGTCGGGATGCAGTTGCAGGAAATCCTCTTCCCATCGATGAATCAGATTGACGGTGAGCTGGCTTCCGTGCACGCGGATGACCCCGAGCTGATTCTGCGCGACTTTATAAGCCGGCAGCGCGCTCAAGTCGTAGCCCTGCGCGAAGGCACAGGAGGTCATGAGCGCGACCAACGACCCCAGCGAGCGGATGGCGCGATCCTTGAAGGACATCAATCGATCACTTCAGTTTTTTCAACTGGTCTCGAAAGGACGTCTGGCCCGATGCAAACGCGGGCACGAGTAACGCGGCGATCAAACGCGGCAATGAAACGAATGTTCGGCATTCCTAGTTCTCCACCTTCTTGAGTTCCCGCGTGGCATCCGGCGCAAGTATGGGAAGATAGCCACCGCCTTCGCGCAACACCGCCTGCTGTGCGTCGCGGCTCAGGATGTAGCGCACGAATTCGCGGATGCGGGGTGCGACAGGCTTGCCCGGTGGACGGTCGATGAACAGGGTGATGATTCGCGTAAGCGGATAGCTGTGATCCATCACCGTGGCTTCGGACGGCAGCACGAAGGGGCCGCTATCGTCATTCGCGATGGCGACCGGCGTCACATCGGGATTACCATATAGGGCGCCGGACAAGGCGATCCCGTATCTGTCCTTTGCCATCGCGTCGAGCGCGCGCTGCCCTCCGTCGGTGGCACCGCCCAACGAGCCGGGCAAGTCGGCGAATTCGCGCATCTCCGGATTCCAGCGGTGCCCGTTAAGGAACACGGCCTGCTCGAGATAGTCGGCAAATCCGCGGGCAATAGAGAACCCATACGAATGCAGTGGCTTGTCGGCCCACTCTCCCGAAAGACCGAGATCGCCCCAGGTTCGCACAGGTGGACCACCGCGCTTGCGATCCACGCTATAGATCGAATCGAGCTGGCGCATCGTAAGACCGCGGATCGGGTTGTCCTTGTGGACGAATACGACGATTGCGTAGCCGCGGTTGCGCGTCTTGTAGCTGCCGGTCACGACATCGATGCCAGTCGGCTCGTAGCCCTTCACTTCTTTGAAGGCCGTAATCTCGAAAGGCCAGATTTCGCGGCCCATGAGTGCCAGATCCCCTGCGCCGGTGTAGAGCGCGCCAATCGCCGACGCCGTGCCGTGCAGTCGGTTCTGAAACGTCACGTCGGGGTGATATTTGTGAAAGCCTTCTTCCCATTTCTTCACTACCGCCTCGATGAAGTCGAACCGCCCACCAAGCGCACCGTGGCCCCATATCGAAATGTTCCCGGAAACCTTCTCCGCCGGCGGCTGGTACGGCGGCGGCAGGTCTGGGTCTTTCGCGGCGGCAAGCCCCGCGAATGCGATGAACGACAGCAAGCACGCGACCGATTTCATGGTTGATCCGTTCAGTCGAGGCGCTTCAATTGCTGCTGCGCGGTTTTCGCTGCGAGCGGAATGTACGCGCCGTCCTGCACGACCGCTGCTTGGCCGTCCTCGGATAACACGTAGCGCAAGAATTCACGCACTTTGGCGTCCAGCGGCTGGCCCGGCTTGCGATTGACGGCTACGATCACCACGCGGGCGAGCGGGTAACTGCGATCGGCAACAGTGTCGACGGTCGGCATGACGAACGCGTCTACCGCCTTTACCGCGAGCGGCAGCGCCGTAACGCCGCTCATTGACGCCCCCATGCGACCGTAGGCGATCGCCGAGGGATCGCGCGCCACGGCAGCAATCGCTGCCGCTTCGCTCGGAAACTCCTGGAGCGCCGTGTTCCACTTGAAGCTGTTCTCAAGGACTACGCGGCCAAAGAAAAGCGCCGCAATACTGTCGACTGGGGGTGCGAGCACGTGGATCGGGCGCTCGCGCCACTCGCCGCTAAGCCCGAGGTCGCCCCAGGTGCGTAGCTTGCCGGCGCCACGTTTATGTTCGCCACCGAAAATTCCGTCGAGCTGCGCCAACGTGAGACCACGCAACGGATTGTCGGGATGCACGAATACGGCGATGGTCCCGGCGAGACGGCTCCCCGTCAGGCCTGCATTCGCGACCTCGACGGTCGTGATCGGATAGAGTTTCACCCACTGGAATGCCATGTTGTCTACCGGCAGGCGCAGCTCGCGGCCGACGAACGCGATGTCCGCAATATCGGTGTAGAGGGCTGCAATGGTCGACTCGGGCCCGTGCAGTTGTGCAACGACGTGCGCGTCGGGATGATGCTTACGAAAACCCTCATCCCAGAGCTTCAAGAGCTCCGCGTCTTCGGGGCTGCCCCACACACGAATATCGCCGCGGACTTGGTTCTGCGGCTGGTACGTTTCCGCACCGGCCGCAGCGGCGGAGAGCGCCCACGCGAGAGTGAGGATGGTCGTCAACGAGCGACCCTTTTTGGCCCGAGCGCTCATTTGTCAGGGCTCCTTCGTTGCTCATTCACGACAGCTGCTGTGAGCGGTGGTACGCAAGCGATACCCATTTCTGCATCTCGTCATGAAGGCGTTCGAGGCCGCTGCGTCTTGCTCGATAGCTTGTTATTCGATTTTTTGCAGCTGTTCTCGAATGAGCCCGGCGGTCAGGGGCAGGTGGTCCCCTTCGCGCTCCACATCCGCCTGGCCTTGCCGGCTGAGCACATAGCGAAGGAATTCCTTGATCTTGGGATCGACCTTGACGGGATCGCCGGTCGGACGATCCGGCGCGAAGTAAATGTACGCCGTTCGCGTCAGCGGATAACTGCGGCTGCCGACGTTCGCCCGGGTCAACTCGACAAAAGGACCTTCAGGCTTGTCGGCCAACGCCAGCGCCTTCACTTGCGCCGTCTTGTAGGTCGCCGACGCGTAGGCGATGCCGTAGCGATCATTGGCCAGCGCTTCCATCATGAGTTTGCGGTCGTCGAATTCCTGCAGACTCTCGTTCCAGGTGTCGGCCCCTCCCATCACCCGCGTCTGGAAAAATGAAACCCCGCCGGGATAGAGGCCCGGAGGGCCATACACATGGATCGGCTGGTTCGCCCACTCGCCCGTCAACCCGAGCTGACCCCAGGTGCGGATGTTGTCCTTCGCGCCACGCGCTACCCCTTTCTCGACCCACTCGATCTTCTGCCAACCGCCGGTGCGCTGGTCGCCGTAGATGCCATCGAGCTGCTTGATCGTCAGCTTCGAAAGCGGATTGTCCTTGTGCACGAATACGCCCAGGGCAGTCGACTTGCTGCGCACGTCGAAGCTCCCGGTCGCCACCGCGATCTCCACCGGATAGAGCTGCGAGCGTCGATAGATCCCGTAGTACTCGTACGGAAAGAGCTCACGGCCGCTCAAGGCCAGGTCGGCGACGTTCACGTGCAGGCCGAACTGCGCCGACGCGGTCCCCTTCAGCGAGTCCTGGAACCAGACGTTCGGCTGATATTTGCGAAACCCCTCCTCCCAATACTTCATCAGGGTGCTCATGTGATTGGAGCCCCAGCTCCTGATGACACCGGAGACTTTCGTTTCGGGCTGGTATTCCGGCAGCGAGGACAAATCCTGCGCGCAAGCGAAGCTGGCCACACATGCAAGCGCAGCCCACGCAACGAACGCACGCAGCGTTTTCACTGCAGCTTTTCCCGTTGCTCGCGAGCCGCTTCCGGATTGAGCGGCAGGTACATACCGTCGTCGACCACATCTTGTTGGCCTTCGCGGCTCAGGATGTAGGTGAGGAACTCCTTCAGTCTCGGCGAGATCGGCTTCCCCGGCGCGCGGTTGATGTAGATGTAAACCGCGTTGCTCAGCGGGTATGTCCGCCGGTACATGCTTTCCCTCGTTGGCGCGACGTAAGGCCCGGACTCGGCTGCGGCAATCGCCAGCGGTTTGACCTTGGCCTCCTTCTCCACCACTCGCATCAAGTTGAAACCGATGCCGTACTTGTCATTGGCCACAGAGCTTACGATCTGCACGTCGGAGGGAGCCTTGCTTCCTCCTCGGACCATTTCCTTCATCGCCGGATTCCACTTGTCGCCGCCCTTGAACACCACCCGCTGGATCAGATCGGACCAATTGCTGAGCGTCGCGTCGATGCCGTAAATGCGAATCGGCTTGTCCGCCCATTCTCCCGTGAGCCCCAATTGGCCCCAGGTTCGAATG
>DATMNH010000243.1:0-9718 GCA_035568975.1 Casimicrobiaceae bacterium
GGCGCCGAAAGACTGTTCCAGACGCGCGCCGAGATCCGCGCCGAAACGATCGTTGTCGAGAAGCGTGTTGTCGACATCGAGCAGGAACACGACCTCGA
This sequence comes from Casimicrobiaceae bacterium, assembly GCA_035568975.1. GTDB lineage: Bacteria > Pseudomonadota > Gammaproteobacteria > Burkholderiales > Casimicrobiaceae > PALSA-1003. The sequence continues at coordinate 99 of DATMNH010000243.1, forward strand.
CTTCGTTCAGCACGGATGAGTCTCCTCGGGCTTTGGATCGTGCCAGCCTTCCTCGCCGGCAACGACCGCGCGCGCCGCCGCGGGGCCCCAGGTGCCCGGCTCGTATTCTTCGACCGGAACGGGGTTGTGGAGTATCGGATCGACCACGCGCCACGCCGCTTCGACGCCGTCATCGCGGGTAAAGAGCGAGGCGTCACCGCGAATGGCGTCGCCCAACAGCCGCTCGTACGGAGATTTTTCGCCGACGAGGGAATGGCGGGCGACCAGCTCGACCGCCTCCCCCACCATTTCCTCGCCGGGCCGTTTGACGCGCGCTCCTGCGGAGATCACCACCTCGGGGCTCAGCCGAAAGCGGAAGTAGTTCGATTGCGCTGGGTTAATCTCGTCGAAGATCGCCACGGGCGGGCAATTAAGATCGACCATGACTTGGGTGGCGGTGATCGGCAGACACTTGCCGGCGCGGATATAGAACGGCACACCGGCCCAGCGCCAGGTGTCGATATGCAGGCACAACGCGGCGAAAGTTTCGACCTGCGAATCCGCCGCCACGCCGGCTTCCTCGCGGTAGCCGCGAAATTGACCGCGCACCACCTGCTTGGGATCGAGCGGCCGCATGGCGCGGAACAAGCGCAGCTTCTCGGCGCGCATCGCATCCGGATCGCGACCGACCGGCGCGTCCATTGCCAGCAACGCGATCACCTGCAGCAGATGGTTCTGCACTACGTCGCGGATTGCGCCTACCTCCTCGTAGAAGCTGCCGCGTCCCTCCACGCCAAAATTCTCCGCCATCGTGATCTGGACGCAGTCGACAAAATTGCGATTCCAAACCGGCTCGAGGAACGCGTTGGCAAAGCGGAAATAAAGCAGGTTCTGCACCGCCTCCTTAGCCAAATAGTGGTCGATGCGGAACACCGCGGATTCGGGAAACACTTCGTGCAGCGTCCCGTCGAGCGCCTGCGCCGAGGCCAAGTCGCGGCCGAAAGGCTTTTCGACGATGACTCGGGCGTCCTTGGCGCACCCCGCCTTCGCCAGACCCTGGACCACGGTCGCGAACATGCTGGGGGGAATGGCCAGGTAGTGCAGCGGCCGCGACGCTCCGTCGAGTGCCTGCCGCAGACGCTCGTAGGTCGCCGGATCCTGGTAATCGCCGCCGACGTACTTCAGCCGCGCCGACAGTTTGACAAACGCATCGGCATCGACGCCGCCATTGTGCTCGAGGCTGTCGCGCGCCCGCTCGCGCAGCTTGTCCAGCGTCCAGCCGGCGCGGGCCATGCCGATGATCGGCATATTCAACTGGCCTCCCCGGATCAGCGCCTGCATCGCAGGGAAGATCTTCTTGTAGGCCAGATCGCCGGTCGCACCGAAGAAAACGAAAGCGTCCGATTCGGCCACTACCATCTTTCTACCCGTTTTCGTGGCCGTGACCACGCGAAACTGCCCATAGAGAACTCTGCTGCTACGTTGTCGCCGCCGCTCGCGTCAAGCGCGTTTTTCCAGCTCGGAGCTCCACCTGCCGCTGCGCGCGAGCCCGTTCATCTTGGCGCGAAGGCAAAATGCCTGTTGCGCGGCGAGCCGGTTTTCCGTGCGACCCGCCCATGCCTGGATGACCGGATCCTGCAACGCACGACCGTAGGAAAACGAGAGCTGCCAGGGCACGTTCGGAAACTGTACGTTCATCGCATTCAGGTTGGCTGTCGCTTCCTCCGGACGCTGCCCGCCGGACAGGAAATAGATGCCCGGGACAGCAGCGGGAACGGTTCGTTTGAGCACCCTGACCGTTGCTGAGGCAACCTGGTCCGTCGTCGCTTTGGGTGGGCGCTCCTTGCCAGGCAGCACCATGTTCGGTTTCAGAATCATGTATTCCAGGATTACCTTGTGTCGATGCAAGGCGTGAAAGACCGCGTGCAATACCGCCTCGGTGACTTCGTCACAACGCTCCATGGTGTGATCACCGTCCATGAGCACCTCGGGTTCGACGATCGGTACGATGCCCTCCGCCTGGCAAATCGCGGCGTAGCTTGCCAAGGCTTCCGCGTTGGCCTCGATGCCCAGCGGCGTCGGATTGCGGTCGGTGATGCCGTAGACCTCGCGCCATTTGGCGAAGCGCGCTCCCTGGGCTTTGTAGCTCTTCAGACGCTCGGGCAAGCCGTCGAGGCCGCGGGTGATCAGATCGCCGGGCGCATTGGCTAAAGGCGTCGTGCCTTTATCCACCTTGATACCCGGCACGATGCCGCGCCGGTCCAGCACCTCGGGCAGCGGCGTTCCGTCGTCGGCGCGCTGGCCGAGCGTTTCCTCGAACAGGATCGCTCCGCTGATGAATTCTTCCGCGCCTGGCGCGGTAAACAGCAAGGAACGGTACGCGCGCCGAGTTTCGTCGGTATTGGCGATGCTCAGCGGCTGGAACCGCTTCGCGATCGTCGGCAGGCTTTCGTCAGCAGCGAGTATGCCTTTGCCCGGCCGTATCAGCTTCGCAATGGTGGTTTGCAGCTCATCGTTGGTGTTCATGCTTGCACTCCTTCTTTCTGGTCCATTTGCCTAACGCTCGCATCTTCGATTCCGGGCATGTCGAACCCAGCCGCCTTCAGCTCTTCGATGAGCCTTGTCGACTCGCGCGACGCGATTTCGACCAGCGGCGGCCTCACCCGGGACCAATCTTCGTCTTTTTTCCAGTGGGCCACAGCTCGTTTCATTGCGGCGATCATCGGATATTTGCCGAAGATGTTGCGCACACTGTCGAGGCGAGCTTGCATCGCATCGGCGGCGCTCGACGTCCACTCGCGATAGAGCGCGGCGATATTGCCCGGGTTGACGTTGGCGGTCGCGCTGATCGCTCCCTTCCCGCCATTGCGCATGTTGGCGAGCAAAAACGTCTCGCTGCCGACGAACACGTCGAATCCGGCCTTGGAGAACTGATCGAGAACTGCCTTGGTGTTGCTCCAGTCGCCGGACGAATCCTTCATCCCGGCAATCGTTTCCGGATAAGCCCTCAGCAGACGATCGATCAAGCTCAGGCTGATGCCGACCTGCGCCACCGGCGGTATATGGTACAGATAGATTCGCAAGCGCTTGTCGCCGACGCGCTCGATCGTCTCCGCGAAACTGCGATACAAACCCTCATCCGTGACGCCCTTGTAATAGAAAGGAGGAAGCATCAGGACGCCGGCACAGCCGAGCTTTACGGCCCGCGACGTGAGGCGAACCGTTTCGGGCAGAGAGCAGCATCCGGTCCCCGGCACGAGTCGCCGCGGGTCGATTCCTGCTTCGACCAGCCGCTCGAGCAGATCGACACGCTCGTTCTCGGAGAGCGAGTTCGCCTCGGAATTGGTCCCGAAGACGGCAAGACTAACGTCGTTGGCGAGGAGCCAGCGGCAATGGCTGACGAGCCGTTCCGCATCGGGGCTGTAGTCCGTCTTGAACGGGGTCAGAACCGGAGAAAGAATCCCCTTGATGCGCTCGGTCATGTGCTCATCTTTAGATGATCGCGGTGGCGCAGAACCGCACGCCGCTTGTCGGCGCACGAACCTTGTCTTGCGACACTGCATTGCCCGCTCAATGACGAAAGTACGCGGGCCGGACCTGCGGATATTACCTCATGACCGTCCATGGCTTGAGCCGAGCCAGAGCGTATTGCTTGACCGCCTTTTCATCGAAATCGGAACTCAGCCCCGGTGTCTTGGGAAGCGACAGATATCCGCCTTTCTGCTTCAGCTGAGTGTCGTCGACGAGCCGAATTTGCCGCCGGCGGACTGTACGCTCTGGGTAAATTTGTAGGGATCGGTAAACATCGCCGAACAGCCGACGCAGCCGTAGAAGGCCGTGCGATACGCGGGCCGGTGCTCGCGTTGGATCAGGATGCGGTAAAAGCGTCGATGGCCGCACACTGCACATTCGAAGCCCGGGTAGTCGGTGCACTTTTCCTGACCGATTGGCATAGTCGCCAGTCTAGCGAACGATCGTTCGTTTGAGCAAGCAGTTTTGAGACCGGCAACGCTGCCGCGCTAGACTTTGGCCGTGTCCGCGCGTACCGCCTCGCTGATCGCCGACGTATTTCGCGCTTCGCCACTGCGCCACGGTCAGTTCCGGCTTTTTTATGCCGGTTCGATCGCCGCCGCATTGGGCTACACCATGCAAGCCACGGTGGCGGCCTGGCTGATGGCGACCCTCACTCCGTCGGCGTTGATGGTCGCCCTGGTGCAGACGGCCAGCACCGCCCCTTCGCTGCTGTTCGGGCTTCTATCCGGGGCGCTGGCCGACATTGTCGATCGGCGGCGCGTGGTGCTCATCACTCAGGTGGTGCTGTTCGCGGCTACGGTCAGCCTGGGCATCGCCACGCTGATCGGTTTGATCGGGCCGCTGACGCTGCTGGCGCTGACCTTTCTCATCGGTACGGCCTTTACCTTCTACCTGCCGGCGCAGCAGGCGAGCGTCAACGATCTCGTATCGCGCCAGGATTTACCGCGTGCCGTAGCGCTCGGCGCCGTGGCATTCAACCTGGCCCGCGCCGTGGGTCCCGCGCTGGCAGGGGCGATCGCAGCCTGGATAGGCACCGGCAGCGCCTCGATCGCGAGCGCGTGCTTTTTCGTGGTCACGATCATGGCGGTGAAGGGATGGAAAAAAAACACGCCTGTTCTCCCCGGCGTTCCCGAGACATTGTTCTCCGGTGTTCGAAGCGGCCTGCGCTATGCAAGGCATTCACCGCTGATGCGGGCGCTGATCGTCCGCAACCTGAGTTTCAGCGCCTGCGCGAGCGCGCTGTGGGCGCTGCTGCCCGTGATCGCGCGTGACCAACTCTCGCTCGGCGCGGGTGGCTTTGGCCTCCTTTCGGCGGGCTTCGGCGTCGGTGCCATCGCCGGCGCCCTCACGATCCCTCGACACCTTCAGCGCGTATCGCTCAATACCGTTGTCAGCTCGGCTATTCTTCTATGGGTGGGCGCCACCCTGCTGATCGCATTCACCGCCATAACCATGGTCGCGCTGGTGGGCATGTTCGGCGCCGGCGCGGCGTGGGTCGGCGTACTCGCCAGTCTATCGGCCGGGACGCAAAGCGCGGCCCCTGCCTGGGTACGAGCGCGCGCGGTCGCCATGAACCTGGTTGCCATGCAGGCAAGCCTTGCGCTGGGAAGCGCGGTGTGGGGATCGCTGGCGTCACTGTTCGGCATTGGTGTCGCACTTGCCGCGTCTGCCGGCGTGATGTCGCTGCTGCTGATTCTCAATCGCCGGGTTCGAGTGCGACTCGGGAACGACGCGGACGTGACGCCTGGCGCACAGCTGCCGGACCTGGGTCTTGCGGTGCCGCCGCTGCCCGACGACGGGCCGGTACTGATTCAGGTGGAATACCGGATCGCACCGGAGAACCTGCCAGCGTTTTTGCGTGCGATTCACGCCGTCGAGCGGACGCGTCGCCGGAACGGTGCCGACGACTGGCGCGTGTTCCGGGATATCGCTGAGCAAGACTGCTTCGTCGAGCGCTACATCATTTCATCCTGGGCGGAATATGTTCGACAACGCAGCCGCATGACAGTGAGCGATCGCCAGTCGCAGGAGCGCGTTGCGAAGCTTCAGCAGCCCGATGTCGAGATTCGCGTCTCGCGACTGATCGGCATCGATCCGCGGGAAGTCGTGGCGACGGTGAGCAAGAGTAGCGACGCGGACTAAGGTCACGCTGACGGTATTCATTGCCCAACCCGCAATGACTTCGTTTACTGATGCGCACATATGACTCCGGTTGATTCAATTCGGTGTGGCGGAAAAGCAACGTTTGAAGCTGACAAGAACCTGACAAACGACCTAACGTTTTGCTAAACGCACTACCGTGGCCTAGATTGCCTCGAGCGGTATGCAAAATACCTGCGATGCGAAATTATTTTTCATAGTCGGTTTACGGTGTTGGCACGACAAATTCGCCGAGAGCGACGGACCCAGAAAGAGGAGGAGCGCGATGAACGCAGGAAGACCGCTGCTCGTAGCGTGTGCGCTTGCGTTAGCCGTTTCAGGTTCGGCCAAGGCTGACGCAATAAGCGATCTCAAGGCAAATATGGAATCGTTGCAGCGGCAGCTGGACGCTGTGAAAGCCCAGCTCGAAGAGGTCACCGGGCAGTTGCAGAAACAGAAGCAGGAGCAGGCGGAGGAAAAACGCGCGACCGCTCCATTTATTCAACAGAAGCCGGGCGATGCCCTTACGTTTCTCACCCCGGGCGGCGGCGAAGTCACGTTGTATGGAAACCTCGACGTTTCGTTCGACTACACGACCAAGGGCCTGAAGAGCGACTACGGAGACATGGGTGGTATGCCGGTGGGAAGGTTGGGTTGGGAGCCTGCCATCGCAACCAATCTGTCTTACGTGGGCTTCCGCGGGACGCATCCTCTGAAGAACGATGTCAATTTCGTCTGGCAGCTGGAGGCGGGGATCGATATTTCCGCAACTCCCGGAACCAAGCAGACGACCTCGAACATCAGCGACACCGTCAACGGTACGTTATTTTCACGGAACAGCTTTATCGGCTTCGCCGGCAAGGATTGGGGCGCCGCGATGATCGGCAAGTCGGAAACGCCATACAAGACTTCCACCGATCGCCTGAATCCCTTTTCCGGGATGATCGGCGACTACCGGGTCATTATGGGCAACACCGGTGGCGACAATCGGGTCGAATACGGTCTCCGCGCGGCGCACGCGATCTGGTATGAGTCCCCAAGCTGGAGCGGTGCCTCGTTCAAGGCGATGTACTCGCCGGGCCAGAACCGGACCGACGACAGCAGCATCGTCCCGTCCGCCGAGCCGGACTGCAATGGCGGAAACATTCCCGGCAGCGGTGCGCTCCCTCCATTGTGTAACGACGGCTCTTTCGGAAATCTTTATAGCCTCAGCGGCGCTTATCAGGCGGGCCCGCTTTATCTGACGGCCGCTTACGAAATGCACAAGAACGTCAATCGGACGAGCGATCTGCCCAATCTCGACCCAAGGGACGTCGGCGACGAATACGCCTATAAGTTCGGCGGCCAGTATGTGTTCCCGACCAAGACCACGGTCAACGCGCTGTGGGAGCGGACCAAGAGAAAGATTCCTTCTGATCTCGAGTTCCAGAATGAACGCACGCGTCGCAACGCGACGTGGCTGGCACTGACGCAAGTGCTGACCGAGAAAGACAACGTCAGTTTCGGCTGGGCGCACGCCGGCGCGACGCCGGGCGACCCGGGCCAGCACAATACGCCTGGCGGCGCGAACCCGGATAATGCCGCCAATATGTACACCGCGGCCTGGAGGCATGCGCTGGACAAGAGCACCACCTTTTACCTGGACTGGGCGCTGACGGACAACCATTTCGCTGCCCACTATGACCTCGGTGCGGGAGGCCACGGCGTCACCACGGACTGCCACGATTCGACCCCGATGGCCGCGTTCGATCCCACGACCGGGGGTGTCACCAACAGCGGTCCGCATTGCTTCGCCGGCGGAAGGCTGCAAGGGGTTTCGGCAGGCGTAAACTATAAGTTCTGATACTTAGATTGCGACGTCGTCGTTAAGCACGGGTGCCACCTCTCGGCACCCCCACCCAGCGACAACATCGATCCGCGAGGCGCGCGCCGCAATTCACGACTTTGTCGCGAGCTTGCAGTGCCAACTTCGCGGCGATTCGGTGGACAGAGCCGCGACACTGCAAGGCATCGAGCGCGTTCGTTTTGGCATGCGCACCTCTAAGCAAACTTGGAACAGATAACGCGCTGACCCCATGCGTATCCTCGTCGTCGAAGACGACGCCCTACTGGCAGACGGATTGACCCAGGTCCTGAAGCGATCGGGACACGCGGTGGATCAAGTTCGAACGGGTTTGCAAGCAGATAATTCGCTGCGAATCACATCTTACGAGCTTGTAGTGCTTGACGTCGGACTGCCTGGCATCGATGGGTTCGAAGTCTTGCGCAGGCTTCGGTCTCGGCGTTCCAAGGCCAACGTTTTGGTGCTGACCGCGCGCGACGGCGTCGAGGACCGGGTGCATGGCCTCGATCTCGGCGCCGACGATTATCTTACCAAGCCTTTTTCCGTGACGGAGTTCGAGGCGCGCGTCCGCGCTCAGTCGCGCCGCCCAACGCTGGCCGCTGCTTCGATCGTGATACGCGGGCTGAGCGTCGACGTCGAGGCAAAACGCGTCAAGGTTAACAACGTCCCGATCGACTTGACGGTTCGCGAATGGGCATTACTCGAGCTCTTCCTGGGTCATCCCGGGCGTGTCCTCAGCAAAGAGCAAATTGCACAGCAGTTGGCGAGCTACGAAGATACGCTGACCGTCAATGCGATCGAGGTGTACGTGTCGCGTCTTCGATCAAAAGTGGAAGCTTCCGGAGTACGGATTCGCACGGTGCGCGGGTTCGGGTACCTGTGGGAAGCGGAAAATGACTGACCGCGCTCCCCGGCGTAACAGCATACGCCGGCGAGTGTTGACGTTTCTGATCCCATCGCTGCTGCTTCTGGTTCTTCTGGGCGCGTGCTTCTCATATTTCGAAGCCGTCAAAATTGCCGCGTTATCGTACGATCGCTCGCTGCTCGATCCAGCACTGGACATGGCAGAAAACGTACGCGTTGGAGCGGATGGTCCACGACTGGACATGCTAGTGCAGGCACAAGAAGCTCTGCTCTACGATCGGGAGGACAAGCTGGTCTTTCAGATTCGAGACGCGCAGGGGGCCGTCATCGCCGGATCGTCCAATCTCGCCGCGCCTCCGGCGCTCGCTCCAGGTGAACGCGTGTTCTTCGATGGCTTATATGAAAATGAGCCGGTGCGCATCGCAGCTATCCGCTCCGACTCAGGAGTCTACGTTCAAGTCGGTGAGACGCTTAACAAGCGCAAGCGCTTGATCGGGGAAATGCTGGCCGGAGACCTGATTCCGACGCTGATGATCGCCTTCGGTTCGTTCGCGCTGGCGTGGATGGGAGTGTCGCACGGGATTGCGCCTCTTGCCCGTGTGACTTCGGACCTTCTGGGCAGGTTACCGCTAGATCTGCGTCCTCTCGACAGCAGTATCGCGCCGACCGAAGTCGCGCCCGTTGTCGACGCCTTCAACCGCGTTCTTTCGCAATTGCGCGAATCGACCGCAATGCAACAACGGTTTCTCGCAGATGCGGCGCATCAGCTCCGCACCCCCCTGGCCGGATTGCAAATGCATCTGGAACTGCTCCTGCAGCGACCCTTGACTGCTGATGTTCGCAAAGAAGTTGAAATGATGCAAAGCGCGACCCTGCGCGCGAGTCACCTCGCGAATCAGCTTCTTGTCCTTGCGAAAGCGGAGGCCGGTGCAACTGCCGTTGCGCATGCCCAGGAAATCAATCTCCGCTCGCTGGCTCACGACGCCGTCCAGGAATGGGTGCCCCGCGCAATCGCGCGCGACATCGACCTCGGATTCGAGCTTCGCGATGCGACGGTCGCGGGCGACCCGCTGTTGTTGGGGGAGCTGCTCGACAACCTGATCGATAACGCCCTGCGCTACACGCCGTCCGGTGGCGCGGTTACCGTGCGTTCCGGATACGAAGGTGAATCGCCCTGCCTGAGCGTCGAGGACACCGGCCCGGGGATCCCGCTTTGGGCTCACGACAAAGTTTTCGAGCGGTTCTATCGGATCGAAGGGTC
>DATMNH010000244.1:0-7486 GCA_035568975.1 Casimicrobiaceae bacterium
ACTGCCTCGACCATCATTCGACGCCGCTGTTCGAGTGAGTTTTTTTAGACACGACGAGCCCCTCGATAAAAGTAACCGAGGCTATCAGAGTGTCCACCATTTGCTGAGACTCGAGTGTCCACTATTTGCTGATACTTACCCTATTATCGGTCATGGTCGGCGTGCAGAACATACGCGAGTGAAGGTCGATGACTACATTTGAGGCCGATTCGGTTATCACTTGCCCGCAGTGCGGCTACGCGAAACGCGAGGCGATGCCCACGGACGCGTGCCAGTTCTACTACGAGTGCGAGGGATGCAAAGCGTTGCTCCGCCCGAAACCAGGCGACTGCTGCGTCTTTTGCTCCTTCGGGTCGGCGAGGTGCCCGCCCATGCAGATGCAATCCAGCGATCCAGGTCAACCGCGGAGTTGCAAGCCGGCGTAGTGCGTCGTATGATTTGCACAGGGGGAACGCAGGACCCCCGGGAATCATTCCCTCCAAGACGGTGCCCCGTCCAATTCCTGCAAACGTAACGCGTCGAGCGCGGGCACCAATGAATCTGTTTTCCGCAGCATCGCTTTCACGCCTTCAACATCGGGGCGGCGCGTACGCACCTGTCATTTTTGTCTTGGAGAATTCACCATGCGCTACCATCTTGCACCGACTGGAGGCCGTATGAAAACGTCCGGACTGACTACACTGCTGGTGGCCGCTGCGTTGCCCGTAGCCGCGGAAACGATCACCTTCGACAAGGATCCCGTGGGCGCGCTGCCCGCGGGGTGGGTTGCCGGCGTCACCGGCCGCGGAGCTCCGAAATGGGCGATCGAAGCGGACGGCACCGCGCCCAGCGCGCCCAACGTCCTCAAGCAGTCGGGCAGTGGCACGTTTCCATGGTGCGTGAAGAAAGACGTTGCGCTGACCGACGGAGCGCTCGAGGTGAAGTTCAAGCCGATTTCCGGAAAGGAGGACGCCGCGGGCGGCCTGGTGTGGCGCTGGAAGGATGGCGACAACTACTACGTCGCGCGCGCGAATGCGCTCGAGGACAATGTGTCGCTGTACTACACGCAGAACGGTCGCCGGAATACCATCAAATACGTCAATGCTCCTGTCGCGAAGAATCAGTGGCACAGCTTGCGCGTCGAATTCAGCGGCAAGCGAATAAAGGTCGCGCTCGATGGAAAGGTGTACATTGATCTGGACGATGACCACATTGCCGGACCCGGTGCCGTCGGCGTCTGGACCAAGGCCGACAGCGTGACTTCGTTTGACGATTTCAGTTACGGAAGCGCGGCCAAGCCGTGAGGTGGTTACGGGCTGGCGACGCGCGCTGAGGTTCTTGCGGAGAGCCCATGAAGCAACTCTCGACATCCTGTATCGGAATATTCGCGCTACTCGGTCTTGCGGGCGCATTGGCCGCAGACATGCCGTACGCCGGCCAACAGACTCGAACGATCAAGGCGCTTTCGGATCAGGAGGTAAGCGATTATGTGGAGGGCCGCGGCATGGGCAGCTCGAAAGCCGCCGAGCTGAACCACTATCCCGGGCCGGCGCATGTCCTCGCCGACTCGTCCCGGCTGGAGCTCACCGACCGCCAGAAGGCCGAGACGCAATCGGTGTTCGACGCGATGAGCGCAGTGGCCAGGCGCTCCGGCGCGGCCATCGTCGCCGGGGAAGCGGAACTGGACGCTCTCTACGCGAGCGGACGAGCGGCGCCGGCTGCCATAAAGGACCTGCTCACCGAGCTCGCGCGTCTGCAGGCCGAGTTCCGCTACGCCCACCTAAACGCGCATCTCGCGATGCGCACGATCCTGACGCCGGAGCAGATTGCCAGGTACGATGAGATGCGTGGGTATACAGCGATGGCGCCGGGCTCATCGCCTTCGACGGAAACTGCGCCCGCGCATCAGCACACGCACCATTGACGCGCTTCTCGTATCAGGTCGCCGGCTGGCGGCTGTTCACGAACGATCGGCCCGGCGCCGCCCAGCGCCGCCGGTGAATCAGGAGGTAGGCCGCCGGAATCACGAACATCGACAGCAACGGCGCGGTAATCATGCCGCCGACCATCGGCGCGGCAATGCGTCGCATGACCTCGGAGCCGGTACCAGTGCCCCACATGATCGGCAGAAGTCCCGCGATGATCACGGCAACCGTCATCGCGATCGGGCGTATACGCAGCGCCGCGCCTTCGACAATCCCTTCGATAAGCTCACTCTGGTCATTGAGCCTTCTCTCCGTCGTCCGGGCGGCTATCGCCTGATTGACGTAGACCAGCATCACGACGCCGATCTCCGACGCGACACCTCCCAATGCGATGAAGCCTACGGCCGAGGCGATCGACATGTTGTAGCCCAGCAGATACATCAACCAAAATCCGCCGACTAGGGCGAAAGGCAGCGTGGCCATGATCAGCAAGGCGTCGGCGAAACGGCGGAAGATCAAGTAGAGCAGCACAAAGATGATCACCAAGGTTGCCGGCACCACGAGCTTCAACTTCTGGGTTGCCCGCTCGAGAAACTCGAACTGCCCTGACCACGAGATCGAGTAACCGGGGGGCAACTTGACCTCTTGCATGACGGCGCGCTGCATCTCGTGGACCGCCGAGCTCAAGTCTCGCCCGTGAAGATCGACGTACACCCACCCCGAGAGGCGAGCATTTTCGCTCTTGAGCATCGGCGGCCCATCGCTAATCCGAATGTCCGCTACGTCACGCAAGCGGATCTGTGCACCGCGCTCGGTCAGCACCGGGAGATCGCGAATCATCTCCACCGAGTCCCTGATTTCGCGCGGGTAGCGCACATTGATCGGGAAGCGCTGCAACCCCTCGATCGTCTCGCCGATATTGTCGCCCCCGATCGCTGACGAGACCACGCTCTGCACGTCAGACACATTCAGCCCATACCGTCCGGCGGCGCGTCGATCGATCTGCACGTCGATGTAGCGACCGCCGGTCAGGCGTTCGGCAAATGCCGAGGTCACTCCCGGAACCTGCTTCACAATTCGCTCGATCTCGGCCGCGATGCGATCGACCTCTTCCAACTTGGTGCCAGCCACTTTCACCCCCACAGGACTCTTGATGCCTGTGGCCAGCATGTCGATACGATTCCGGATCGGGGGCACCCAGATGTTCGAGAGCCCCGGCACCTTGACCGTCCGATCGAGCTCCTCGACTAGCTTGTCCGGCGTCATTCCAGCCCGCCACTGCTCGCGCGGCTTGAACTGGATCGTGGTCTCGAACATTTCAAGCGGAGCCGGATCGGTTGCAGTCTCCGCCCGCCCTGCTTTGGCGAACACGCTCGCTACTTCGGGTACCGTCTTGATCAGCCGATCGGTCTGCTGCAAGAGCTCACTCACCTTGCCCGCCGAAATGCCCGGCAGTGCGGAAGGCATGTAGAGCAGGTCGCCCTCGTCGAGTGGCGGCATGAACTCACCGCCGATCTGGCTCGCCGGCCACAGCGTCGCCACGGCGATGACGAGTGCCGCTGCCAAAATCAACAGCGGAAAGCGCAGCACGCCTCTTAGGAGTGGTTGATAGATCGCGATCAGAAAGCGGTTAAGCGGATTCTTCTTCTCCTCCGGAATCCGCCCGCGAATGAGGTAGCCCATCAACACCGGAATGAGCGTCACCGCCAGTCCGGCGGCGACGGCCATGGCGTATGTCTTTGTGTAGGCCAGCGGCGAGAACAGGCGGCCTTCCTGCGCCTCCAGCGTGAACACCGGGATGAACGAGAGCGTAATGATCAAAAGCGAAAAGAACAGCGCGGGCCCGACTTGCGCAGCGGCATCGCCGATGACTCGCCACTGTTCGTCACCCGCGAGTTTCTGATCGGGGTGGGCGTGGTGCCACGCCTCGACGTGCTTGTGCGCGTTCTCGATCATCACCACCGCAGCATCGACCATCGCGCCGATGGCGATCGCGATGCCACCGAGCGACATGATGTTGGCGTTAACTCCCTGGTAGTACATGATGATGAAAGCCATCAGCACGCCCAAGGGCAGCGAGACGATGGCCACAAACGCCGAGCGCAGGTGAAACAGGAACACGAGGCAGACGAGCGCAACGACGATGAATTCCTCGATCAGCTTTTCCTGGAGGTTAGCCACCGCGCGCTTGATGAGGTTTGAGCGGTCGTAGGTCGGAACGATCTCGACACCCGGGGGAAGGCTTGGTTTAAGCGTCTCGAGCTTGGCCTTGACGGCGTCGATGGTTTCCAGCGCATTCTTGCGTGAGCGCATCACGATAATGCCGCCCGCCACCTCGCCCTCGCCGTTCAACTCAGCGATCCCACGACGCATCTCCGGGCCAATCTGGATGCGCGCCACGTCGCCCAGCCGTACCGCAACGCCGGCGTCGGTCGTCGTCAGCGGAATCTGGCGGAAGTCATCAAGCGACTGCAGGTAGCCGGAGGAGCGCACCATGTACTCCGCTTCGCCTAACTCCAGCACCGAGCCGCCAGTCTCCTGGTTCGCTTTCTGAACTGCATCGATCACCTTGCCATGCGTGATGTTGTAGGCGCGCATTCGATTGGGATCGAGCACGATCTGATATTGGCGGACCATGCCGCCGACGCTGGCGACTTCGGAAACGTTGGCGACCGTTTTCAACTCGTACTTCAGGAACCAGTCCTGCAGCGCGCGCAGTTGCGACAGGTCCATCTTTCCCGTGCGGTCGATCAGCGCGTACTCGTAGACCCAACCCACGCCCGTCGCGTCCGGTCCGAGCGATGCCTTGGCCTGCGCCGGCAGGCGCGACTGCACCTGGTTCAGATACTCGAGCACGCGCGAGCGCGCCCAGTACGGGTCGGTGCCGTCCTCGAACAGAATGTAGACGAACGAATCGCCGAACATCGAGTAGCCGCGTACCGCTTTCGCGCCCGGTACCGAAAGCATCGTCGTTGTCAACGGATAGGTGATCTGGTTCTCGACAATCTGCGGTGCCTGGCCCGGGAAGGTCGTGCGAATGATCACCTGCACATCCGATAAGTCGGGAATCGCGTCGAGCGGCGTCCTGTAAAGCGACCACACGCCCCATGCGGTCAACATCAGGGTGGCCAGCAGAACGAGGAAACGATTGGCGATCGACCAGCGGATGAGCTTGGCAATCATGGCTTATCCCCCGGTGATGCATTGCCCGATGTTTGTGCCGGCATATCGCCCATGCGAGTAGTAGAGGCCTTGAGGTTCGCCTCGGAATCGACCAGGAACTGCCCAGACACGACGACCGTCTGTCCGGCCTGCAATCCCTTGCGAATCTCAGTCTGGCCGTTGCTGTCCAGACCGACCTCGACATCGACCGGCGCGAACTTGCCGTCACCTTGGGCCACGACGACGACGCTGCGCTTGCCGGTCTGGATGACGGCCTCGGAAGGAACCAGTAATACGTCGTTGCGCGCCGCTGGAGCGAAACTGACCGTGGCGAACATGCCCGGGACCAGTTGGCCGCCAGGATTGGCGAGCTCGATCCGCGCTTTGATCGTTCGCGTGGCCGGGTTCACTTCGGGCAGGATGGCGCTCACTTTGCCTTTGAATACCGCGCCGGATACCGCTGGCGTTCTGGCCTCGACGGGATTGCCAGGACGCACTTGCGCCGCCAAGGCCTCCGGGACTTCGGCGTTCACCCAAACGGTGGACAATCCATTGAGGCGAAATAGCGGTGCGCCCGCCATCACGGTCATTCCTTCCCGCGCGGTGAGCTCTCCGATCACACCGCCGATGGGCGCGGTAATGGTAAGCCGCGGCTGTACCTTGCCTCCCGTCTCCACCGCCCGGATCTGCTCCTCGCTCATGCCGGCGAGCCGCATCCTCTGCTTCGCGGAATCGGCGAGTCCTCCGAGACTGGTGGCGTCCGAGCGCGCATCGATTCGTTTCGCCGACAAGTATTCCTCCTGCGCGGCCACCCAATCGGGAACATAGAGCTCGGCCAGCGGCTGGCCCTTGCGCACCGGGTCGAGCGGCGCGCGAACGTAGAGTCGCTCGAGGAAGCCGTTGCTTCGTGCTTGCACCACCGCCACGTCGCGTTCGTTATAGGCGACACTGCCGACGGCCTCCATCGTCGACGTCTGCGAGCCCGACTTGACCTCCGCGACGCGCACGCCGAGGTTCTGCTGGACACGCGAATTGATGGCCACCGTGCCCGCTTCACTGGCGCCGCCATCGGCGTACATCGGCGCCAACTGCATATCCATGAACGGTGATTTGCCGGGCTTGTCGAATTTCTGGCCCGGAACCATCGGGTCGTGCCAGTACAACACCTTCTTGCCCGTCGCCGGATCGACGTCTCCCGGCTTTTGCGCCCCGGTCGTCGATTGTGTCGCGGTGATGGTCGCGCCATCACTCGTTTGCATGCGGTGATTCATCCCGGCGCGATACGCGCCATAGCCCACTGCGACGATGAAAGCAGCGGCAACCAGCGCAAACACAAAATATTTGCTCTTCATTGCGAATCCTTAATGTGGGGCGCGCCGGCATGCGTCGCGGCATCGCCCTCGGGCAGCAGGAAATTGAGTTGTGCCCACAAGCGCGCCGTCTCCATCTCCAGTTGCAGCGCCTGCATGCGGACATCGATCTCGTTGCGGCGAGCGAGCAGCACGTCGGTGATGCTGGCCTTGGCGCCCCGATAGGCGCCCACGGTGGCTTCCGTCCGCTCGGAGGCGAGCGGCAGCAGCTCGCGCTCGTAGCGCGCGCTGCGTTCCCGATCGTTTTCCCATTCGGCGATCATCGCGCGGAGCTCCGCGACATGGGCTCGCAGCATATCCTCGCGCTCGGCGCGCGCCTGATCCAGCAGCGCCAGCTTGGATGCAAGGTCGCGGTCCTGGCGGTTGGTCCGGTCCCATTGCAGCGGCACCGAGACACCTACGGAAATCATGTTCGAGTACGCGGAGCCGCGTTGGCTGTACATCAACTCCACACTCCAGTCTGCTTTCTTGTTTGCTTGCGCAACCCTGACTTCGGCGGCAGCGACATCTTCCTTCCTGGCGAGCACCGCGACTTCCGGATGATGGCCGAGATCGCCATCCAGCATAATCGGATCGAGTCGGATCGTGTCGATCGCTGGACGGCCTGCCAACGGCGCTTCGGCGCCATCGCCCAACCAACGCGCGAGGGCGATCTTGGCGGAGCGTGCCTTGCGACCGAGCTCGCTGGCACGATCATCCAGGGCGGCCAGCGCGGCACGAGCCGAGAGCAGGTCGGACAAGCTGCTGCGTCCGGTGCGATAGGCTCCTTCCGCCGCTTCGATCTCGGCCGCCGCTGCGCGGCTCTGCTCGGAGACGACCGCCGTCATCGCCTCGGCGTAGTAGCGATCGAGCCACGCAATGGCGGCGTCGCGCTGGATTGCGGCTATGGTGACGCTCTTCTCCGCGGCGGACTTTTCCGCTTCGCGCTCGAAACGTTCGGCGCGCGCCTCGCGCTTTTCGATCCGCGTGAGCTCCTGCATGACGCCCGCACTGCGCATGGTCATGAAGTCCCTGGTCAGGCTGAAGCGATCCTCGCCATTGACCGGCAAA
>DATMNH010000245.1:0-19229 GCA_035568975.1 Casimicrobiaceae bacterium
TCCGGCGCTGCAGAAACAGATGTGCTGGGCTTTCGATCAATATGAAACGATCGTTGCCAGCGATCGCGAGTCTGCGATGGCGATGGTGCGTCGCCATGAACCCGCCGTCGTGACGATGGATCTAGGTCTTCCGCCGCATGCTGACGATCCGACCGTCGGCTTGCAGCTGCTGGAGGACCTCCACGGGCTTGTACCCGATACCAAGGTGATCGTCCTGACCGGCCAGAACGACCGCGCCAACGCGCTCAAGGCCATTGCGCTGGGAGCCTATGACTTCTGCGAGAAGCCGTTCGAGCCGGTCGTCCTTACGCTGATGATCGAACGGGCATTTCGCGTCTATGCCTTGCAGGAGGAGAACCGGCGCCTGCAGGCCCAGCAGCACGCGCCAGCTATGGCGGGGATCGTCACGCGCGATCCGGGAATGCAGAAGATCTGCCGCACGGTGGAGAAGGTCGCCCCGACCTCGGCCACCTTGCTGATCCTCGGTGAGTCCGGCACAGGCAAGGAGCTGCTGGCCCGCGCGTTGCACGAGCTCTCGCCGCGGCGTGGCAACCGGTTCGTCGCGCTCAATTGTGCCGCGATACCCGAGACGCTACTCGAGAGCGAACTGTTCGGATACGAGAAGGGCGCCTTCACCGGGGCG
Organism: Casimicrobiaceae bacterium; assembly: GCA_035568975.1. Classification (GTDB taxonomy): domain Bacteria; phylum Pseudomonadota; class Gammaproteobacteria; order Burkholderiales; family Casimicrobiaceae; genus PALSA-1003. The sequence goes on from DATMNH010000245.1 coordinate 644, forward strand.
GCGAAACAGACTCTCGGCAAGATCGAGACAGCGCATGGCGGAACGCTCTTCCTCGACGAGATCGGTGACCTGTCGCTCGCCCTGCAAGTGAAGTTGCTGCGCTTTCTTCAGGAGCGCGTGATCGAGCGTATCGGAGGACGTCAGGAGATCCCAATCGACGTGCGCATCGTCTGCGCCACCAATCAGAATCTCAAGGATCTGACGGCGGCTGGCAAGTTTCGCGACGATTTGTACTACCGATTGGCCGAGATCGTGCTAGAGGTCCCGCCGCTGCGCGCACGCGAAGGCGACGCGGCACTGCTTGCACACACATGCATTCACCGGTTCGGGGCCGAGCAACGGCGCGGCTCGATGACCCTGCTTCCCGATGCCGTCGCCGTGATCGAATCCTATGCCTGGCCGGGAAATGTGCGCGAGCTCGAGAACGTCATGCGGCGGGCGGTGATCATGGCCGATGGACCGGGGATCAGTGCCGCGGATATCGGCATCGCGCCGGAGTTGCAGGAGACATTGCAACTCAACTTGCGCCAGGTGCGCGACGAAGCCGAGAAGAACGCGGTGCTGCGGGTTCTCGGCAGAGTCAATGGTAATCTAACCAAGGCTGCCGACCTTCTCGGCGTCAGCCGGCCCACGCTCTACGAGCTCATTCACCGGTTCGGACTCAAATGAGGTGCCCCATGGCACTGCCGGCGTCCCTCCCGACGAAAGCGAAACCCAACATGAAGCGAGTCTGGCTGAAAACTCTGGTGAACGTCGCGCTCGCCGCGGGCGTCTGTGTCGTGCTCCTCGCCGCCTGCGGGGGCGATTCGCCCCAAACGCTGATCAAATCGGCGAAGGACTATCTGGCGAAGGGCGACTCCAGCGCTGCGTTGATTCAACTCAGGAATGCGCTGCAAAAAACGCCGGACGACCCCGAAGCGCGATACCTGCTAGGGACTGCTCTGAACGAGCGCCACGACTCCGCGGGCGCGGTCAAAGAGCTGCGCATGGCGCTGCAGCTGGGCTATCCGGCAGACGCGGCGCTGCCGGCATTGGCGAGCGCTCTCGTTGCTGATGGGGACGCCGCGGAACTGGTCACCGAGTTCGGCTACATAACGCTCGGCAGTTCCGACGCGCAAGCCGCGTTCAAGACGACGATCGGCAACGCGCTGCTCTCGCTCGACAAACCCAAAGAGGCAGAAGCCTCGTTCAACGCTGCACTGGCCGCCAAAGCCGATTATGCAGATGCGCTTCTGGGCATCGCGATAGTGCGGGCCGGGAGTGGAGACATCGACGGTTCGAGGAAGATCATCGATGCGGTCCTCGCGCAGCCGCATCCGCCGCCGGAAGCGTCGCTGCTCAAGGCGCGACTTCTCGTTGCCGAAGGCCAAACCGATTCGGCAACTGCGCTCCTGACCAAGGCGCTGGAGGCGAAGCCCGATTACCTGCAGGCTCACTATCTCCTCGCTTCGCTGCTGATCGGCAAGGGCGATCTCGAACAAGCGACCGCCCAGCTCGGCGCCATCAGAAAAATATCGAAGCTGGATCGTCAAGCGTACTACTTCGAGGCGCTCATTGCGTCGCGACGCGGCGACCTTCCGGCCGCTCGCGAGGCGGTCCAGCAAGTCCTCAAGGGCGGGGTTGAATACGCGCCGGGCCTGCTGCTCGCGGGCGAGATCGAGTTTCGCGCCAAGCAATACAATCAGGCGCTGGACTATCTGCGCAGGGCCGTCAACAGGGCACCTGACTCGCTCTATGCACAGCGCCTGCTCGCAGCGACTTATCTGCGCTTGGGCAGCCCGGCACACGCTCTGGAAGTGGTGCAGCCGGCTCTGAACCGCGGTACCAGCGATCCGCAGCTTATGACGGTCGCGGGAGAGGCCTATCTCGCCATCGGTGACATTCCCAAAGCAGCCCAATACTTCGCGCAAACAACGGCGCTGGACCCGAAAAACGCCGCGGCACGGACGCGGCTCGGCCAGGTGCGGTTCGCGGAAGGCGACAATGAGGGTGCGATTCGCGACCTCGAGGCCGCGTCGGCCATGGATCCGAACGTATCAGCGGCTGACCTTGCCTTGATCGCCAACCTCCTTCGTCAGAAACAGCTCGACCAGGCCCTTGCCGCGGTCGGCCAACTCGACAAGAAGCAGCCCAACAGCCCGCTGGTCCAGAACCTGAGGGGAATCGTCTACTTGTCCAAGCGCGACATCGGGGCGGCGCGCGAGAGTTTCGAGCGCGCCCTGCAGATCCAGCCGAACTATCTCCCTGCGATTGGCAACCTTGCGCAGCTCGATCGTATCGAGAAAAAGCCGGACCTGGCGCGCAAGCGCTACGATGCGGTGCTCGAAAAGGATCCCAAGAACGAGCAGGCGTTGTTGGGGCTCACCAGTCTTTTGCAATCGCTCGGCGCCGATCCCAACGAAATCGAGTCATTGCTCAAGAAGGCGGTGACGGCCAATCCACAGTCGATCAATGTGCGGGTCGCGCTCGTCACGTTCTACGCCCAAAGGGGCGATGGCAAGCAAGCGCTGCTCGCAGCGCAAGAAGCGAATGCCGCCTTGTCAAACGATCCTCGAACGCTCGAGCTGCTGGGGCAGGTTCAGCAGGCAACGGGAGATGCCACACTGGCGGTCGGCACCTTCAGCAAGCTGGTGGCGGCGCAGCCGGACGCGCTGGGACCGCTCCTGCACCTTGCCGGGGCGCTCGTGGCGGTAAAGGACTACGACAAGGCGATCGAGAAAATGCGCGAGGCACAAAAGATCAACCCGGACCGCTTCGAGACGAACCGTCAGTTGGCCATCGTCTACTCCCTGGCCGGTCACAGCGAGCAAGCTCTGCTGGAGATCAAGGCTATTCAGCAGCGACAGCCTGCCGACATGCGGGGCTACCAACTCGAAGGCGACTTCTGGGGGGGGCAGCAGAAATGGCAAGAGGCGGAAGCGGCCTTCCGCGCAGCGCAGAAGCACGCGCCCGATGATGGCATGGTGGCGGTGAAGTTATATGCCACTATGGCCAACGCTGGCAAAGGCGCTGCGGCCAGCGCGACGGCGGATAAATGGTTGCAGGACCATCCGAAAGACGTCGTACTTCGCGGCTATCTGGGCGAGCGCGCCCTCCAGAAACAGGATTACAAAGCCGCGGCTCGGTACTATCAGGCTGCAGTTGCTCAACAACCGGATAACGTAATGTTTCTCAACAACCTCGCCTGGGTAGCTGGCGAACTGGGCGACCCCAAGGCGCTGTCGTACGCCGAGAAAGCGTCGACGCTCGCTCCTACAAACGCTTCGATCCTGGACACGTTGGGCATGCTTTTGGTGAAGAAGGGCGACGTGACTCAGGGGCTCGAAAAGCTCCAGAAAGCAGCACAGCTTGCGCCGAACCAGGCCGAGATCCGTCTGCATCTGGCGAAAACCCTGATCAAGGCGGGCGACAAGACGGCCGCACGCAAGGAATTGGAAGTCCTCGCGCAGGCGAGCAATCAGGCGGCGGGCAAATCCGCGACGGATGCCAAAGGCACCGGCGCGGAGGAACAGCAATCCCTGCAAGCATCGATAGCCAAGACGCCACCACTAAGCTGCGGCCCGGATTGCGCTGCGGAAGTTGCTGCACTGCTGAAGACGCTGTAGCCGATCGGTGGTCCTCTTGCCGGAAACTGCAGGGATCGGGCGCCAGAGGGTCCGACACGCACGTAAACATGACGAAGGGAGTCGAAGTGACGGTTGTCGCCGTAGTAGGCTTGGGGTACGTGGGCTTGCCCTTGGCCGTCGAGTTCGGAAAAAAATATCCGACGATCGGCTTCGACCTTTCCGAGCGGAAGATAGCGGCGTACCGCGATTGCCATGATCCGACGGGGGAGGTGAGCCGCGCGGAATTCGAGTCCTCATCGGGGCTGCGAGTCACCGGCGACGCGGCCGAGCTCGGCAACGCCGATTTCATTGTCGTCGCAGTTCCGACACCGGTTGACGACGCACACCAACCCGACTTCGGGCCCTTGCTGGCGGCGAGCGAAACGGTCGGCCGGCATCTGAAGCGTGGCGCAACCATCGTCTTCGAATCGACCGTCTACCCCGGGGCGACCGAAGAAATCTGTGTGCCCGTCGTCGAGCGCTGGTCCGAGATGCAATGGCGGCGCGATTTTTTCGTCGGGTACTCGCCGGAGCGCATCAATCCGGGCGACAAGCAGCATTCCTTGTCGCGGATCGTCAAGCTTGTCTCCGGCGACTCGCCCGAAACGCTGGAGAAGGTTGCCGAGATCTACGCGAGCATTATTGTTGCAGGTGTGCACCGGGCGAGCAGCATCAAGGTCGCGGAGGCGGCCAAGGTCATCGAAAACACGCAACGGGACCTTAACATCGCGTTGATCAACGAGCTTGCCCTGATCTTTCACAAGATCGGGATCGATACGACCGAGGTCCTGGAGGCGGCGGGCACGAAATGGAACTTCCTGCACTTCCGGCCAGGGCTGGTTGGCGGACATTGCATCGGTGTCGACCCGTACTATCTGACGCACAAGGCGGACTTGCTCGGCTATCACCCGCAGGTCATTCTGGCAGGGCGCCGCATCAACGACGGCATGGGCAAATACATCGCGGATCAGACGGTGAAGCTGATGATCCAGGCCGGCTCAGCGGTAAAGGGCGCGGCGGTGAACGTGCTGGGCTTGACCTTCAAGGAGAACTGCTCTGACCTGCGCAACTCGCGCGTCATCGATGTCATCAGGGAACTCGCTTCCTTCGGGGCGTCCGTACACGTTCACGATCCGGTTGCCGATCCCGCCGACGCCCTGCGCGAGTACGGCGTGCGGCTGACGCCCTGGGACGAACTGCCGCGCGCCGATGCTATCGTCTCGGCCGTAGCGCACCGCGCCTACGAGCAGTACTCGGCGGATGCCTTGGTCGCTAAGCTCACGCCCAATGGGGTGTACGTCGATGTGAAGTGCCGGGCCGACGCGGTGGCGTTGCGTGCCCATGGCATCCAGGTGTGGAGGCTCTGATGACTGTCACCCGGGAGCCGATGGCCATGCGGACCGCCGTTCTGCAGCTCCGCGCCAAGCCTTTGCGCTGGTTGGTGACGGGAAGCGCAGGGTTCATCGGTTCGCATCTGCTCGAAGCCCTGCTGCGCCTCGGACAGGAGGTCGTCAGCGTCGACAACTTCGAGACCGGGCACCGCCACAACCTGGAAGAGGTGCGCCAGGCCGTCGGCGACGAGCAGTGGGGACGGCACGAGTTCCTGGAAGCCGACATCGTCGATCCCGACGCATGCCGCCGGGCCTGCCGTGCAGTTGACATCGTTCTGCATCAGGCCGCACTGGGCTCGGTCCCACGTTCGATCAGCGATCCACTGCGCACGCATGCTGTCAACGCGACGGGTTTTCTGAACATGCTGGTCGCGGCACGAGACGCCGGCGTGAGCCGATTCGTGTATGCGGCATCGAGCTCGACGTACGGTGACGCACCGGAGCTGCCCAAGGTCGAGGACCGGATCGGCCGCCCTCTGTCTCCCTATGCCGTCACGAAATACTTGAACGAGATCTATGCCGACGTGTTCGGTCGGTGCTACGGCACGGCTTCGATCGGGCTGCGCTACTTCAACGTTTTCGGTGCACGGCAGGATCCCGAAGGCGCGTATGCTGCAGTGATCCCGCGGTGGGCGGAAGCGATGCTGGCCGACAGGCCGATCGTCATCTACGGCGACGGCGCGACGACCCGCGACTTCTGCTATGTCGCCAATGTCGTGCAGGCCAATCTGCTGGCTGCGACCAGCCGCGATCCGGAGGTCCTGGGTCAGGTGTACAACATCGCGGTGGGCGGAAAAATGCCGCTCAACGCACTATATGCGGCGCTGCGTAGCCTGGTGCTGGAGCGGCACCCGGAGCTGGTCGTCCCGGCGCCCGTCTACGAGGGATTCCGGCCAGGGGACATCCGCCATTCGCAGGCCGATATAGGCAAGGCGCGCGGCCTGCTGGGTTACGATCCGACCTACGACGTGGATTCCGGCTTGCGGGAAGCCCTGCCATGGTACGAAGCGCGGTTGCGCCGGCCGACCGCTGGTCGAAAAGAGGTGCTGCAGGATGTCGATGATGTTACCTAGCAGGCTCGTGTTCGGCATCGGCTGGTCGGCCTTGGCAGGAATGATGCTGTCGACCGGCACGCTGGCAGCCGAGGGGATGAGCGCTGGCACGACGAGCGAAGCCGCGCCGGATCTCGTCGTCGAGTTGGCGCTTGCCTACGAACACGGCGAGGGTGTCGCAACGGACCAGCGCAAAGCCGCGGCTCTCTATTGCGAGGCGGCGCGACGAGGCGACGCAGAGGCACAGTTCAGTCTCGGGTGGATGTACGCCAACGGGCGGGGCGTGGCGCGCGACGATGTCGTGGCCGCCTCGCTGTTGGCGTTGGCCGCAGAGGCAGGCCACGCCGCCGCGCGCAGGGCGCTCCAGTTCGTCGGCGACGAGCGGGGCCGTCTACCGGATTGCATGCTGCCCGACGAGCCTGCGGTCAGCGCGCCAGAGGAAGCATTCGATCCCTTCGCCGATTTGCCGCCGGACAAGCTGAAGATTGCGCAGCTGGTGACCGCGCTGGCGCCGGCCTATACGGTCGCGCCGCGGCTGGCGCTGGCCGTCATCGCCGTCGAGTCGAATTTCGACCCCAAGGCGCACTCGCCCAAGAACGCGCGCGGGCTGATGCAGCTTATTCCGGCCACGGCGACCCGGTTCAAGGTCACCAACAGCTTCGATGTCCGCGACAACCTGCGCGGCGGGTTGACGTATCTGCGCTGGTTGTTGTCGTATTACCGTGGCGAGGTCGCGCTTGCCGCCGCCGCGTACAACGCCGGCGAGGCCGTCGTCGACCGCTACCACGGCATCCCGCCGTACCCGGAAACACGCAGCTATGTGCAGCGGGTCCTTATTCTGTTCGGGAGCGAGCGCCATCCGTACGATCCGGCGCTCGCCGCCCCGCCTGCGTTCGTCACATCGAAGTGATCTGAGGCGATGCGGTCGGTCCGGCCCGCACGTCGTCCTAAGGCGAGAGGCGCCGCTCTGCATGGTCCCTTGGTGATCCTGGCAGCGGTCTGGGCGCTGTCCGCGGGTTTGCCGGCGCTGGCCGACAACACAATGAGCACCATCGAGCGCATAAAGGGCTCGGTCGTTGCAATTGGAACGTTCCAGCAGACACGGGCGCCGGCATTTCAGTTCCGGGCCACAGGCTTTGCCGTGGGAGACGGGTCCCTGATCGCGACCAACGCCCACGCGTTGCCGCTTACTCTCGACAGCGAACATCGCGAAACGCTGGTGGTCTTGGTCCCCGCGGCGGATCGACGCTCGCAGATGCGGGAAGTGCGGGAACTCGCCGTCGATCTTGATTCTGATTTGGCTGTGCTGAAGATGAATGGACCGCCGCTGCGCGCGCTCAAGCTCGGCGCGTCCGACGGTGTCAGGGAAGGACAAAGTGTGCTCTTTACCGGGTTCCCGATCGGCAACGTGCTCGGTGTGTTTGCGGCGACGCATCGCGGCATGGTCGCGGCGATTACGCCCATCGCGATCCCGCCCCCTGTAGCGGCACAACTTGATCTGCGCGTTTATCGTCGCCTGACTACAGGGTCGTATCCAGTGCTTCAACTCGACGCGACGGCCTATCCGGGCAATAGTGGCAGTCCGGTCTACGATCCGGAATCCGGCGACGTGCTCGGCATCATCAATATGGTGTTCGTCAAAGGCACCAAGGAAGCGGCACTGACCCAGCCGAGCGGAATCACCTACGCGATCCCCGCCAGCCATTTGCAGGCTCTGCTGGCGAAGAGCAACTGATCCGGCTCGAGCCTGTTCCCTTGGGTGACGTCGTCTGGCTGAAGGCATTGCTCAAGGCGATCGTTCTGCCGCCGACGGGGCCATTGCTGCTCGCGGTGGCGGGTCTGTTGATCATCGGGCGCGCTCCACGCGGCGGGCGGATCGTCGCCTGGACCGGGATCTTGCTCTTGAGTGCCTTATCCACGCCAATGGTCGCCTTCGCGTTGCTGACCCTCGTCGACACATCGCCCCCGCTGGATCTGCAGCGCGCCCAAAATGCCCAGGCGATTGTCATCTTGGGTGGCGGGATCCGTCGGCACGCCGCAGAGTACGCCGGTGGCGATACGCTGGGGCATTTAACGCTCGAGCGCGTCCGCTATGGCGCCCAGGTCGCGCGCCTCACCGGTTTGCCGGTGCTCGTTACGGGCGGTTCCGTGTTCGGCGGCGAGCCTGAGGCCGCCCTGATGCGCTCCGCGCTGGAGCGCGAGTTCGGTGTGCCGGTACGCTGGCTGGAGTTGCAATCGCGCAACACGCACGAAAACGCGGTGCGATCGGCGGAGGTCCTCGGCGCCGCGAAGATTAGCCGCGTCGTTCTCGTAGCGCACAGCTTCGACATGCCGCGCGCGCGCGCCGAGTTCACCGCACAAGGCATCGAAACGATTCCCGCGCCGACGGGCATACCGAGCGGACAGATCGATACGGTACTCGACGTCCTGCCCAGCATGGCGGCCTTGCAGGGCAGTTACTTTGCGCTCTACGAGATATTCGCGAATGTCGTTCGATGGATCGTCGGGACACTCTAGCAGCCGCTTTTCACCGCTCAAACTTCGACGCAAAGGACAGTTGTGGGTTGCGAACGCTCGAATGTACTCCAGGGACGGATCCGCGGAACTGATTACAGCGCCGCCGGCAACATCCAGCGCATTGGACGTACACATCGGTCGCGCCAATGCAACATGGTGTCGCCGGTGAAAATCGCTTGGCGATGACCGGCGAACAGTCTTTGCCACAACTTGTCGTGTACGGCAATCCGGCTCGCAGTGGCCGCGACCAGCGGCAGGAAGCGCCAGTTGTCTGCAAATTCTGGCGTTTAGGTGCTCTTTGGGCTTAGAATCAACACCCAATTCCATGTTCATAAAACATACGTAACGACGCGACAGTAGATTTGTAACAACGCGACAGTAGATTTATCGAAATGATAAATTGCGGCCGATTGTGTCGATTCGTTCTCTCGCCCGATTCTCGACCGGAAAGGAATTTCAAATGCGTTCGATCATGAGTCGCAAGCCCCTTGGAGGCCATGGTGCGCGTTTCGCTTTAGGGGTCGTAGCCGTGCTGAGTGCTGCGGCGATCATGGGATGCGCGACGAATCCCTATCCACCGGCGCCGCAGATTGCGGCGTCTCCGGACTACTTGTACAAGATAGGCCCGGGTGACAGTGTCCAGATAAACGTTTGGCGCAATCCGGAGATTTCCGCGAGCGTTCCGGTCAGACCGGACGGCAAGCTGACGGCACCCCTTATCGAGGATCTGCCTGCAATGGGGAAGGATCCAACCACACTCGCGCGCGACGTCGAAAAGGCGCTGTCCAAGTACATCCGCGATCCGGTCGTTACCGTGATCGTCGGTGGTTTCGTTGGCCCCTACCCGGAGCAGATCCGGGTCCTGGGGGAGGCCTCCAAGCCGCAGGCGCTATCCTACCGCCAGGGGATGACGCTGCTGGACTTGATGATCGCGGTGGGCGGGTTGACCGATTTTGCCGACGGCAACAACGCCTCCATCATGCGCACGTCCGAAGGCGGCAAGCAGTACAGCGTGCGGTTAAAGGATCTGGTCAAGCGCGGTGACATATCCGCCAATGTGGATGTCAAGCCCGGCGACATCCTTCTCATTCCACAGAGCTGGTTCTGAGGCTCACTCGATCGCCGCGCGCGTAGAGACCTTGGCTTAAGGGAGAGCGAAACCATGCCGGAGTTAGTCGAACAGCTACTTGCCATCCTGAGGGGCATGTGGCAACGCCGCTGGATCGGGTTGGGTGTTGCGTGGCTCTCCGCGATCATCGGCACCGTTGTCGTGTTCCGCTTGCCTGACAAGTACGAGGCGTCCGCCCGTGTCTACGTGGATACCCAGTCGCTGCTCCAGCCATTGATGGCCGGGATGGCGATGGCCCCGGACGCGGGTCAGCAGGTCTCGATTCTCAGCCGCCTCCTGCTCAGCCGGCCGAACCTCGAGAAGATCATTCGCAAATCCGATCTCGATACCAGCGCCGGCAGGACCGCCGCCGATCTGGTCGACGAGGCGGCGAGCTCGCTCAGCATCGCCCGCGCTGGCAGCGGGGATAACCTGTACACGATTGCCTTTCGTTATCCCGACGGCCGCAAGGCGCGCGACGTGGTCCAGGCGGCGCTGTCGACGTTCATCGAACAAAGTCTCGGTCGAACCCGCGGCGGAACCGACAGCGCACGCAGGTTCGTCGACGAACAGATCAAGGACTACGAGAGCAAGCTGCGGGAGTCGGAAACCCGCGTGCATGCCTTTCGATTGAAATACATGGGCCTTATCGGCACCAGCGGCCAAGGTTATCTCGGGCAGATGGGAACGGTGTCAGAACAGATGAAGGACGCCCGCCTCGAGCTTCGTGTCGCCGAGCAGACCCGCGACGGCATTCGCCAGCAGCTCGAGGAGCAAACGCAACGCGGTCCCGGGGCGACCGGCAAACGCGTTGTCACGATCAGAGTCCCGGAGTTCGACGGCCGCATCAACGAGCTGAAACGGCAGCTCGACGAGCTGCTGCGGAAATACACGGAGCAGCATCCGGACGTGGTCAGCATCAAACGGCTGCTGGCGCAAGTCGAGGAAGACCGGAAACATGAGATCGAGGTGCGGACCGCGGCCGCCGAGAACGAGCCGCCTGGCAGCGCCCTGAGCGGAGACCCGGTGGCCCAGCAGCTAAAGGTTGCGCTGAACGATGCCGACGCCAACCTCACGACGATCCGCGCGCGTCTCGGTGAATACGAGGCACGCTACAACCAGCTGCGTTCGTCAGCCGAGACGCTTCCTAAGATCGACATGGAGCTCACCCAGCTCAACCGCGATTACGAAATGCAGAAGCGCCAGTACGATAACCTGGTCATGAAACGCGAAACTGCCACCCTGACCGGGAAGCTCGAAGACGCCGGGGTTGCGGAGTTCCGGATCATCGACCCGCCGCGCGTCACGCCGAATCCGGTTGCACCGAACCGCCTGCTCCTGCTCGGAGGAGTCGTGGCGGTGTCTCTTCTCGCCGGACTCTTCGTGAGCTGGCTCGTGAGTCAGGTGCGTCCCACCTTCCATGATGGACGCTCGTTGCGCGAGATCGCGCAGCGCCCGTTGCTCGGCATGGTCAGCGCCCTTCCCACTCATGGCTTGCGCGTGATGCGGCGTCGCGCCGCATTGCTGTTTGCCGGGGGCTTCAGCGGCCTGTTAGCGTCGTACGCCGCCGCTTTCGCTTTCCTTTTCCTGGCCGCCACGCGTGGCTCCTGAGGACCCACCCATGGATCTCGTCGAGAAAGCCGCGCAACGGCTTGCCCAACTAAAGAAGGCCGGGATAGATGCGCCAGTCCCGGCGGCGGCTCAGGCGCCGCCGGTTGGTCGCGACGCCGACGCAATCCCTACACCAGAGCGCTTCGCGCAGGCCTTGGAACGGGCGCAGCCGGCCGCCAGTCGCGTCGCGGTTCCTGCTGCGGCCCCGACGGCGGCGCCGGCAACGCCGGTCAACCGGCAGCCTTCTCCCGCCGAAGCGCGCCCGCGCAGCAAGGAGGTGCATATCGACCTCGACGCACTGGCCGCTGCGGGCTTCGTCACGCCTCAAGCACAGCGTTCACAGATCGCCGACGAGTTTCGCGTCATTAAACGACCGATCATCAGGAACGCTCACGAGCGCGCCGGTCCGCGGCCCGAGCGCGCCAATCTCGTCATGGTCACCAGCGCGGTTCCTGCCGAGGGCAAGACCTTCGTCGCGCTCAATCTCGCGATGAGCATAGCCCTGGAAGTCGACAGCACGGTGCTTCTGGTCGACGCTGACGTGGCCAATCCATGCATCATGAAGATGATGCGTCTGCCGCAGGATTACAAAGGGCTGCTCGACTTGCTCATCGGTGGCGACACCAAGCTCCCCGATGTTCTGCTCAGGACCAACGTGGAGAAATTGTCGCTGCTGCCGTCCGGCGCCGCGCACGGGCGCGCCACCGAAATGCTGGCGAGCGAATCGATGGCTAGCCTGCTCGAGGAGATGTCATCCCGGTACCGGGACCGGATTCTGGTGTTCGATGCGCCGCCCTTGCTCGCAACGACCGAAGCGCGCGCGCTGGCATCGCACATGGGCCAGATCATCATGGTGGTGGAGGCAGATCGTACCGCCCAGGTAATGGTCAAGCATGCGCTGGAAACCATTGAAAGCTGTCCGGTGGTCATGATGGTATTGAACAAGGCGCCACGTCCGGAGGTAGGCAGCTATTACGGCCAGAACTATTACGCCGCCGCCGCTGCACCCTGAGCCTGGGTTGACTTTCATGCACGGACGTCGCGGATGGGGGTCCGCCAGAGGTGACGAGCCGAAACCTGCGCTCCGCCGCTGGGCGGCAGGGATAGCCGGATTGGGCGGGCTCGCTTGCATAACCGCGGCCGGAGGCGCGCTAGCCCAGAAGTCGGAGCTCTCGGCCTCGGCCGGAGCCACCGCTACCTACAACCATTACACCGGCGCGAATCAGCAACCGGATGGATTCGTAGCCTGCCTTACGGCCGCGCTCGGAATCCATAGCGTTCAGACGGCGCGTCTGAAGATCAACGGCACCGTAGGTGCGAACGAATTCCTTTGCACGGGAGGCCAGGGCAACAGCTTCGCGCCCAGCGTCGCCCTTAACGCGAACCTGGAAGCGATCGAAAAGTTCTTTTTCATTGACGCGACTGCAAACGTCGCGGAGACCTTCGTTACGCCTTTCGGTCCGCAACCTTCGAACCTGACAGTGCAGACGAATAACCGATATATCTCACAGACTTACAGCGTCAGCCCATACATCCAAGGCGTGATCGCGCCGAACATTTCGTATAGCTTGCGCGACGACAACGTCTGGACACCTTCCGCGAGCTATGGAGACTCGTCGGTGAAGACGCCGACCACCTATCAGAACAGCCTCAACGGCCAGATGAGCTCAGTCGTTGGCCATGGTGGGGGCTGGACGCTGCAATACAGCCGACAGGAGTACGACAATGGCATCGACACTGGTACGTACGTCATCCAGGTTGTCCGCGCCATAGCTTCCTTCGCGGTGGACCCGCAGCTGACCCTCTCGGTTCGCGGGGGCTACGAGAGCGATGCCTTCCCGGCCTTGAGCGGCGCCAACGGAGCGCTTCTCCCGTCGTCGAACAATTCAGGATCGATCTATGGCGGCGGCCTCAATTGGCGGCCGACGGAACGGACTGCGGTCGACGGGTTCTGGGAGCACCGGTTTTTCGGCTCGTCCTACAACTTGCAGGCGAGCCATCGGCTGCCGAACATCGCCTTGAGCGCGAACTTCGCGCGCGGGCTGAGTACCTTTCCGCAGGTCGCGTTGGCGATCCCTGCCGGCATCACCGTCGCACAATTTCTTGACGCCGCGTTTACGACGCGAATTCCGGATCCGGCCCAACGGGCAGCGGCGGTGGCGCAATTCCTGGCACAGACGGGATTGCCGCCCACCCTGACCAGCCCGCTGAACTTCTACTCGCAGTCGATCACATTGCAGCAGACGGCGAGCCTGTCGGCGGTATGGGCCGGTACACGCAATGCGCTCGGCTTCACGCTGTTCAATTCGCGGACCGACGAGATCTCCGGTACTGGCTCGGAACTGCCGTCTGCCATCCAGTTCGGAGCGAGCAACACCCAGACCGGTGGCGGTGTCAACTACAGCTATCGCCTGAGCGGGCTCACCAACCTCGTCGCCAGTGCGATCTACTCCAGGACGAAGCCGAACAACACGGAGGGCACCCTGAGCAATGTGCGCACCGACAATTTCAATACCTTCGTCAGCGTGAACACTCAGTTCTCCCCCAAGACCAGCGGCACGGTCGGCGTGACCTATTTCACTTTCAACACCCCTGGCGGCAGCACCATCGGGAATCAGTCCACGGTGAGCGTGTATGCCAGCGTCTCCCACACCTTTTAGGCCGTGACGTGTACGAGACGTTTTTCGGGCTGACCGGCAAACCCTTTCAGCTCAATCCCGATCCCGCCTTTTTCTACGGCAGTCGCGGCCACAAGCGCGCCTTCGCCTACCTGCAGTACGGCGTGCACCAGGGTGAAGGCTTCATCATCGTCACCGGAGAAGTCGGTGCCGGTAAGACCACGCTCGTACGCAGCCTGCTCGAACAGATCGATCCCAACCGGCTGGTCGCCGCCCAGCTGGTCACGACCCAGCTCGACGCGGAGGATCTGCTGCGTGCCATCGCCATGGCGTTCGGGTTGGCAACGAAGGCGATCGACAAGGCGCAGCTGCTCGCCGAGCTCGAAGCGTTCCTGGTGTCGCTCGTGCCACAGGGCAAGCGGGCGCTGCTGATCGTCGACGAAGCCCAGAATCTCTCGGGCCGCGCGATCGAAGAACTGCGCATGCTGTCCAACTTCCAGCTCGGCAACCAGGGGCTCCTGCAGAGCTTCCTGGTGGGCCAGCCCGAGTTGCGCCTGCTGATGCAAGGCCCCGAGCTCCAGCAGCTACGGCAGCGGGTAACCGCTTCCTATCACCTGGGACCGATGGACCGTGCCGAGACCCAGGCCTACGTCGAGCATCGGCTGCGCCATGTGGGTTGGTGCAAATATCCCCGGTTCGAGCCCGCGGCCTTCGACGCGATTTACACCTACTCCGCGGGAATTCCGCGGCGGATCAACACACTCTGCAACCGCCTCCTGCTGGCCGCGGCGCTCTCCGAGGAGCACGACATTGCCGCCGCCAACGTCAGGTCGACCGCGGAGGAGATCCGGCTCGAACTCAGCGAGGGGGACAGCCAAGCTGCCGCGGTGGCTGCCAGGGCCGACGGACACGGCGTCGGCGAGGACGCACCGCCAGTCGGCCTTGAAGAGCGCGTGTTGCGCCTCGAGCGCGCCATGACGTCAACGCTCGATCTCGTGCAGCAGCTGCGGCGATCGCAAGCGTCCCTGAAGCCGCTTGACCCGCTCAATAGCTGATGTACGAACTCGCGCCCACGTTCGGCCCCATCGTCTGCGTAGTTGGCGCCAGGCCGAACTACATGAAGATGGCGCCACTGATTCGGGCGTTCCGCAGCGATCCTGCGGCACCGCGTACGCTGCTCGTGCATACCGGTCAGCATTACGACGTGGCGATGAACGATCGGTTGTTCGCCGACCTGAAGCTGCGCGCGCCGGACGTCAATCTCGACGTCGGCTCAGGAACCCACGCGCAGCAGACAGCGGAGATCATGCAGCGCTTCGAGCCTGTCGTCGACGCAGCGCAGCCGAGCTGCGTGGTCGTGGTCGGCGACGTGAATTCGACGCTGGCGTGCAGCCTGGTAGCGGTAAAGAAGGCGATTCCCGTCGTGCATGTTGAAGCGGGACTGCGCAGCTTCGATCGCCTGATGCCGGAGGAAGTCAATCGCCTGCTCACCGACCAGATCTGCGACGCGCTGTACACGACCGAGCGTTCCGCGAACGAGAATCTGCGCCGGGAAGGCATCTCCATGGAACGGGTCCATTTCGTGGGCAATGTCATGATCGACTCGCTGATGGCGAGTCTGGACCATGCCGTCCCGCCCGGTGCGGTGTTCGCCGACAACGGACTGGATACGGCACTGCTCGCAGCCGAACGCGGTTTTGGCCTCGTCACGCTGCATCGCCCGTCCAACGTCGACCAGCATGACAGCCTCGCCGAAGCGCTGGCGATTCTGAAGGAGATCAGCCGCCAGCTGCCGCTGATCTGGCCGCTGCACCCGCGAACGCGTGCCAGCATCGACCGCTTCGGGCTGTGGCAGGCGCTGGACGCACGACGCACGTTCGTGCTCCCGCCCCAGGGTTATCTGGAGACGCTCGGCCTGATCAAGGACGCGACCTTGGTCATTACCGATTCCGGCGGAATCCAGGAGGAGACCACGGCGCTCGGCGTGCCCTGCCTGACGATGCGCGAGAACACCGAGCGCCCGATCACGGTCGAGCAGGGAACCAACGTACTTGTCGGAAGAGATCGGACGCTCATCGTGCAGCGCGCTAACGAGATCCTCGCCGGCGGCGGCAAGCGGGGACGCGTTCCTGAGCTGTGGGATGGACGCGCCTCGGAACGCATCGCCGCGCACCTCCTGCCCTGGCTCGCGCGGCAAGTGGAGTCGGCATATGCCTGAATCCACGGCTGCGCCCGGCCCAAAGACAGGCGGGGTCGTCAACGCTCTCACCATCGACGTCGAGGATTATTTTCAGGTGTCGGCGTTCGCGCCATACATATCGCGCTCGACGTGGGACGAGCTGCCGTGCCGAATCGAGCAGAATGTCGACAGGATCCTCGAGTTGCTCGCGGAGCGCGGGACCCATGCCACGTTTTTCACCCTCGGCTGGATCGCCGAGCGTTATCCGCAACTGGTGCAGCGCATCGTGTCGGGCGGGCACGAGCTGGCGAGCCACGGCTACGCGCACGATCGGGCGAGCGCGCTTGAGCCCGGCGTTTTCTTCGCCGATGTGGCGCTGGCGAAGGCAGTCCTCGAGGACGTCGCCGGAACCGCGGTCCAGGGCTACCGGGCGCCGAGCTTTTCCATCGGTGAGGACAATCTCTGGGCCTACGATTGCCTCGCCAGGGCCGGCTATCGTTACAGTTCGAGCGTCTACCCGATCCGCCATGACCACTACGGGTCGCCGGGCGGCAATCGCTTTGCCCACGTCGCCAACACGCACATGCTCGAGGTGCCGATTGCCACCGCGCGCCTGTTCCGTACCAACTGGCCGGCCGGCGGCGGAGGCTTTTTCCGCCTCATGCCCTACGCGGTCTCGCGCTGGCTGATCCAGCGCGTGAATTCGAACGACGAGGAAGCGGCGATTTTCTATTTCCATCCCTGGGAAATCGACCCCGAGCAGCCCCGCGTCAAGGGCCTGAACGCGAAGACGCGCTTTCGTCACTACGTGCACCTGGAGCGCACGGAGAACCGTCTGCGCCTGCTGCTGGAGGATTTCCGTTGGGATCGAGTGGACCACGTCGTCTTCGGTGTGGCATGAACGCGCCAGGCAGTCTGCTTAGCGTGCGACCAGCTGCCGCGATGCCCTTGCGAGTCCGCGGCTTCGGCCACGAGGATCGGGCGCGCTGGGAAGAGTTCGTTCATCGCTGCCCGGACGCGACGTTCTTCCATCGCATCGGGTGGAGGGACATCCTCGAAGAATGTTTCGGGCACACGACGCATTACCTGCTCGCCGAGCGTGGTGCCCAGATCGTCGGGGTGCTTCCCCTCGCCGAAGTGAAGAGTCTCCTCTTCGGGCACGCGCTGGTCTCATTGCCCTTCTGCGCCTATGGGGGCGTGGCGAGCTTGGAGTTCGATGCGGTCACGGCGCTGCATGGGTTTGCCCGAGAGCTCGGTGAAAGGCTGGGCGTGGACCACCTCGAGCTGCGCGATCGTGCCGTACGCGAAGCCGACTGGCCGCGACAGGACCTTTATGCAACGTTCCGCAAGCCGATCCTGCCAGAGGTCGACGACAATCTCGCCGCCATCCCGCGCAAGCAACGGGCGATGGTTCGCAAGGGCATCGCGCGCGGCCTGGTAAGCCAGCTCGACGCCGACCCGGACCGCTTCTTTGCGTTGTACGCGGACAACGTGCACCGGCACGGGACGCCGCCGCTGGCGAAGCGCTATTTCGAGATGCTGCATCGCACGTTCGATCGCGACTGCGAGGTTCTTACGGTGACCGAGCCGCGCGGCAAGGCGGTCTCGAGCGTACTGAGTTTCTACTTCCGCGACGAAGTGCTCCCGTATTACGCAGGCGACGTTGCGGCGGCGCGCGATCTGGCCGCCAACGACTTCAAGTACTGGGAGCTGCTGCGCCGAGCATGCGAGCGCGGCCTGCGCGTCTTCGACTTCGGCAGGAGCAAGCGCGGCACGGGGCCGTTCGCTTTCAAGAAGAACTGGGGCCTGGAGCCGATGCCGCTGGCGTATGAATACTGTCTGTACCGTCGCGAGCGCATCCCGGAACACAATCCGCTCAACCCGAGGTACCGGGTGCTTATGGCACTCTGGCGGCGACTGCCGATCCCGGTGGCGAACCTCGTCGGTCCGCATCTGGTCAAGGGCCTGGGTTGAACGAGGCGACCGCCATGGAGACTCTGCTCTTCCTCTCCCACCGCCTGCCGTATCCCCCAAACAAGGGCGATAAGGTTCGCTCCTACCACCTGCTGCGGCACCTGGCGCAGCACTACCGCGTCGTCCTGGGCACCTTCATCGACGATCCGCTCGATTGGCAGCATGTGGACGCGTTGCGACGGTGGTGTGCCGAAGTGCATGTCGAGGCGATCGTCCCATGGTCCAGGCGCATTCGCAGCGTGGTGGCCATTCTCGCTGGCGAGGCCCTGACGCTGCCGTACTTCCGCAGCCGGACGATGCATCAGTGGGTGAAAGATGTCGTGTTGCGTGAGCGCATCGAGCGCGCGTTCGTCTTTTCGTCCCCCATGGCCCAGTACGCGCTCGACCTGCCTGGCGTACGGACGGTAGTCGATTTTGTCGACATGGATTCGGCGAAGTGGGACGCCTACGCGCAACGCAGGCCGTGGCCGGTTGCAGCGCTCTACCGGCGCGAAGCGCAACGGCTCCTCGCCTTCGAGAAGCTCGTTGCCG
>DATMNH010000246.1:0-13560 GCA_035568975.1 Casimicrobiaceae bacterium
CGACGTTGCTCTGCTTTCGGGTGCGGCGGTCTCGCTTCAGCCTTTTCGCTCGGCGCTTGACGGATCATGACGGCCAAGTTGGCGAATGAGAACGTCGATCGAGTCTTCGCCGTCGGAAGACTTCAGGCGATGTTCGCGCAGTATCTGCGCGAGTTTGGGTTTGGCGATCGCCTGGTAGTCGGAGCGGATCAGGATCCCGGCGATCGCCCGCTGCACATTGACCGACTTGGCAAGCGGGAACAAACGCGTCAGCTCCTCCAGGCTTTCGCGATCCGAGAGCCGATAATGTGCGAGCGTGTCGAGCGCTCGAACCTGAGCATCGGAGCCGTTCATTCGCGCGATCGCCGCAGCGACACCGCGAAGCTCCGTTGCGTCGGCGATCGGTCGATGGTGCAGATAAATCTGCGCGATCTGAACTTCTTCATCGTCGGGGCTCGATAGCGCGCGAAGCACCCGAGCGTGAGCCTCGGTACTTCCCAGGCAGGCGAGCACGGCAGCATGAGCGACCCTGCCGGCCTGGGCCGCCGGCACTTGCAGCCGGCCAAGTTCCTGGTCCAATTCGTGGTCCTTGTTGAGCGCACACACCAAGTCCACGTCGGCCGAGCTCACGGAGTCTCCCGCCAGTCGGTCGCCGATCATGCGCGCCAGCTCAGCACGTTGATCCGCGGCTGAAAGCCAGCCCAGACTGTGCGCCAGCTCGACCATGCGCGCGCGAACCGCAGGCAGATCGGCATCGCGCGCGAACTCGAGGTAACGCGTGCGTGCGGCCTCGTCGTGCGCGATCTCGTCGAGCGCGCTTGAAACCACGGGTGCATGGCGCTCGGTCTCGCTGAGCGATGCCGAATATTTCTCGATGTGGTCCAGGAACATGCGTACTTCCGCCATGTCCCGACCCATGAGCTCATGGACGAAGCCGAGCTTCTGTTCGACCGATAAGCGGTCGTCGGAAAAATGGCAGACGTCCCGCCGAAAGCCGGCGTCCGGGTCCGAGTCGTTCAGCCCGGTAGCGCGCGTCATGGAGCTCGGCGTAAACAGTCCGAGCAGCTTCGGGCTTGCGCGGCCGCTGCCGATCTCGCCGCCGGATCCCGACTGAAAATAACGATCCAGCATCGAGGCTGCCGTCGGGCCGAGCGGAGCCTTCGATGAGAATCCATAGATCAGCGGCACGTCTTTGAAGATATGGCGCATGCGATCGCGGTTGCTTTCGCCGTGCCGCTCGCCCAACACGCGCGACAGACGCTCCGCATCCGCCGGAGAGTGCCCGGAACGAACGAGGCTTCGCGCGATCTCGGCGGACGCGCTTCTCATCGCTTCCGCATTCAGCGTGTTGCAGCCGAAGAGATAAACCTCTTTTAGCTGCGAGAACAATCCGGGGCAGGAATCGCTGCAAGAAACGCGCTCCATCTCGTCGATGGGCAGATACTCACGCGCATCCAGCCGATCCGAATAAAACTCGGTGCCGCCGTCAAAATGACCGGAGACGAGAAGAACATCGCAGCGGACATTCTTGCGGCAAGCCGATTCAAGCCAATCGGGACGGCCGCGCTCCACCAGCTCGACAAACTGAAAATCGTCCCGGGACAGATTCCGGCGGAATATTTCCTTCTCGTCGGGCGAATTGACCGTGATCGTGCACACCGTCTTCTTGTCGGCGTGCGCGTCATGCGCCCACATGGCGACAAGCAACGCGGTGAGCAGGGCAAACTTCGTGAAGACAGACATCGAAAGGGTACGGGGCAAAACGGGCGCTAGTATTGCACGCCACCGCGCCTCGGAAAAGGGGGTACGGGGTACGGATGCCCGGGATCTTACGCCCGATGCCACCCCTCCCGGGGGCCGTCCTCGCAGGGATCCAATCGAGGAAGCCCAATCGGGCTCGCTTTTCCGCTGAGGGCTAGCTCAATCCAGAGGCACTTCCGGGCAGGAAGAAACTACTGGGCTTGGAGGCGGTGGATAAGAACGTCGATGAGGTCCGCGCCGTTGGAAGAAGACAGGCGATGGCGCTGCAGCGTTTGCACGAGCTCGGGTTTGGCGATCGCCTTGTAGTCCGACCGGATCAGAACGCCGGCGATGGCCGTCTGCACACCGGCGGACTCGGCGAGCGGGAACAGACGCGCCAGCTCCTCCAGACTTTCGGGATCGGACAGACGCTGGTGTGCGAGTGTGTTCAGCGCGCGCACCTGCGCGTTGGAGCCGTTCATGCGTGCGATCCCCGACGTAACTGTACGGAGCTCGTTCACGTCCGCGATGGGCTGGTGGCGCAAATAAACCTGCGCGATTTGAACTTCTTCGTCGTTCGGACTCGTCAGCGCGAGCAACACTTGTGCGCGGGCTTCTGCGCTGTCTAAACACGCGAGGAGTGCCGCGTTGGAAACCTTGCTGGCTTGCGCGGGCGACAGTTGCAGCCGGTCAAGCTCCTGGTCCAGTCCGTGGTCCTTGTTCAGCGCACAAACCAGGTCGACTTCGGCCGGAGTCACGGCGCCTCTCGCAATCTGATCGCTGATCATTTGCATGAGCTCGGCCCGTTTCTCAGCCGGTGAGATCCAGCCGAGACGGACCGCCAGCTCGAGCATCCGTGCGCGAACTGCAGGCTGATCGACGTCGCGCGCGAAGTCCATGTACCGGGCACGTGACGCGTCATCGCGTGCGATCTTCTCGAGCGCCCGCGAAACCGCAGGCACTTGCCGGTCAGCCTCGCTAAGCGATGCGGAATATTGCTCGATGCGGTCCAGGAACATGCGCACTTCCGCCATCTGGCGGCCGAGGAGCTGATGGACAAAACCAAGCTTCTGCTCTGGCGATAGCCGATCGTCGGAAAAATGGCAGACGTCCTGCCGATACGCCATCGCTGGGTCCGAGTCGCTCAACCCATTCGTGAAAACCAATGAATGACCGGCAAACTGACCGAGCAGCCTGGCGCTTGCGCGGCTACTGCCGACTTCCGCGGTTCCGGCAGATTGAAAGTAACGGTCCAAGTAGGAGGCGGCGGTCGGTCCGAGCGGCGCAACCGACGAAAAGCCATAGATCACCGGTACATCCTTGAAGATGAGGCGCATGCGGTCTCGACTGCTCTCGCCGTGCCGCGCGCTCAATGCACGCGACAGGCGCTCTGCGTCAGCCCGCGAGTACCCGGAACGGACGAGGCTGCGTCCGATCTCGGGAGATGCGCTTCTGAGCGCTTGCGGGTTCAGCGTGTTGCAGCCGAAAAGATATACCTCCTTCAGTTGCGAGAACAAACCAGGACACGAATCGCTGCATGAGACACGTTCCATCTCGGCGACTGGCAAGAACTCACGCGCTTCCAGTTGATCCGAGAAAAACTCGTTGCCCCCATCATAGTGCCCTGAGATGACGAGAACATCGCATCGGATTCCCTGACGGCAAGCCGATTCCAACCAATCGGACCGGCCGCGCTCCACCAGCTCGACAAACTGATATTTGTTCGGGGGCAAGCTCCGCCGAAATGCTTCCTTTTCGTCGGGTGAATTGACGGTGATGCTGCAGACTGTCTTCTTGTCGGCGTTCGCGTCGTGCGTCCACAGACCGGCCAACAACGCCGTCAGGAGGAAAAACTTGGCGAAAGTCCGCATGGAACTACGGCTCATTACGCAAGTGCGTGACGAAAATTACGTCATTCCCGCGAAAGCGGGAATCCATGTTCGCGGGCCCAAAATGGGTCCCGGCCTTCGCGGGGACGACGCATGGGGGAGTTGTCAGTCATATTGGAAGCGCTCAGTAGACAAAACCTAATCGATGCCGGCCCACGCCGGCCGCGAATGACGCAGACTAGTGGTTAGGGTCAATGAACCATTTGTCGCGCTTCCTGCCCTCGCGCAATCGCCCATACTTGCTGCGGGAATGTGTCGCATAAGACGACTGGCTCCAGATTCTTTCGCCCTGTCGTGTTAGTTGATGTTGCCGATTCTATGGATTTCATAGTTCCCAGTCCGTCAGCCCCATTCCTAATTTGCTGTCCGTGGGCGGCCTTTCGGAAGTAGGACATCTCCTGACGCGGGGCACGCGTACTCCGCCGCGCCGTAAGCAGCTTTACAACCGTCAGGCTATTTCCGCGAGTCAGCCGTACGCGCGGTGTTGGGAGGGGGCGCCCTTCAGGCGTTTTTCGACGTGCGGCTGCCGGCCAGGGTGTCCGCTGGTCAGCATGGGCCCTTCACAGCGCGCCGAGGCCGCGGCACTGCCCACGCTTGCTTATCGCCGGACGTTGGGCGCCGGTACCGATTCGATAAGCACATTGATGCACGTCGGCTTATTCGACGCCAGCGCACGCTGCAAGGCGGGCGCAAGATCGGCCGCACGCGTGACGAACTCAGCATGTCCTCCGAGGGCTTCGGCGACCTTGTCGTAGCGCGACGGAAGCAGCTCGCAATACTTGGCGCGCTCCGCACCATATTCGCGAAGCTGGATTTGAAACTCTGCATTCCATCGGGCGTCGTTGCCGACGATGACAATCACAGGAAGTCGATACCGTACCGCCGTATCGAGCTCCGCCATGTGAAAGCCGAATGTGCCGTCGCCCATGACCGCAATGACGGGATGCTCCGGTCGCGCCAGCTTGACGGCGAGTGCGTAGGGAAGCGACGGCCCGATCGCGCCTGCCACGCCGTTGATAAGACGACGGTCGACCTTGACCATCGCTTGTGGCCACTGGCCAATTTCGCCGCCGTCGCACACCAGCGTGCCTTCAGGATTTTCGTCGAAAAAGGCTTGCAGAACCGCGCACAACTCAGGCAGGTGCACCGGTCCTTCCGCCGAGTGCGACGTTTCCTTCCACAGCGAAGGGCGGTACGTCACGGCACGTCTTGCTTCGACCAACCACTCGCGCGAGCGATCGGAGGGTTGCGCCATGCGCGCAACGAGCGACTGAACGGCGCTGACAGGATCGGCAAGGGCGGAGCAAAGCAGACGTCCCGCTTTGTACTTCGCCACGCGTACGAGCTGGTCGGCGTCGGGGTCGACGACGATGAACGAACAGTCGGGTGCGACAAAGGGAGGGTCGCCGAAGCGCAGAGTGAAATCCAGCGGCTTGCCGATCAGAACCATCAGGTCCGCTTGCGCAAGCAGCTCCGCGAAGGATCCGAGACTAGGGTCGTTGATCCCGCGCGGACTTTCCATACCCAACACCGGGGCGCCCGCAAGCTCCTCGAGTTTCGCCATCCGCATCCGTCCGGTGAAGCTGCACAATGTCGGACCGCAGAGGAAGAGTGGCCGCTTGGCCGCCTTCGCCTGCATGATGATGATGTCCGCCGTGCTCGTCGAAAGAGGCATGGGCGCGGCGAGCGCGGATGTCGCATCCGGCCATAGCTCCTGACCCGAATCGACCTCCTGGTCGAGAACGTCGATCGGCAAGCTCACGTGTACGGGACCGGGGCGACCGCTGCGCGCGATTCGAGCAGCCCGGGCAAGCTCGCGTCCCAAGCTCGCCGAAGATTCAACCGTCCACGCGGCCTTGGTAAGCTGCCTCGCCATATCGACTTGGCGGAGCTCCTGAAATGCACCTCTGCCGACCTCATCGATGCTCGCATGACCGGACAGCAGGATCACCGCTGCTTCGGATGCAAGCGCCGTGTATAAGGCCGCGATGGCGTTGGCATGTCCGGGGCCGCCAGTGACCAGAGCGACACCCACTTGGCCGGTGGTGCGCGCATAGGCGTCGGCCATGTGAACACAGGCGGCTTCATGTCGAGCGTGAATGAGCCTGATACCCGTTTCGATGAGAGCATCGTAGACGGGCATGATGTGGTTGCCCGAGACTGAAAATATTGTGTCGACACCGATTCGCTCCAGCGTCCCGGCGACGATGTCGGCACCGCGCAAGGTTGTTCTCCCGGTCATTTTGCCCGATGACATGGTTCAAGAAAGATTCGGCAAGGTCGAACGCTATGGGTCAACTTCCGGCCTCTTTACCTGCGTTTCCACTGACGCAATTCGACTTATTGCCACAGGCGGCCGGCGGGCATATGCTGACCGAATGCAATACGTAGAACGGTCGTTGAACATTGTCGCTCGGGACAATCGTGGTTAATTCGGCAATCTCCGGATGGCGCACGGCATCGATCATCGCGGCACTCGCGCTGGCGCTGCCGCTGAAAGCTGAGGTTTCGGAGGTTCGGATCTCGAGGCAGTATGGTCTTCCCTATCTTTCGGTCGTTATCATGGAACAGAACCGTTTGATCGAGAAGCACGCCAAGGCGCTTGGGCTGGGAGACATCAAGGTTGATTGGGTCACGATCGGCAGCGGCGGCACGTCCACCGATTCGCTCCTGGCCGGGAACCTCGACTTCGTCACCAGCGGCATAAGCAATATGCTCCTTTTGTGGTCGCGCACGGGCGGACAAGTGAAGGCGATCGGCGCAACGGGCACCGTGCCACTCATCCTTGTCACGCGCAACCCTAACGTGAAGACCATTGCCGACTTTACCGAGAAGGACAAGATAGCGGTGCCGACGGTGAAGGTGTCGATGCAGTCGACGATGCTGGGCATCGCTGCCGAGAAAATGTACGGTGAGTCCGGACGCGGTAAGTTCGATCCGCTTACGGTCACCCTGGGGCACCCCGACGCGACAGTTGCACTATTGAGCGGGGGCGAAATCAACAGCCATTTTTCGGTGCCGCCTTACCAGTATCAGGAGCTGAAAGCGCCCGGCGTGCATGCCGTGCTGAATTCGACGGAGGTAATGGGTGGTCCGGCAACGATCACAGTGATTTTCGGCACGGTCAAATTCCATGACGCGAACCCGAAGACCATGGCCGCAATGAACGCTGCGCTTAGCGAGGCGATGGAGTTCATCTCGACGAACAAGCGAACCGCCGCCGAGATCTACCTGAAAGCGACCAAGGAGAAGTTCACGCTCGAAGAGCTCGCTTCGATGCTGGACATGCCCGGCTTCGTTTTCACGACCGCGCCGAACGGGACGCTCAAGTACGCCGAGCAGATGTTCAAGACAGGGGTGATCAAGACCAAGCCATCGAGCTGGAAGGACGTGTTTTTCGCCGAGGCACACGGCCTGCCGGGCAACTAAACGTCGCTTGCCGCCTCACCCGATCCGGAGCCACGGCCTAGGCGCTGGCTGACCGCGCAGCGAACCTGGGCACCCACGCCTTAGCGGCACCTTGCCGCGAAGTCGATCACGGCGGCGTTATCGTTTACACCACGGAGAGTGCTTATGCTGGTTATCTGGGGCAGGAACAATTCGGTCAACGTCCAGAAGGTGCTGTGGTGCTGCGAGGAAATGTCGCTCGGATACGAACGGATCGATGCCGGCGGCGCGTTCGGGGTAGTGAACTCGCCTCGATATCGCAGCCTCAATCCCAATGGCCTCGTGCCAACGATCGAGGACGATGGGTTCGTGCTTTGGGAGTCGAACGCCATCATCCGTTATCTTGCGGCCAAGCACGCCGCCGGAAGCCTCTGGCCGGAAGATCTTGAGACGCGGGCCGAAGCCGATCGCTGGATGGACTGGAGTAGCACTACGTTCTGGCCCGCCATCCGCCCGCTTTTTCTGGGACTCATCCGTTCCGCGCCGGACATGCGCGATCCGCGGGCGCTGGAGGAATCGCGTCTGAAGACCGCGGAGGTGCTCCGCATCGTAGACGCTCATCTGAAGGGGCACGAGTATCTTGCAGGAGACGCTTTCACGATGGGTGACATCGCGCTCGGCTGCGGGATCTGGCGTTGGATGGCCCTTCCGATTGAGCGGCAGCCATTGCCCAACGTGCAACGGTGGTTCGACTCCCTGGCGCGGCGCCCGCCATACAAGGTCACGGTCATGCTGCCGCTGAGTTGAAGCCGGGCAGGATGTTAAAGAACCTCACAGAATCTTACGAAGCCATGGGCCATGGGACGGCGCAAGCAGAAAACTGCTTTCACTCCTTGGGTGGCACCGTGCGCAGATAGGCCACGATGGCGCCGAGGTCCTGATCGGTCATCGTGGCGTAGAGCGAAAATGCCATCGGCGGCTTGAGCTTGGTGCCGTCCCGGTGGAGACCCTGGGTGATCGCTGCCTTGATCTCGGCATCGCTCCACGCGCCAAGTCCGGCCGTCGCATGCGAGGTGATATTGCGCGAAATCGTCACGCCCCAAGGCCCCGGGAACGGCTGGCCGCCTTTGCCGAGCTGTGCGTAGTCGTGCACGTCTTTCACGAGAGGTGTGTGACACTCCATGCAATGGCCGATAGTAGCGAGATAGAAGCCGCGCTTGACCGGATCGGCAATGTCGGCCTCGCTCATGGCCTTGTCCGCGCCCGGCGGCGTATCGACATGCATCGCGGCCTTGTAGACCGGCGGCTCGACGGCGTTGCTGACCGCCGACACCGATTTGAGATACGCCACGACCGCGTCGATATCAGCAGGTGTGAAGACCTTATAGAACCCATAAGGCATCATCGGCGCGATCTGCGTGCCGTTCGGCCGCACGCCGGCGAGCAGGGAGCGCTTGATGTCGGCATCGCTCCACTTGCCGATGCCGGTTGCGAGGTCGGGCGTGATGTTCGCGCCCTTCGCCTTGAAGGTCAACTCGTCCCACGTCCGCGGACCTCCGGAAAGCTGCTTCGACATGTCCCACACGCCGCCCGGGCCGCGCGGAGTATGGCAATTGCCGCAGGTGAGAATGCCGTTAACCAAATAGCTGCCGCGCTCGACGGGCGTCTGTGCGTAGGCACTGCCTGCGACGGCAATTGCGGCCATGCAAACGAAGGCCCATCTCGTCACGAATTTTGGAGCCGGTCGAAGGCCGACAAATACTAACCTGGCGCTAAGCGTTCTGCATTGGCGCATGAGCATGGTTTCCCCTAAACGCCGAGTCCCTCATTACTGGGCGCTTCGATCACGGTATAGGCTCAATCGCCCGGGAGCGCAATGAGATTTGTTCGGACCGGGAATCCTGACGAAGCCTAGCAAGACCAATCAAGAGTGACCTGACGCAAGTCTCCCTGGGAAGTTGGCGGCTTCTCTTTGCGAACCGCGATGTGATCTGTCGCGCCGTTGTGCCTCGAGCTAGACCGGACAGCGCGTCCGCGCTCGGTCATGAATCGGCTACTTTCGTCGATTCTTCGTCAATTTTCGCCGTGCGATCGGGACTTCCTGCAGCCGCCCACCCAAGCTTTGACGCGAACCCTTTCCGTTTCTAGGAATTGAAAATTGCGCGCCAAGTATGGCCGGGAGTCGGTTCATCCAACACCTACCTTCCATGTTATTGCTTCTATCACCAAGGAGAATCTCGTGTCTATTGCCTACACACCACGCAACCTTCGCGCCAATATATCGATAGGCTTTCTCTTCCTTCTTGTGGTTCTTCTGACGGCCGCGACCGCATTCGCCGGCACCGTGACCGGGCCGATCACGGGTGGCGCCCATGGTTGGCCGTTCGGTGCGCCCAGTGCGGCCGTCGATCTCGCGAAGTATGGCTACGTCGAGGAAGAGTACTTTATCGAGGGCACCGCCAACTCATATGCGAAAGTCGGAACCTGGACCACGGACGGAGTCTGGACAGCGGCGCCCAGCGGCAGTGCGTTTTTCAGAACTCGGCTGCTGGTGGTGCGCCCGGCTGACCCTGGAAAGTTCAATGGCACGGCAGTCGTCGAATGGCTCAACGTCAGCGCCAGCTGGGATATCGCCGACCATTTCGTGTCCGCAAACGAGGAGTTGCTTCGTGGTGGGTACGCTTGGGTAGGAGTCTCCGCGCAGGCAGTGGGAGTGCAGTTATCACCGTTCTCGCTGAAAGCGTGGGATCCGAGCCGCTACGGATCGTTGAACCATCCGGGCGATGCCTATGCGTACGATATGTTCACTCAGGCTGGGCGGGCAATTCAGAATCCGCAGGGCGCGAATCCACTGCACGGACTGACGGTGGAGCGCGTCGTCGCAGCAGGCCATTCGCAATCAGCGAACGGACTCGCGACGTACGTCAACGCGATTGACCCGCTTGTCGAAGTGTATGACGGGTTTCTACTGCACAGCCGCAGCGTAACTGCTTTGCGCCTTTTTCCTGGCGATCCCGGAGTCGTCCCCACGGCCTCAGTCATTCGCAGCGACACGACAGCGCCCGTGATGATGCTCGAGGACGAATGGAGCGTAGACGTGGCTTCTGCGTGGCTTGCTCGCCAACCCGACAATCCGAACTTCCGCCTCTGGGAGGTTGCGGGTACGGGACATGTAGATAGTTACGAAGATGCGCTCGTCCAGGCCATTGTTACCCGCGATCTCATGTTCGGACCCCTCCCGTGCGCACAGCCCAAAAACAAAGCCCCGCTGCACTACATGGTGAACTCGGCGCTGAACAAACTCAGCGCGTGGGTTGCGACAGGTGTCCCGCCGGCGCACGCCCCGTCGTTCATTGAGTTCGTCAATGGTGCGATCGTCCGCGACTCCCATGGCAATGCCAAAGGCGGGGTCCGCCTTTCCCAACTCGAAGTCCCAACCGCCACTTTGACCGGGGCTGGAAACGCGGGCCCCGGATCATGTCCAAACGGAGGGGTGACGACACCCTTCGACGCCGGGACGCTCGCTTCGCTCTATCCGACCCACTACGGCTATTACGACGCCGTCGGGAAAGTCGACAAGGCAAACTACATTCAGGGATACCTCCTGTACGTGGACATGCTGCAGGACTGGGTGGACGCGTCCCGTGCCAGCATAGGCAACTGACGTACGCACCTGCCCTGAGAAACAACTAACGGTCGATCGGAGCCTCGTGCTCCGTTTGACCGGTTCTCTGCGTGACGAACTATTGCATCGCGGCTGCGCTCGGTACGCCAGCAGCGATCGCCTCGGCAACCCGCCGCTCGCGCAACGCTACGGCGGAATCGGCAAAGTCCGTACCAAATCGCTCGGCCGTCATGGTCGGCACTTGAGCGAGAAGCGTAGAGGTCTCCGTCTGCGCTTCCGCCAAGCGGCCGAGTTCCACCAGCGACACGATGCGGTCCTTGCGACAGCGCCAGAAATCCGGCGCCCTGGCCAAGCAATCTTCAGTGGCGCGGAGCGCAGCGTCGGGACGATGGATGCCCCAGAGCGCGGTGGCGTAGAACGCAGGCAGAAAGATCGGCGGCACCGGGTTCAGATCCAGCGCCTGTTCCATGTATTGCACCGCCGTTTCGACCTGACCCCAATCCGTGCTCGCCTTGCCCATGATATAGAGGCAATCCGCATCGTTTGGCGCAAGCTCGATGCAGCGCTGCGCTGCCGCCAGTGCCGCATCGAAATCGCGCGCCAGCCCTTGCGCCTGCGAAAGCGCCACGTAGGCAATCGGCAAATCCGGTTCGAGCGTGATCGCGCGCTGCACTTGCGCGATAACCTCGGGCATTCGGCTGAGATTCCATTCGCCGGTCAGCCGCAGCCCGGCGTCGATTGTGTTCGCTATCCCGAGGAACACCCAGGCACGTGCGTAATCCGGGTCGATGGCCAGCGCCTGTTCGAGCAAGCGCCGGGCTTCGACGATTGCGGGCGCGTTGTATCGTTGCGAAACTTCGTTGCCACGCTGGGTCAGCGTATACGCGTCCATGGTCTTCGGCGGGCGCGTCAACGTACGCCGTTCTTCGGTGCGATGCAACCTGGTCTGGTCACTTCCGACGCGAGCGGCATGAACACTCAACCAAAGAGTGATCCGGCGCACCAGCTCGTCCTGTGCTGTGAAAACCGTCGAGTGATCCAACACCTGCGTCGATGACCACACGATGTGACCGTCCTGGCTATCCAGCAGGTCGACGACAATCCGCAACGAGTCCCCGTCCCTGGATACCGTTCCATCGACCAGGTAGCGACTTCGCAGCCGTTGGCCGATCTCCGTCAACGGCGTGGACCCCCCGGCGAAGGCGAAACTGGATTGATGCGACACCACCCGCAAGTCGTGGCTGCGCGCCAGCTCCGAGACCAGATCCTCGGCGACTCCGCGCGCGAGCAGATCGCCCTCGGCGCTTCCCCGCGGATCGCTGAATGCGAGCACCGCGATCGATGGCCGCCCGTTGATCGCCGCCGGAGCCGGTGGAGCGTCCTGTGGCCGAGCGATCCACCAAGCTATGCCTGCCGTGACCGCTGCGAGCAGGCCTGCGACGATGAACACGGAGCGTCTTGCGCGATGCGGGGGTGCGCCACCGATCGCCTCCAACTTGGGCGGCTCACCGGCGACTCCCGGGCCCCCTGAGATTCGCGCTAACGCGCTTGGAGGCGCATCGGGCATCACCGCATTGGCCACCATGATGTAGCCCCGACGGGACACCGTCTTGATGACCTCGTGTCGTTCGTCTCCCAACGCTCGGCGGACATTGCCAATCGCCTGCACCAACGAATCGTCGGTGACCACAACATTGGGCCACACGGCCGCTATCAGTTCGTCCTTGGTGACCAGCCGGCCCGCATTCAACGCCAGGTAGCGCAACACCTGATACGCCTGCGGGCGCAAGTCAACTGGCTTCCCCTTGGGGTCGATCAGCGCTTCGCATGCCAAGTCCAGCACGCAACCCGCCACCGACACTTTCATGCCAGACGCCCTCAGGTCGCGCACCGCGTCGTTCAAGCTCCCTCCTCCGAAGTCCGTTGGTGAGTCCCCCAATCAGCGACCGTGTGACGCCCGGCCGCTGCGGGATACGGTTGATATCACCTCATTATGCGATCTCCCACCGAACTTTCGTCGATTCTTCGTCGATTTTCGTCCTGCGATCGGGACTTCCGGTAGCCGCTCGCCCAAGCTTCGATGCGAACCCTTTCCGTTTTACAGGAATTGAAAATTGCGCGCCAAGTATGGCCGGGAGTCGGTTCATCCAACACATACCTTCCATGTCATCGCTTCTATCACCAAGGAGAATCTCGTGTCTATTGCCTACATACCACGCAAGCTTCGCGCCAATATTTCGATCGGCTTTCTCTTCCTTCTTGCGGTTCTTCTGACGGCCACGACGGCATTCGCCGGCACCGTAACGGGGCCGATCACGGGGGGCGCTCATGGTTTCGCATTCGGGGAGCCCGGCGCGGCCATCGACCTCTCGAAGTTTGGCTACATCGAAGAAGAGTACTTTATTGAGGGCACCGCCAACTCGTATTCGAAAGTCGGAACCTGGACCACGGACGGAGTCTGGCCAGCGGTACCCACCGGCAACGCGCCGTACAAAACTCGGCTGCTGGTGGTGCGCCCGGCCGACCCAGCACAGTTCAATGGCACGGCGGTCGTCGAGTGGCTCAACGAGAGCAATGGTTTCGATATCGCCGAGGATTTCGCGTATGCAAACGAGGAGTTGCTGCGCGGCGGATACGCGTGGGTAGGCGTCTCCGTGCAGGCGGTGGGAGTGCAGCTCTCGCCGATCTCGCTGAAAGCGTGGGATCCCATCCGCTACGGATCGCTGAGCCATCCGGGCGATGCCTATGCGTACGATATGTTCACTCAGGCTGGTCAGGCGATTCGCAAGCCCCAGGGCGCAAATCCACTGCACGAACTAGTGGTGGAGCGCTTGGTCGCAACAGGACAGTCGCAGTCGGCGAACGGACTTGCGACCTACGTGAATGCGATCGACCCACTTGTCCAAGTGTATGACGGGTTCCTCCTGCACAGCCGCGGCG
>DATMNH010000247.1:0-6805 GCA_035568975.1 Casimicrobiaceae bacterium
TGGGTCCCGATGCGAGCGAGGAGCAGATCAAGGCACTGATCGAGCGACACGGTTCAGTGTTCGTCAAGCCCGTATTCAAGGGCGGCGTCGGCAAGAAGGGCAAAGCGGGTCTGCTCGGGCGCGCAAAGGATCTCAAAACCGCGCTCAAAGAGAAGGAGCGGCTCTACTTTGTCGAGCACCGGCACGGAAACCAGACCGCGAAGGCCAACGGCGTCACCTTCGAGGGTGCGGTTCCTGCCGCGCATGAAGTCTATTTCGCGATCACCGACTCGACGCGCTATCGCGCGCCGACCATGACGCTCACGCACCACGGCGGCATGGACATCGAGGAACTCGACAAGAGTCTCGTCGCCAATGTTCCCTTCGACCCGCTGACCGGCCTCAAGGCATTTGTCGTGGCCAACGCGCTGTCGGAGCTCAACGCGCCGAAGGAGCTGATCTCGCCGCTGGTGCAGCAGCTGCCCAAGCTTTGGGAGCTGTACCACAACTTCGGCATGACCACCCTCGAGCTCAATCCCATTCGTATGCGGCCGGATCGCCAAGGCCGGCTGACGCCGGTTGCTTGCGACTTCAAATGCGGCTTCGACCGCGACGACCCGCGGTGGCAACGCCTCGATCTGCCCGCGCATTTGTTCGCGGTCGACTACTCCGACTTCGAGCAGGAAATCAATCAGCTTCGCACCTACCAGGGCCAGAGCGACGTCTACGTCATCAACGCGCAAGGCACGATACTCGCACCGACGTTTGGCGGCGGCGCCAATTCGCTGGTGACCGAGATGCTCGGCGACGATGCGATTATTTCCTCCGACTTTGGCGGCAATCCACCATACGAAAAGATGAAGGAAGTCGCCCGCATCTGCTTCAAGCACTGGCTCAGGCAGGCCAACGTGCTGTTCATCATCGGCGGCAAATCCAACAACACCGACATCTTCGAGACATTTCGCGCGATGGCGGACGCTCTGCGCGAGCACTTCAGCGAGCGGGGCCCGACGCCGGTGTTCGTCGTGATCGGCCGCGGCGGCCCGAACTTGGTTCGCGGCATGAGCGTCATGCGCGACACCATGGAGGCGTTGGGGCTCCCCTACCGCATCTTTGGATTCGATTCCGACATGAGCGAGGTCGTCGGCTATGCACGCAAAGTCAACGAATGGATGAAGTCAGGCGGGCGCGAGCAGCTCGCGGCCAAGCTCAAGATCGTGCAGCCATCGCGCACGAGCTGAGCGCTGAGGAGACCGACGTGTACAGGCAAGGCGTAGGTGATTTCAAGTATTACGTGGGGATCAGCTCGCTCGCTCAGATCGCAACGCGGCAGGACCGCGTCTGCGTGCTCAATATCCTGGGCGGCGAGTCAAGTGACGTGACTCCGGTAGGTCACGAATATTCGGGAGGCAACGTTGTCTTCGGCACGTCGCCCGGCCGCCGCGGCCAGGTACTGGAAACCAAGCTCGGTAATGTTCCGGTTTACAACAATGTCCGCGAAGGTCTCGTCGACGGCCATCACTTCAACTGCGGCGTGATCTATCTTCCACCTTCGGCAGCGCGCGACGGTGTGGCCGAACTCATCCGGGTAAACCCGGAGCTCAAGAAGATCTTCATCGTGACCGAAAAAATGTCGGTTCACGACGCGCGCGAGATTCGCGCCATGGGACAGCAGAACGGCATCGACATCTTTGGCGGCAACAGCCTGGGCGTTGCCGATGCATGGCAGCGGGTACGTATCGGAGGCGCACTCGGCGGCGACGCGCCCGCGGAGGCGCTGAAAAAAGGCTCGATTGCGATCTTCTCCAACTCTGGCAATTTCACAACCACCATCGCTACTTACTTGCGCATGGCGGGGTGGGGCGCCACGACGCTTATCTCCAGCGGCAAGGACGTCTACATTCATTTCGCGGCGCCGGAGTTTGCGTTTGCCCTCGCAAACGATGCGCGGAGCAAGGCCGCCGTGCTCTACGTCGAGCCGGGAGGCTTTTACGAGCTCGATGCAGACTTCACCAAGCCGGTCATCGCGTGCGTGGTCGGACGATGGAAGGCGAAGCTCACGCGCGCCGTCGGGCATGCGGGGGCGATGGCGGGCGGCAACGATGACGCCGTCGGCAAGGAACGTTGGTTCATGGACAAGTTCGGCGTCGACGGCATCTACACGCCGGAAAAGCCCATCCTCTCGGCCAAGGGCGCCTTGGTGACCAACATTGCGCATATTCCTATGGCACTGACCGCGGTCATGCGCGAAAACGCGACGCGACCCGACTTTGCAAGCGAAGGCAGCCTTGCGCTCAAGCCGTGGTTTGGCGCAGACCAGGCGCTCGCGCTCCCTAAGGATCTCGATATTCCCGTCGTCGTGGCGACTCCGCCCTACAACGAGCAAGTCGCCGCGTTGGCGAAGCAGATCGGTGCGGTACTACCCCGTCAGTCGATGAAGGACTGCTCGGGCGCCTCGCAAATGGACGCCAGGACCCAGATCACCAGCCTGCATGGCGTGTCGATGCTCGATGCAGCGCAAAACCCGGTCGAAACGAACGTCAACCTCGCGCTGCTGCACGAGCTCGGTGGCGAAAACGACATGAAGCTGATCAATGTCGCGATTGGCGCGGAGCTCAACTTACACGGCAGCGCAGCGCTCGCCGCCGCGCAGGCTGCGCGCGATGCAGGCAACGCGCCAAATAGCGTGCTTGCAGCCGCGGCCAGCATCATCGGGCCCAAGCGAGCGGAGCGTGCGCATCGAGCCACTGCGATGCTTATCGATCTGTTTGCGGCGGCCGGAGCCAATAGCGAGCTGGACGAGAGTTTCGACATCGGTTCAATCGCCGCAGACAAGGCGACGCGGGGGCTATTCGTTACAGCAGAGCGCGACCCCAAGGCCGAAGCGATGCTGGCCGGTTTACAGGCTCGCGGAGCGAAATCGGTGTTCGTTCAATACGTGACAAGTCTCGATGGACATCCGAGCGCGGACGCGATGCTGGGCGCAATCGCCGCGACGCTCGCGTGGGGGCCGTTGATGCGCAAGCGCATCTCCAGGCTGACCGCCGAGGCCGTACCATGGTGGCTCAGACTGTTCGGTACCTTGATCGGCGCATCGGTGAGCATCGAGCGTCATGAACCAGGGCGCTTTTGCGGTATCTCCAATGAAGAAATCCTCGGCAAGCGGTCGCTGACCGAAATAGCCTACGTGGCGCTGTTCGGGCTCGAACCGGATGCTGCGAACCTCTTCGCTTTTCAGACCCTCGTCGGATTGCTGCTTACCAACGGTCCCGGTGCGATCTCGGCACAGGGAGCGAAGGGCGCGGTGTCCGCCGACGGTCCCGAGACGCCGGAGCGGGTGCAGCTCAACAAGGCGCTGGTGGGTTTCCTGACCCATTCCGGGTTCGCCCACGGCGGCAACGGCTACGAGGGTATCGCATTTCTACTCGCTCAGTTTCGCGACGCGGAACTCAAGGATCCCACCGACCCGAAGCACGGCATCGATCTCAAGGCGCTGGCAATGCACTACGTCGAGGAGTACGCGCAGTACAAGTCGAAAAAGAGAACCGCGGGCAGCCTCGACATTCAGAAGATTCCAGGCGTCAATCATCCGGTCTTCAAAGATCGTCCGGTGAACGTCGATCCGCGCGAAGTCTACGTGCGCGAGCTCTTTGACAAACGTAGCGAATACAATGTCTTCCACCAGTACTACCACTCGCTGGTGCAGGCCCTGTTCGACGCGGGTGTTTCGCGCAACGTCTACTGCGTCAACATCGATGCGGTCATCGCGGCTCTACTGTTAAAAATGCTTTGGCAGCCCTACCGGAGCGGGGCGTTTTCGGAGCAGGCGCTCGAGACGGCCGCGTTCACGATCTTCCTGTACCCACGCATGCTGGGCTGCGCCGCGGAAATCGACGATCACATCAATCGGGGTCGCAACATGGATACGCGCACGCCGGCGTCGCAGTGCCGGTTCGTGGCATGATTGCTAAACCGTGTCCAGAAGAGGCGGAATAGGAATCTTGCCTCCGGCAGGGCATTGCCGATGACCGATGCCCCGTTCGTTTCCCCCCAGCGGCTGATCGATTTCGTTGGTGCGGTGTTTGCGTCCCTCGACGTTCCTGAGCGTGACGCGCATTTGGTGGCTGATAGTCTGGTCCAGGCTGACCTATGGGGGCATCAATCGCACGGTGTCCTGCGTTTGTCCTGGTATGCCAAGCGCATCCAGTCCGGAGTGATGAAAGCGAAAACCGCTCCCGAGTTCGTCGTGGACTCGGGCGCCCTCGCGGTTATCGACGGGCACGACGGAATCGGTCAGGTACTCACGGCGATGGCGACTCGCGATGCGGTTCGTCGCGCCAAGGCACACGGCGTTGCCGTGGTAGCGCTGCGCAATTCCAATCATTTCGGCACGGCCATGTATTACACGCTCATCGCCGCGCGCGAGGGATGCGTCGCGTTTCTGTCCACCAATGCGAGCCCCGCCATGGCGCCCTGGGGAGGACGTAGTAAAACCGTGGGCACGAATCCGTGGTCGATCGCGGCACCGGCCGGACGTTATGCGCCGATGGTGTTGGACATCGCCAATACAGGAGTCGCCCGCGGCAAGATTTACCTGGCGAAGCAGAAGGGATTGCCCATTCCGCTCGGTTGGGCGATCAATACGACCGGCGAGCCCACCACAGATGCGACAGAAGCGATCGACGGAATTATCTTGCCGATGGCCGGGCACAAGGGCTACGGGATAGCGATGATGATGGACGTGATGTCCGGTGTGCTTACAGGAAGTGAGTTCGGCAAGAAGGTGAATGGTCCCTATCAATTCGATCAGCGCAGCGGTTGCGGTCAACTGATGATCGTACTCGACATCAGCGCGTTTCAGTCGCTGGATGGGTTCAACACACGAATGGAAGAGCTGATCCAGGAAAACAAGTCGGTGCCGTTGGCGAAGGGTTTCGAGGAGATTTTCTATCCCGGCGAGATGGAGGCGCGAAGCGACGAGGAAAACCGACGGCGCGGCCTGGAGTTGCCTCGCGGCACACTCGAAGACTTGAGAACGATTGCGAAAACCACGGGACTGCAATCTTTGTTGCCGTTTTAGGCCAGCGTCGCAAGGCGTGCGAGCCCACAAGGAAACGTATGAACGTCGAACAATTAAAACGAGCGCGCCGTACCTTCGTCGGTGCACTTTCGGCACCGAAGCGGCGCGACAGAGCCATGCCCCGCTCGCCCAGTGAGTCCGGGGCCCTGCGGCGATTGTTCGCCTGCAGTGGTTGCGTCGCCGCATTTGTTCTGACGTCAGGCGCAGCGTTCGCGGCCGGGACGTTTGATGCGGCGCTACCCGTGTACCAGCCCGAGCGCGAAGTCAGCGGTGAAATCAGCAGCGTGGGCGACGACGCCATGGAGCCATTGATGGCCGCATGGTTGGTAGCGTTTCAAAAAAAGCAGCCGGCCATCCGAAAAGGCGCGCGGTGGGAGCACATGAGCGGAGCGACCGCGTTCGGGGCGCTCATGTTCGAGATCGCTGACATCGCGCCTCTCGCGCGCGAGCCGTCTGCGACCGAGCTGGCGCCCTACGCACATCAGTTCGCGGGCGACATGATGAAGTCGCCGTTCCTCGTGTGGGTCGCCAGCGCGGCAAACCAACCGGTGTACCTTGCGGTCAACAAACGCCCCGGCGCTCCGCTGCCGCCCAAGGTCGTGGAGTTCGTCTCGTTCGTGCTGAGCCGCGATGGTCAGGAGATTGTCGCGAAACAGGGGCGATTCGATGCGCTCACCCTGCGCCAGGCCGCGGAAGAGCGCCTCAAGCTGCAGGGATTTCTCGCCCCGCTCGATCCGACCTTGCCACCCTATGTGGCCGTCGCGCGCGTGAACGGCGTGATCAGCAGTGTCGGCAGTGACGGCATGAAGACGCTGATGGATCACTGGATGCGGGAATTTCGTCGCGTGCAGCCCGGCGTGCGGAAGGGCGAGCGCTGGGAACATCTGGGCACCTTGAACGGTTTCTACGCGCTCATGGTCGACGAAACAGATCTGGCGCCTATGGGCCGCGAGATCTGGCCGGACGAGCGCGCCGCCTACGCGGCCACGCATCACCAGAATGCGCCATTGGAGATTCGTGTCGCGCGCGGCGGGTTCAACACGCCGCAGCGCACGACTGCGCAGGCGATTTTCGTCAACGCAAGCAATCCACTCGCGCAGATAACGCTGCCGCAACTGGCCGCGATCCTGGGGCGTCCACAGTCCATCACGCGTTGGGGCCAGCTCGGTCTGACGGGCCAGTGGACAGATCGGCCGGTGACGATCTACACGCCTCCGCTCGTCGCGCCGAATGCAATGTCGATGCAAATAATGGTGCTCAAAGGTGGCGCGTGGAGCGGCGAAGTGCACGAGGGTTCTATTGCCGATACCGCCCTGGCTATCGCGCGCGATCCAGGCGCGATTGGCTTCGGGGGATTTGAAGAGGGCGGCCCCGGCCTCAAGACACTGTCCGTCGCCGCACGGGACAGCGGGTCCTTTTATGAAGGCAATGCCGAGAATGCCTCAAGCGGGCGCTATCCGCTTACACGCTACATGTACATCCGCCTGAACCGCAAGCCTGGCGAGTCGCTGCAGCCCCAGGTCAAGGAGTTCTTGCGCTACATCCTGAGCCGCCAGGGCCAGGAGCCAATCCTGTACTCCGCATACTTCCCGCTCACAGCCAGCGAAGTGAAAGAGGAGCTCGTCAAGCTGGAGTGATCGTCATTTCCTTTCGTCGCACTGCCGCTGGGCGCGTCGCTCGCCTTCCTGCTCGCCCGCACCGACTGCCCGGGCAGCGGATCATCGAAATGCTGATCACACCAAGCGA
>DATMNH010000248.1:0-28019 GCA_035568975.1 Casimicrobiaceae bacterium
GTGCTACGGCTGTGGCGCGCTCATCGTACGCGCTACTGCGTTCGGCCTTTGCGTCGAATGCGTCACCGTCGAAATAGAACAACCCAAAGAAAGGGCATAGCCATGGCGCGCGCCCTGTGGAAAGGTGCCATTACCTTCGGCCTGGTGCATATCCCGGTCGAGCTCCATCCCGCTGAAGAGCGCAAGGAATTCAAGTTCTCGATGCTCGACAGGCGCGATTTCTCGCCCGTGGGATACAAACGCTACAGCAAGAAGAGCGGCAAGGAAGTCGACTGGAACAACGTCGTCAAGGGCTACGAGTACGAGAAGGATCAGTACGTGGTGCTCTCCGACGAGGATTTCCGGCGCGCAAACGTCAAGGCCTCGCAAACGATCGATATCGAGGCGTTCGTTCCGGCGGGTGAGATTCCGCCGCAATATTTCGATACTCCTTACTATCTCGTTCCGATGGAGCGTGGGCAAAAGGTTTATGCGCTGCTACGAGAAACGCTGCGCTCAACCGGCCGCGTTGCTGTCGCTCAGGTCGTCATACGCACGGCGCAGCACCTCGCCGTGGTTGTGCCGGTGGGCAAGATTCTGATGCTCAACACACTGCGCTATGCCGACGAGCTGCGCCCGACCAAGGATTTCGCGTTGCCGGAAGAGGGTCTGAAAGGAGCACACGTCACGAGCAAGGAGGTCGATCTGGCCAAGCGGCTGATCGACGACATGACCGAACACTGGAAAGCCAGCGATTTCAAGGACACTTATCACCAGGACTTGATGCGGCGAATCCACGAGAAAATCAAGAAGGGCGAAACCAAGCAGATCACCGAGCCCGACACCGAGGAAACCAAAGCGCCGCGTTCCGCACAGGTGATCGACCTGGCGGCGCTGCTCAAGCAAAGCCTCGACAATGGAGGTTCACGGCGTAAAGCGGCCGACCGGAGACGTTCTCCCGGGACGGAAGCGAGCGCTAAAACTGCGCTGCGCGTCGTCACCTCGGTTCGCGGCTCGGCCAAGGCGCCGGCCAGGCGCAAGCGCGCTTGAGTCAGAGCGGACTGACCAAGGCGGACTTCGAAACCCACAAGCGGAGCGCGCCATGGCGCTGGAACGGTACCGTGAAAAGCGCGACTTCAAGATCACCCCGGAGCCGCGCGGGCGCGTCGCCCCGGGCCCACACAGGGCCTTGTCATTCGTTATCCAGAAGCACGCCGCCAGCCATCTCCACTACGATTTCCGCCTGGAACTCAACGGAGTGCTGCTGAGCTGGGCGGTCCCCAAGGGTCCCAGCCTCGACCCCGCCGACAAGCGCCTGGCAATGCATGTCGAAGACCACCCGATCGAATACGGGTCTTTCGAAGGCACCATTCCCGCGAAGCAATACGGTGGCGGCACGGTACTGCTGTGGGATCGCGGAACGTGGATACCGAAAGGCGACCCGGTCGCGGGCTATGCCAAGGGTCATCTCAAGTTCGAGCTCGACGGCGAGAAGCTCAAGGGCGGCTGGACGCTGGTGAAGACCCATGGCAGCAAGTACGGCGGCAAGAGCGGCGACAAGGCTTGGTTGCTGATCAAGGAAAACGATTCTTTCGCACAGCGCGGCGCCGACGCTCGCATCGTCGACGATGCGCCGGAAAGCGTGCTCTCGGGACGCAGTCTCGAGGATCTTGCCGAGCAGCGGGAGCACGTCTGGCATTCCAACAAGTCGGTGGCGGCCAACGTCCGCGCGGGCGCGGTGAGCAACGACACGTTGTCGCCGGTGAAAACCCGGAAGAGCGCAGCGGGCCCGTCGGCGATTGTCGGTGCGCGAGTCGCCAAGCTGCCGACCTCGCTTTCGCCGATGCTCGCGACGCTGGTCGACGAAATCCCGCGGGGCGACCAATGGCTGCACGAAGTCAAATACGATGGCTACCGGATGCTATGCCGGATCGACAAAGGCAAGGTCACGATATTTTCGCGCAACGGCAAGGAGTGGACCGGTGCGCTTGGCCGCATCGCCGACGCGGTCGGCAAACTCGGCCTCAAGTCTGCGTGGCTCGACGGCGAAGTCACCGTCGTCGACGATCGCGGGCGGACGAGTTTTCAGGCGCTGCAAAACGCGCTGTCCGATCCGGCTGGCGAGCAGCTCGTCTATTTCGTGTTCGATGTGCTCTACCTCGACGGCTACGACCTCCGAGGGGTGAGCTTAAGCGATCGAAAACGCCTGTTGCGCACCCTGATACCGGCAAAAGCGAGCCATTTACGTTTCAGCGTCGACATCCCCGGGTCCGGCGAGGAGTTTTTCAAGCAGGCATGCGCGTTGCGACTGGAAGGCGCGGTGTCCAAGCGCGCCGACTCGACTTACCGAGGAGGAGTACGCACCCGCGATTGGGTCAAGGTCAAGTGCGAGCAACGGCAGGAAATGGTCATTGGCGGCTTTACCGATCCGCAAGGAAGCCGCAACGGCTTCGGCGCCTTGCTCCTGGGCGTATACGAGCCGGGTGGAAAATTGCGCTATTCGGGCAAGGTGGGAACCGGATTCAACGATAAGATGCTGGCGTCGCTGCGACGCAAGCTCGATGGCCTGGTGCGAAGCTCCACCCCATTCGTGAATCCGCCGCGCGGTTTCGAGGCCAGGGGTGTGCATTGGGTCAAGCCGCGGCTGGTTGCCGAAATTTCATTCACCGAGTGGACCGAGGACGGTACCTTGCGCCATCCGTCTTTCCAGGGCCTGCGGGAAGACAAGAACGCGGCCGACGTCGTTCGAGAACGCCCGGTGCAGGAAGGAGAGAGGAAGCCCGCCAGGATGCCACCGAGCCTGCGGAGCCTGCGACCAAGCCCGAACGCCCGTCCCGGTACAAGGCGGCCCGCGGCAACTCCGCGAAAATGAAAACCTCAGCCGCTATCTTCGACACCGTCGCCGGCGTGAAGCTGTCGCACCCGGACAAATTGCTGTATCCCGAATCCAAGCTCGCGAAGCGGGACCTTGCTCTCTATTACGAAAAAATCGGCGAGTGGATACTGCCTCACCTGCAGGAGCGGCCGTTGAGTCTGGTGCGTTGCCCCGATGGCTGGAACGGCGAATGCTTCTACCAGAAACACGAGTCCAAGAGTGTCAACCAGGCAGTGGCGCGGGTGGTGGTTCCGGAGGGTCGCGGCAAGGCAACGTATATGGCGGCCAACTCGCTGTCGGCGCTGGTCGCGCTGGTTCAATGGGGCGTGCTCGAACTCCATCCGTGGGGATCGCGCAAACCTCGCCTCGATCGACCGGATCGGCTCATATTCGATTTCGATCCTGACGACGCCGTCGAATGGGACGAGCTCGTTGCGGCGGTTGGCGTATTACGCACCCTTCTCGGCGACCTGGGACTCACCGGATTTCTCAAGACCACCGGCGGCAAGGGACTGCACGTCGTGGTGCCGATTCGCGCCGCGCTCGATTGGGAGCAAGCGAAAGGATTCACCAAGGCCATCGCGGATTTGATGGCCCGAACGTTTCCCGACCGCTTTATCGCGGTCATGTCCAAGACGCGGCGCAAAGGGAAAATCTTTCTCGACTATTTGCGCAACGCGTCAGGAGCGACCGCGATCGCGCCCTATTCGCTGCGCGCCAGGGCGAATGCGCCGGTGGCAACGCCCATCGGCTGGGACGAGCTGACCGAGGACGTGCGCTTCGATCACTTCAATCTGCGCACCATCCCGCCACGACTATCGGGGCTCAAGTCCGACCCGTGGGCGGAGTTCCTGCAGCTGCGCCAGTCGATCAGCAAGGCAATGTTCAAGCGGGTCGGCTACGACGGTTGAGTGCCACGCAAGGCCCGAGGTCCGTGCGCCGGTCGATCAAACCCGATGTACGCCGCATACCGTTGACAAGCACCCCGGCGCGACAGCCGATTCGAAATTCAAGCATCGCCGCCCGCTTGAGCGCAAAATGAACTCGAGCTGGCGTCGAGCGACGCACAGCCGCCCCTTCAACGGACGGGATCCGGCCGTATTGCCGAGCAGTCGATGAAAAAACTGATGTGTTGCGCCCTGCTCGCATGCCTGCCCGGATGCATCCCGATCGGCATCCGGGGCACGTCGATCACGGCAGTGGATTCGCCTTCGTGCGGTTCTCCGCGGGAAATCGCCGGGTCGTTACCGACCCGCGCCACTACCGCGACGAAAGACGATCTTCTCCGACAAGCCCTACCGCGCTGCGCCTGACGCGCAGACCCGGCGCCAAGCGCAGCTCATCGTTTGCCGCCGGGCATCGATTGCTGTGCC
This sequence comes from Casimicrobiaceae bacterium, assembly GCA_035568975.1. GTDB lineage: Bacteria > Pseudomonadota > Gammaproteobacteria > Burkholderiales > Casimicrobiaceae > PALSA-1003. The sequence continues at coordinate 4,228 of DATMNH010000248.1, forward strand.
ATCCGCGCGAAATCGCCCATGACCCGCTGCATCGAGGAAAACGCCGGTCCGCCGGACGCCATGACGCCCTGCATCGCGTTCACCAGATTCTGCGCCTGCTTCAAGTCGGGCATCATCGCCATCACCGCCTTGGCTTCCTTCGCGCCGGGCATGCCGCTCATCTGATCTTCCATCAGCGCGAACAGGCGCTTTTGCATTTCGACGATCATCGAGAACATCTCGCCCCAATACTGCATCGCTTTTTCGACCGCTTCCTGGGTCACGCTTTGACCGGCAGCGACCAGCGACTGCGGGTCGTGGGCTTCCGCCGCATGCCGGATGGCTTTTTGTTGCATCGAGCGTGACTGCTCTTCCCCTGCGAACTGCAGCTTGCGCAGCTTCGACGTGTTCTCGATCGCCGTGTTGATGACATCCAGCGCCAGCTTGGCATTCGTCTTGTAAAGCTCGAACGCCTGCTCGGGGGTCATCGCACGGGCCATTTTTGCCATGTCGCCAAAATCGGTGCGGCTTGATGTCGCAAATCCCGCTCCTTTGGCAGACGCCGGCGACGCCTTGGCACGCGGCTTTCTGGTCGCGGAACGTTGGGCGGCGGTAGGTTTGGTCGACGATTTCCTGGCCATGATCTGTGCTCCTGTGAAGTGATCCGACGATCGATATTGACGCTCTCCGACCCAAGCCTCCATGGGCCGCCAACCGCGCACCGACGGCGCGCAGGTCTATTGCACATCTTCGCAGGGCGATCGTCAACGAGAAGGACCATGGTCCTTACCCGCGCAGGTGATCCAGTGCCTCGTCGATGCGTTCGACGGCGACGATCTCCATGCCCTCGACGCGCTGCTTGGGCTTGTTTGCCGCCGGGATGATGGCGCGATGGAATCCCAGCTTTGCCGCTTCGCGCAACCGCTCCTGACCGCGCTGTACAGGCCTGATTTCTCCGGCCAGACCCACCTCGCCAAACACAAGAGATTTACTATCTAACGCTGTGTTCTTAAGCGAAGAATAGACAGCCATAGAGATGGCCAAGTCGGCCGCGGGCTCCCCGATCCGCACCCCGCCGACTGCATTGACGAATACGTCTTGTCCCGCGGTTTCGACGCCGCCGTGGCGATGTAGGACGGCAAGAAGCAACGCCAGTCGCTGCGGATCCAAGCCCACCGCCACCCGCCTGGCAAGCGCGCCCTGTACCGGGTCGACCAGCGCCTGGACTTCGACCAGCAAGGGTCGCGAGCCCTCCAGCGTCGCAAGCACGCAACTTCCCGGCACCGCCTTGCCGTGCTGCGACAGAAACAGCGCCGAAGGATTCGCGACGCCCTTCAATCCACGCTCGGTCATCGCGAACACGCCAAGCTCGTTGGCCGCACCGAAGCGGTTCTTGATCGCGCGCACCAGGCGAAAGCTGGAGTGGGTGTCGCCTTCGAAATAGAGAACCGTGTCGACAATGTGCTCGAGCACGCGTGGACCCGCAATCGCGCCCTCCTTGGTCACGTGGCCGACCAGGAGGATCGTGATGCCGGTTTGCTTGGCAAGTCTGGTCAGTTGTGCCGCACACTCCCTGACTTGCGCAACGCTGCCCGGTGCCGACTCGAGCGCTTCGGTGTAGACGGTCTGGATCGAATCGATCACGACGACGTCCGGCCGCTGGGTACGAATCGCGCCGACGATTGCCTCGAGCTGGACCTCGGCCAGAAGCTCGACCGCGGCGTTGACCAGCCCCAGGCGCTGCGCGCGCAACGCGATCTGATCGGCGGATTCCTCACCGGTGACGTACAAGGCCCGGCGCGAAACGCCGATCGAGGCCATGGCCTGCAACAGCAGCGTGGACTTGCCGATGCCAGGGTCGCCTCCCAGCAGGATCACGCCGCCGGGAACGAGGCCACCGCCTAAGACCCGGTCGAATTCCTCGATCCCGGTCGGCGCGCGCGGACTGTCGCTGGCATCGACGCTGGACAGCGCTCGGACCACATTCGCGCCTCCGGCGAGCGCCTGGAAGCGCGACGCCGGCGTTGCCGCGATCGTTTCAACCAGGGTATTCCAGACGCCGCAATGCGGACATTGGCCCTGCCACTTGCTGCTCGTGCCCCCGCACTCGGTGCAGGCATAGGCGGTCTTTGCTTTGGCCATCGGACGTCAGCGTCGGCGCAGCCCGTCGCGCATACCTTAAGCGAGCTCGTCCGGTTGGACGACCGCGGTGCCGAGCTTGCCGACCACAACGCCGGCGGCGCGATTGGCGATCCTGACCGCGCTGGAAATATCCGCACGCGCCCCGATCAGCGTGGCAAGCGTCGCGATCACTGTGTCGCCCGCGCCCGAGACGTCATAGACTTCGCGCGCGACCGCTGGAATATGCTGCGCGCCGGCGTCGGTAAAAAGCGACATGCCTTCCTCGGCGCGGGTGATCAACAGCGCTTCCAGGCCAAGCTCAGCGCGCAAGGTCTGGGCTTTAGTGGCAAGCTCCGCTTCCGTGTTCCAGGCACCCGCGACCTGACGGAATTCCGTGCGATTGGGCGTCAGAATCGTCGCCCCTCGATAGCGCAGCCAATCCTCGCCTTTGGGGTCGATCAGCGCCGGAGTTCCGCGCGCACGGGCCTGCTCAATCATTCGCGCGATGTGCGCAAGCCCGCCTTTGCCGTAATCGGACAGAACGATCACGTCGAATTCGGGAAGCGTCCGCTCGTAATCGGCAAGCTTGGAGGCAAGAATCTCGTGCGAAGGAAGCGTCTCGAAGTCGATGCGCAGCAATTGCTGCTGGCGCGCAATCACCCGCAGCTTGACCGTCGTCGGCAGCCTCGCGTCGCGGTGAAACGAGGTGCGCACGTGCTCCTCGCCGAGGAGGCGCTCCAGCGAGCGTCCCGGCTCGTCGTCGCCGATGACGCTGATCAGCGTTGCTTTGGCGCCAAGCGCCGCGACGTTACGCGCCACATTCGCCGCGCCACCCGGACGTTCTTCGCTGCGCGAGATTCGAACGACCGGCACTGGCGCTTCGGGCGAAATGCGTTCGACGTCGCCAAACCAGTAGCGGTCGAGCATCACGTCGCCCACCACCAGCACCCGCGTCGTCGTGATCGCGGTACGGAAGTCGGAGAATCCGCGGATAGACATCAGGCTGCCATTGCTGAGCAAGCAGGGAGGATACGCGCTGCGCGTTGCATGAGGCCGCTACGGCCGGCCGATGCCGAAATATTCCAAGCCGGCAGCACGCACCTCTTTAGGATCGAAGAGATTGCGGCCGTCGAAAAGAAGCGGCTGTCGCAGCGTATGCCGCAGCTCACCGAAATCAGGACTGCGAAACTCCTGCCACTCGGTCACGACGACCAGCGCGTCCGCGCCCGCAACCGCGTCCATGGGTGAGGCGGCGTACGCAAGTCGCGCCGTGGTGCCGAAGACGCGCCTGGCCTCGTCCATCGCCACCGGATCGTAGGCGATGACGCTCGCGCCCCGATCGAGCAGGCCACGGACAACGGTTTGCGACGGCGCTTCGCGCATGTCATCGGTGTTGGCCTTGAATGCGAGCCCCCAGACGGCGAACGTCTTGTTGGCGAGGTCGGGGCCAAATCGTTGCGTGATTTTCTCGAGCAGCCGTTTTTTTTGGGCGTCGTTCACAGCCTCGACCGCGGCGAGAATCTTGAGCGGGCGACCGTGGTGCCCTGCGGTCACCTGCAGCGCTTTCACGTCCTTGGGGAAACACGAGCCGCCATAGCCGGCTCCCGGATAGAGGAAGCGATAACCGATGCGCGGATCGGAGCCGATGCCTCTTCTGACGTGCTCGATGTCGGCGCCAAGCGCGTCGGCAAGATTGGCCAATTCGTTCATAAGCGAGATTCGTGTCGCCAGCATCGCGTTGGCTGCGTACTTGGTCAGCTCCGCGGAACGAACATCCATCACCAGCAGCCGCTCGTGATTGCGCTGGAACGGCGCGTAGACCGCCCGCAACAAGCCGATCGCCCGCTCGTCATCGGAGCCGATGACTACTCTGTCCGGTTTCATGAAATCCTCGACCGCCGCGCCTTCCTTGAGAAACTCGGGGTTCGACGCAACCGCGAACGACAGGTCCACGCGGCGACGCGCGAGCTCGTCGGCGATGGCCGCGCGGACGCGATCCGCGGTGCCGACCGGCACCGTCGACTTGTCCACGATCACCTTGAAGTCGACCATCCGCGAACCGATGTTGCGCGCGGCCGCGATCACGTACTGCATGTCGGCGGAGCCGTCTTCGTCGGGCGGGGTGCCGACCGCGATGAACTGCAGCGTTCCGTGGGTAACGGCCACGTCGATATCGGTGGTGAACCGCAGGCGGCCGCCGGCAACGTTGCGCCGAACCATGTCGTGCAGACCCGGCTCGTGTATCGGGACGCCGCCGCGCTTGAGGTTCTCGATCTTGCCGGCATCGACGTCAAGGCATATGACATCGTTGCCGACCTCGGCGAAGCAGGTACCGGTGACGAGACCGACATAGCCGGTCCCGATCATCGTTATCTTCAAGCCGGTACTTTCGCGTCGGCACCGATGGAAGCGTTGATAGCGTCGAGCGCAGCCAGCGGATCGGAAGCGCCGGTAATCGGCCGCCCGATCACCAGATAATCCGCGCCGGCGGCGATGGCCGCCTCGGGGGTCATGACCCGCGCCTGATCGTTGAGCGCGGCGCCGGCCGGGCGGATGCCGGGAGTCACCAGCTTGAATTTGCTCCCGCACGCCGCGCGCAGCGCGGCCGCCTCCTGCGCCGAGCAGACCACCCCGTCGAGCCCGTTTTCCTGCGCCAGGCGCGCCAGCCGCAATACCTGTTCGTCGATCGAGCCTGTCATGCCCACCGCTACAAGATCCTCGGCGGCGAGACTGGTCAGCACCGTCACCGCAATCAGCAGCGGCGCGGCGCGTCCCATTTCCGCCGAGGTCTCTCTCACCGCCTGTCGCGACGCCCGCATCATCGCCGGTCCACCCATGGCGTGGACGTCGATCATCCACACGCCCATTCGCGTAGCCGCGGCGCAGGCCTGCGCAACGGTGTTCGGAATGTCGTGAAATTTAAGGTCGAGAAAGACCAGAAACCCGCGACGAACCAGCTCGCGCACCAGGCCTGCCTCGGCCGCGGTGAACAGCTCCTTGCCAACCTTGACCGCGCACTTTCGAGGATCGAGCCGTGCCGCCAAACCGAACGCCGAGAGCATGTCGGGAAAGTCGAGCGGAACGATGACCCGCGGCGTTTGAGCGATCATGTGCTGTCTCCTAGTGTATCGAGTCAGAAATTCGTTCGATAGTTCTTCGGAAGTCCTGACTCTGGTAACCGCCAATTTACGCGAATCCGTCCGGTGATTCGGTGCGCCGCGGCGAATAGGTTTCCCACTTTCCGCAGCCGGGGCAACGCCAATAGTATTGCTTGGCGCGAAAGCCACAGTTCTCGCAGCGATACATGCCGAGCCGCTTGATGTGCTGGCCGACGAGACCCTTCACCAGTTCGAGGTCGTGGCGCCGGTCCGCCGGCGCGGCCATAAGCTGCGCCTCGAGCAGCTTGTCGAGCCCGAGCAGCGTCGGATTGCGCGCAAGCTCGTCCTTGATGAGCTGCGTTGCCGATTCCGAACCCTCGTGCGCGAGAATCTGATTGAAAAGCGCCGTCAGCGAATCGAGCGAAGGATATTGGTCCTCATAATTGCGCAGCACCCGAATGCCCTGCGCGACGTCGCCGATTCTTCGGTAGGCGTCGGCGAGGCGGTCGGCGACCAGTCCCAGAAAGGCCGGATTCTGTGATTCGATGCGCTGCCACGCCGCGATCGCGGCGCCATAGTCTCCGCGCTGCACCTCGACATCGCCCAGCAGCATCGCCGCGCGCGCGCAGAGCTTGTATTCGGCGAGCGCCTGCTCGATGAACTGCCGCGCGTCGTCGAACTGTGAACGCAGCAGAGCGTTCTGCGCGAGCTCGCAATAATAGTGCGCGATCTCCTTGAAGTACGGCCGCTTGGCCAGCGCCTCCATGCGCTTGGTGGTCGCAATCGCTTTCTGCCAATCCTTCTCCTGTTCGTAGATCTGGAGCAGGAATCCCAACGCCTGAACCGCGAATGGGCCGCCATCGAGCCTGGAGAACAGCTCCTCCGCGCGGTCGAGCAAACCCGCGCGGTGGAAATCCTGAGCGAGCTCGAACACCGCCGTCTGGCGCTTGTCCGCGGGCAGATCCGGCCGGTCGAGGAGATTCTGATGCATGCGTATGGCGCGATCGATCTCGCCCTGGCGGCGAAAGAGATTACCCAGCGCAAAGTGAAGGTCGATAGTCTGCGGGTCGACCTTGACCACTTCGATGAACGACTCGATGGCCTTGTCCGGCTGCTCGTTGAGCAGGAAGTTGAGGCCCCGGAAATACGAAAGCGGCAACGCCCGCGACTCGCGCAAGAGATGCTTGATGTCGATGCGCGCGGCGATCCATCCCATGGCGAAAAACAGCGCCGGGATGGGAAGCAGCCACCAGAGCTCAAAGTCCATGGATCTAAGGGTCCACCGCTTCGCTTATGCGGCGTCGGCAGAAGGCGCGTCTTTCGGATGACGCAGTGCATGCTCGCGCCGCAAGCGCGTCACCTGCCGCTTGAGACGGGTCGTACGCGCGAGTCCGGCCAGAAGTCCCGCGACGGCGCCGCCGGCGAACGCGATCAGCAGCAGAAATATGAGCGGCGCCTGCCAGGAGAACCAGTGATAAAAGCGGACGGTGACCAGCTCAGCGTTCTGCAGTGAAAGCAACAGCAGCAGGAGGAAGACTACAGTGCCGACGATCCAGCGAGCGACGTTCATGCGGCGGATCCAATAGAACGGGCGGCACTATCGCGATTGACAATGCCGCCCGGCAACGGATTTCATCAGCCTTTCTTGAGTTCCTTGAAATCGACGCGCTCCCGCAGTTCCTTACCGGCCTTGAAGTGCGGGACGTGCTTCTCGGGCACCTGCACCCGCTCGCCGGACTTCGGATTGCGCCCCGTCCGCGGCGGCCGGTAGTTGAGCCCGAAGCTGCCGAATCCGCGAATCTCGATTCTCTCGCCCTTCGCCAGGCTCTCCGCCATGGCATCGAGGATCATCTTGACTGCGAGTTCGGCATCCTTGGCCACCAGTTGCGGAAACTGCGCCGCCAAGCGGTCGATCAGTTCCGATTTGGTCATCACGGGCTCGCTTACCCTTGATTCTTGTTGTCGAGTTTGGCCTTGAGCAGCGCGCCCAGATTGGTCGTGCCGGCGCTGGTTCCGGAGTTTTCGACGGTGATCCGCTGCATCGCCTCGGATTCGTCGGCATTGTCCTTCGCCTTGATCGACAAATTGATCGAACGGTTCTTGCGATCGATGTTGATGATCATCGCCGTCACCGAGTCGCCCTCCTTCAGATGCGAACGAATATCCTCGACGCGATCGCGCGCGACTTCGGAAGCGCGAAGGTAGCCTTCCACTTCGCCATCGAGCGTGATGACCGCCCCCTTGGCGTCGAGCGACTTGACGCTGCCGGTCACCACGGTTCCCTTATCGTGTGTGGCGACGAAGTTGGAGAACGGGTCGCCATCCATCTGCTTGATGCCGAGCGAGATACGCTCACGCTCGACGTCGATTGCAAGCACGACCGCCTCGATTTCCTGTCCCTTCTTGTAATCGCGCACCGCGGCTTCCCCCGGCAGCGACCACGACAGATCCGACAGGTGTACCAGGCCGTCGATGCCGCCCGGAAGACCGATGAACACGCCGAAGTCGGTGATCGACTTGATGAGTCCCTTCACCTTGTCGCCCTTCTTGTGATTCATCGAAAAGTCTTCCCAGGGATTGGGCATGCACTGCTTCATCCCGAGCGAGATGCGGCGGCGCTCTTCGTCGATTTCGAGGATCATGACCTCGACCTCGTCGCCGAGCTGCACTACCTTGGTCGGGTGGATGTTCTTGTTGGTCCAGTCCATCTCGGAAACGTGAACCAGCCCCTCGATGCCCTGCTCGATCTCGACGAACGCACCGTAATCGGTGAGGTTGGTGACCTTGCCGAACAAGCGCGTCCCCGTCGGATAGCGTCGCGACAGGCCGACCCACGGATCCTCGCCAAGCTGTTTCATGCCCAGCGACACGCGGTTCTTTTCCTGGTCGAACTTGAGCACCTTGGCTGTCACTTCGTCGCCGACCGCCAGCACTTCCGAAGGATGCTTGACGCGTCGCCACGCTAGATCGGTGATGTGCAGCAGACCGTCGATGCCGCCCAGGTCGACGAACGCGCCGTAATCGGTGATGTTCTTGACGATGCCCTTGACGATCGCGCCTTCCTGCAAGGTCTTGAGCAGCTCATCGCGTTCTGCGCCAAGGCTCGCCTCGAGCACGGCACGACGGGAGACGACGACATTGTTGCGTTTACGATCGAGCTTGATGACCTTGAAGTCGAGCGCCTTGCCCTCGAATGGCGAGGTGTCCTTGACCGGACGGATATCGACCAACGAGCCGGGCAGAAACGCTCGGATGCCGTTGACCATCACGGTCAGGCCGCCCTTGACCTTGCCGGTCACCAGGCCGGACACCACGGTGCCCTGCTCCATCGCGGCTTCGAGGTCGTGCCAGGCCTTGAGACGTTTCGCCTTGTCGCGCGACAGGCGTGTCTCGCCGTAACCGTCTTCGAGGCTCTCGATGGCAACGGTGACGAAGTCGCCGGCCTTGACTTCGACGACGCCTTGGTCGTTCTTGAATTCTTCGATCGGGATGAAACTTTCGGACTTGAGTCCGGCGTTGACGACGACAATGTTGTAATCGACGCGGGTCACTTCGGCGGTAATCAGCTCGCCCTGCCGCATTTCCTGCCGCGCGAGGGACTCCTCGAACAAGGCGGCGAAATTTTCCTGCGGTGGGACTGGGTCGTTGGTGATGGTGGTGGCGGTTGCCATATGCGTTTGTTTCCTATCGGTTCGTCCGTCGCCTGGGGCGCGGGAACGGGTCTGTTAATCAACTCCGCCATTCGGACAGCCCTGCTGACGTCCGGCTGGCGGCCCTTGTCGGCCACTCATTGGCCACTCATTGGCCATTGATTGGCCACTTATTGACGCGAACGCCCGGCCAGCTCCTTGGGCGTTTGCGGACTAAGCTCTGGTCGGCGTGATCACCGCCTTCGCGCGCTCGAGAACGAAGGCAATGCTCGCGTCGATCGTCATGTCAGTCGTATCCAGGATCAACGCGTCGGCGGCGGCCTTGAGCGGCGCAGCCGCACGGGTACTGTCGCGCGCGTCGCGCTCCCGGATGTCGAGCAAAAGACCCGCGAGTGTAACCGAGTTTCCTTTTTCGATCAACTGCTTATAACGGCGCTCCGCCCGGACCTCGGCGCTGGCCATAAGGTAAATTTTGAGGGCGGCGTCCGGGAACACGACCGTTCCCATGTCCCTCCCGTCGGCGACCAGTCCGGGCGGGCGTCGGAACGAGCGCTGACGTGACAGCAGCGCCAATCGCACCGCTGCCAGGACCGCGATGCGCGACGCGGCAGCGCTTACCGGCTCGCCGCGGAGCTCCTCGGTCACGTCCAGGCCTTCAAGGCGTATCCGACGCTTGTCGAACGCGACCTCGAGCGAGCGGGCCAGGGCCGCAAGCCGAGCTTCGTCGTTCGCGGGGATACCTTCGCGCGAGGCCTTGAGCGCGACGAGGCGATAGAGCGAACCACTGTCCAGGTAATGCAGCCGAAGCGCCGCCGCGACGCCCTGCGCCACCGTGCCCTTGCCGGACGCGGCGGGCCCGTCGATGGCAATCACAGGCGGCGGCGTCACCGCGTTTTTTCCTGCCGGCAGCTACGCTGATGGTGACGCGGGCCGGTCATGCCGCAAGCTTGGCAAACGCTGCGAAATAATCGGGAAAAGTCTTGCTCACGCATTGCGGATCGTTGATGCGGACCGCAACGCCACCCAGCGCAGCCAGCGAGAAGCACATGGCCATCCGATGGTCGTCGTAGGTGTCGATCGTGGCCGCCCGCAGCTTCGCCGGAGGGACGATGCGCAACCAATCCCGACCCTGGTCGACGACCGCCCCCAGCTTGGAAAGCTCGGTCGCCATCGCGGCGATGCGGTCGGTCTCCTTGACTCGCCAGCTGGCGATGTTGCGCAGCGTCGTCGGGCCTTCGGCAAACAATGCCACGACGGCCGCGGTCATCGCCGCATCCGGGATCATGTTGAAGTCGGCGTCGATGCCCTTCAGTCGATCGCGTCGGCGCACTTCGATCCAATCCTCGCCGCTGTCGACCGACGCACCCATCGCGGCCAATACGTCGGCGAAGCGAACGTCGCCCTGAATGCTCTTGGTGCCGACGCCAATGACCCTTACCGGACCGCCACCCACCGCGCCGGCGGCCAGAAAATACGACGCCGACGAAGCATCACCCTCGACCACGATGGTTCCCGGGCTCACATATCGCGCGTGTGCGGGAATCATGAAACGGCTCCAGCCGTCGCGCTCGACGTCGACGCCGAAGCGGCGCATCAGGTTTAGCGTGATCTCGACATACGGCTTGGAGATCAACTCACCTTTTACTTCGAGCGTGACATCGGTGGCAGCGAGCGGCAGTGCCATCAACAGCGCGCTCACGAACTGACTCGATACGTCGCCGCGAATGGCGACCGGCGATGTCATTGCGCTCCCGGTCGGGACGACACCAGGACCTATGGCCAGAGGAGGGTAACCCTCCGCTGCTGTGTAGCGAACATCCGCTCCCATCGTCCGCAGCGCGTCGACCAGATCCGAGATGGGGCGCTCGTGCATGCGCTGCGTTCCAGAGAGCTGGTAGTCGCCGCCGGAAAGCGCCAATGCCGCCGTCAGCGGACGGAACGCGGTACCGGCATTGCCCAGGGACAGTGCGGCACGCTTGACCGGAAATTCACCCGCGGCCCCGCGGACGATGGTCACGCGTTCCTCCTTCACGCGCTCGAGCAGGATGCCCAGTGCATGCAACGCCTCGAGCATCCGATCGACATCGTCCGCCTCCAGCAAGCCTTCGATGCGCGTAACGCCTCGCGCCAGCGCCGCGAGCAGGAGAATACGGTTCGAAATACTTTTCGACCCCGGTAATCGCACGGTGCCGGTCATCCGGGCAACCGGCTGAAGGTCGAGATAATTCAAGGCTGGGTCCGACGAATCACTACTCAGTCGCTGTCGTCGCGGTGACGGGCAAGCCACGCGTCGCGCGCGTCGCGGGCGCGCTCGAAAAGCGCGCCCAGGCCATCGCCATCCGATGAGAGCAGCAGAGCATCCAGCCGGTCGAGCTCGGAGCGGTAGGCGGCAAGTTCGCGCCGCAGCGCTGTCGCGTTGCCGAGGCAGACGTCGCGCCACATTTCAGGATCGCTGCTGGCAAGGCGCGTGAAGTCGCGAAAGCCGGTGGCTGCGTATCGAAAATAATCGGCGGCGTCAGCGCGCTGCGCCAATTGAGCGACCAGCGCAAAGGCAAGCGCATGCGGCATGTGACTGACGGCGGCGAAGATTGCATCGTGGCGTGCGGCCTCGAGCGTATTCACGACGCCGCCGCACGCGTTCCAGGCGTCGGCGACCCGCTTCTGCGCGTCGGCCGTGGTCTCGGGAAGAGGCGTCAGGATCACCGACCTGCCGCGAAAGAGAGTCTCCGATGCAGCCGCAGCGCCGGAGCGCTCGCTACCGGCAATCGGATGGCCAGGCACAAAACAAGGCAACGCGGCGCCGAGGTAACGTCGTGCCGCGGCGATGACATCCTGCTTGGTGCTGCCGGCGTCGGTGACCACCGTCGCCCGACCGAGTGCGGGCGCGATTGCCGCAAGCAGTTCGGGGATCTGGCCAACCGGTGTGGCGAGCAACACGAGATCGGCGTCAGTGAGCTCGTCGGTCCAGCGTTGATCTTGCGTCCACGTCCGATCGGCGATACCCAACTTCCTCGCCAAGTTCAGGTTGGATGCGCCGCGTCCGACACCGACCACGGTCGCGGCCGCTCCCGCAGCTTTCAGCGCGAGCGCGAAGGAGCCTCCGATCAGCCCGACGCCTACGACCACCACTTTGCCGAGCGCCGGGGCGCGCACAGCGTCAGCTTTCGCCCGGCCCGGCGTTGCCAACGGCCTCCCCTAGCGCGGAAAGAAAGCGCTTGTTTTCCTCCTCCAGACCGACCGTGACCCGCAGATGCTCCGGCAACCCGTAGTTCGCCACCGGCCTCACGATCACGCCCTTGCGCAGCAGCTTGTCGTAGACCTCGGCGGCATCGCCGATGCGGACCAGCAGGAAATTTCCGTGCGACAGCACGTATCCGATGCCAAGCGCGTCGAGGCCGCGCATCAGTTGCTCGAGGCCGGCAAGGTTCAGGCGAGCGCTTTCTGCCACGTACGCGGCGTCGGCAAGCGCCGCAAGGGCCGCGGCCTGCGCCACCGAGTTGACGTTGAATGGCTGCCGCACGCGGTTCAACATGTCGGCGACCGCGATGTCCATCAAACCGTAGCCGACACGCAACCCGGCCAGACCGTACGCCTTGGAAAAGGTGCGCGATATGACGAGGTTCGGATGCTCGGCGATCCACGACGCGGTGTCGCACTGCTGCGTGGGCCGCAGATATTCGTTGTAGGCCTCGTCGAGCACGATCAGCACATCCTCCGGCACGGAGGCCACGAATGATTTCAGCGGGCCCGGCGCCAGCCACGTGCCCGTGGGATTGTTCGGGTTGGCAACGAACACGATGCGCGTGCGTGGCGTGATGGCGGCACGCATCGCGTCAAGATCGTGGCCCAGCTCGCGCGCTGCAACCGTGACCCCGGTCGCGCCGCGCGCCTGCGTCGCGAGCGGATAGACCGCGAACGCGTGCTGCGAATACACCGCCTCGTCGCCGGGCCGCAGAAACGCCTGGGTAGCAAGCTCCAGAATGTCGTTGGAGCCGTTTCCGAGCACGACCTGCTCGCGCTCGACGCAGAAGCGCGTCGCAAGCGCCGTCTTCAGCGCAAACCCGTTGCCGTCCGGGTATCGCGTGATGCCCGCCACCGCGTCGGCGATGGCCTGGCGCACGCGCGGGCTCGGTCCTCGGGGATTCTCGTTGGACGCGAGCTTGACGATGTCCTTTTCGGCGAGTCCGTACTCTCGCGCCAGTTCCTCAACCGGCTTGCCGGGCACATACGGCGCTATGCGGCGCACGTACTCCGGCGAGAGCGCCGACAGATCGCCGACCCTCATGGTGGCGGAATCTTTCGCGGGTGCGGCCTGTCGGCGAGTCACGATAGACGTCTCACGAAACTGCGGCGGGATACGATCCGAGGAGCTTCAAGAATGGCGCGCGCTCACGCAACTCCGCCAGCGCGGCGGCAACCGGTCCGTCTTCCTGATGGCCCTCGAGGTCGACGAAAAACAGGTATTCCCAAAGGCCGGTGCGCGCCGGACGGGATTCGAGCCGGCTCATGCTGACGCCGTGTCTGGCCAGCGGCTCCAGCAGCGCATGTACGGCGCCCGGACGGTTGTGCGCCGACATCACCAGCGACGTCTCATCGCGACCGGATGGTGCGGCGCCGTGACGGCCCAGAACCCAGAAACGCGTCGTGTTGTTGGGCTCGTCCTCGATGTGCGCAGCGAGTACGTCGAGACCGTAGATCGCCGCGGCAGCGTCGCCGGCGATCGCCGCCACGCCAGGCTCGGCAGCGGCCATGCGCGCTGCCTCGGCATTGCTCGCGACCGGAATGCGCGCGACCGAGGGCAGGTGCCGCGCCAGCCATAGCACGCATTGCGAGAGCGACTGGGCGTGTGAGTAAACGCGGGTCACGTCGTCAAGCGTGGTGCCTGCGGCGCGGTTGACGAGCAAATGCTGGCCGATGCGCAACTTGACTTCACCGACGATCGTGAGCGGCGTTTGATACATCAGGTCCAACGTTCGGCCGACCACGCCCTCGGTCGAATTTTCGACCGGCACGATGGCATAGTCGGTCTGACCTGCCTCGGCAGCGCGAAATACCTCGTCGATCGACGCGCACGGTTCGGCGTCCACCAGATCTCCGAAATGCTTGGTCACCGCCGCGTGGCTGAAGGTCCCTGCCGGGCCGAGATAGGAAATGCGCAGCTGCTGCTCCAGCGCGAGACACGCCGACATGATCTGGCGAAACACACTTGTCACCGCAGCCTCGGACAACGGTCCGCGATTCTCTATCTGGATCGCGCGCAGCACCTGCGCTTCACGCTCGGGACGATACGCGGTGGAGTCGCCCTTGAGCGAGCCGATGATTTTGGCGTGCGCGGCGCGTTCGTTGAGCAGCCGCAAGAGCTCGCGATCGAGTGCGTCGATCGCATCGCGCCGCCGGTTGATCTCCTCGCTCGAGTGGTGCGACATCGACTGAGAGTCTGCCGTATGCACCCAGCTTACTTCGGTCGTGCCGAACCAAGCTTGGCGGGCATCTCGCGGCTCATGGCCTCGATCGTCGGGCCGAGCCTCCGGCTGGCAAGCTGCATCGAGGCCCGCATCGCTTCGGTCATGATCCGCGGCATTTCATTGAGTGTCATATCGGCTCTTCCTCGCCATCGTCTTCGGTCTCGACCACGCGCTCCAGGCCGGCAAGTTTTTCACCATGATCGAGGTTGATGAGGGTGACGCCTTGCGTCGAACGGCTCATTTCGCGGATCGACGACACCTTGGTGCGGATGAGGACCCCGCCGGTCGAGATCAGCATGACCTCATCGCCTGAACGGACCAGCGAGGCGGCGACCACGCGGCCATTGCGCGTCGTTTGCTGGATTGCGATCATGCCCTTGGTGCCGCGGCCGTGACGCGTGTGCTCGACGATGGGTGTCCGCTTGCCATAGCCATTTTCGGTCGCCGTCAGCACCGACTGCTCCTCGTCTTCGGCGACGAGCATGCTGATGACCGTCTGGCCGCGATCGAGGCTCATCCCACGCACGCCATGCGCGTTGCGGCCCATCGGCCGCACGTCGGTTTCCTCGAAACGCACTGCCTTGCCGCCGGAGCTGAACAGCATCACGTCGTGCTTGCCGTCGGTAAGCTGAGCACCGACCAGGAAATCCCCGTCGTCGAGATCGACGGCGATGATGCCCGATGGACGAGGCCGCGAGAATTCCGATAACGGCGTCTTTTTCACCGTGCCCTTGGCAGTCGCCATGAACACGAAGCGGTCCTGCACGAACTCCTTGACCGGAAGGATGGCGGTGATCTTCTCGTGCTCGAGGAGCGGCACGAGGTTGACGATCGGCTTGCCTCGCGACGCGCGCCCTCCCTGCGGCACGTTGTAGACCTTGAGCCAGTACACACGCCCGCGATTGGAGAAGCACAGAATGAAGTCGTGCGTATTGGCGCTGAAGAGGCGGTCGATGAAATCGTCGTCCTTGGTGCCCGTCGCCTGCTTGCCGCGGCCACCGCGGCGCTGCGCACGATATTCGGCAACCGGCTGCGCCTTCATGTAGCCGCCGTGCGACATGGTCACGATCATATCCTCGGGCGCGATCAAGTCCTCGAGGGACAGGTCGACACCCTGCGCCACGATCTCGGAGCGGCGCTTGTCGCCAAATTGATCGCGGATCGATGTAAGCTCGCCGGCAACGACGCTGGTCACGCGCTCCGGTTTGGCGAGGACGTCGAGCAGGTCGACGATCTGCACCATGACCTCGCGATACTCGCCGGTGATCTTCTCCTGCTCGAGACCGGTCAGGCGCTGCAGGCGCAATTCGAGGATGGCCTGCGCCTGCGCGTCCGACAGCTTGTAACCGGCCGCTGTCGAGCCTGACCGCGACTGCCAGCCATATTCGGGAGCGAGTCCCGCGGGCCGCGCCGCATCCGCCGCGGCGCGAGCGAGCATTTCCTCGACCAGCGCCGAGCGCCATATCTTCTCCATCAGCGCCGACTTCGCTTCGGCCGGAGTAGCCGCGCGTTTTATGAGAGCGATGATCTCGTCGACGTTGGATAACGCGACGGCAAGCCCTTCGAGAATGTGGCCACGGTCGCGCGCCTTTCTGAGCTCGAAGCGAGTGCGCCGGACGACGACCTCTCGCCGATGCTGCAGGAAAAACTGCAGAAACTGTCTGAGGTTCAGCACGCGGGGCTGGCCATCGACCAGCGCCACCATGTTCATGCCAAAGCTGTCCTGAAGCTGCGTCAGCTTGAACAGATTGTTGAGGATGATCTCGGCGACTTCGCCGCGCTTGAGCTCGATCACCACGCGCATGCCGGATTTGTCGGACTCATCGCGCAGGTCGGAGATTCCGTCGAGCTTTTTCTCGCGTACCAGCTCGCCGATGCGCGTGAGCAGCGTCGCCTTGTTCACCTGGTAGGGAAGCTCGTCGACGATGATCGCCTGGCGTCCGCCTTTATCGATGTCCTCGATATGGGTGCGGGCGCGGATCACAACCCGTCCGCGGCCGGTGCGATAGCCTTCGCGCACGCCCTCGGTGCCGTAGATGATCCCGGCGGTGGGAAAGTCGGGCGCCGGAACGTGCTCGATCAACTCGTCGACCGTCAACTCCGGGTTGTCGAGCAGCGCAAGACACGCGGTGATGATCTCGGTCAGGTTGTGCGGCGGAATATTGGTCGCCATCCCCACCGCGATGCCCGACGAGCCGTTGATCAGCAGATTGGGAATCCGTGCCGGGAGAACGGTCGGCTCGAGCTCCTTGCCGTCGTAATTCGGCACGAAATCGACCGTTTCCTTGTCGATATCGGCCAGCATCTCCGCGGAAATCTTTTCCAGGCGGCATTCGGTGTAGCGATACGCGGCCGCCGCGTCACCGTCGACTGAACCAAAATTGCCCTGGCCATCGATAAGCGGATAGCGAAGCGAAAAATCCTGCACCATGCGTACCAGCGCCTCGTAGGTCGCGCTGTCGCCGTGCGGGTGATACTTGCCGAGAACGTCACCGACCACGCGGGCGCACTTGACGTATGGCCGGTTCCAGACGGTGTTCGCCTCGTGCATCGCAAAAAGCACGCGGCGGTGTACGGGTTTCAGCCCGTCGCGGACATCGGGCAAGGCCCTGCCCACGATCACGCTCATGGCGTAATCGAGATAGGAATGCCGCATTTCGGCTTCGAGGCTTACGGGAAGGGTTTCTTTGGCGAACTGCTCCATCGGGACGACGCTCTTTATCGGTTAAAAGGCTTCAAAGCGGCATGCTTGCGCACGTATGCGCGGGGACGGCAGAATCTTCTTGTGGGGGCCATCCGTCGCCGCCGGACGCGCAGGCGCGAAAAACAAACAATTTTATCATGACCGTTGTATTGCTGCGACACCTTCCAACTTCCTGTTGCAAGAATCGAAATACGGCTTGGCAGTGGCAAAATCCCCATGCTATAGTCGGCTGGAAGTCGCTGTTTTCAACGGCTACTAAAAGACATTGCCGCCGAGCGGAAAATGAACGAGCAAACCTCAACAACTCAAGCCAAAGGGGTGAAAGTGATGAAACTTCGTCTGATTGCAACCATCGTGACCGGCGCCACTGCCGCCATGCTGGCCTCCGCGGCGTTCGGCCAGGCAAACCCGCAGAACAGCGGATATGTCTTGTTCGGATACGGCACGCCTACCAATAACTTATGGCGAAGCGGCTCCTACGGCGGCCAGCCCGGCGTCAATGACACGCTGTGCTGGCGTACCGGCTACTGGACTCCGGCGATGGCCATTGTGGAGTGCGATCCCGATCTAGTCCCCAAGGCCCCGCCCCCACCGGCTCCGGCAGCCGCACCACCGCCTGCTCCGCCGCCACCTGCACCGCCTCCCCCGGGCGTGAGCGTGCAGAAGATTACGCTAGCAGCCAAGGCCTTGTTCGATTTCGACAAGGCGGTCCTCAAGCCTGAAGGCAAAGCGGCGATCGACAGCGAAGTCATCAGCCGGTTGAAGGATGTCACCAAGCTCGAGTTGGTCTTGGTTACCGGCCACACCGACCGTATCGGCACCCAGGCGTACAACCAGAAGCTGTCCGAGCGCCGCGCCAACACGGTTCGCGACTACTTGGTAAGCCGCGGAGTGGCGAGGGACAAGATCGAGACGCTGGGCATGGGCAAGACACAGCCGGTTCCGGGCGTTGTCTGCAACCAGAAGGCGCTGAAGGAACTGATTGTGTGTCTGGCGCCGAACCGCCGCGTCGAAGTCGAAGTCAAGGGCGAAGCCACAAAGCGGTAAATGCAGCGCTGAAGCGGCGCTTTTCGACGAAAGAGCCCCGCCGCGTGCGGGGCTTTTTCATGGTTTTTTTGAGTTCCTCCGCGAACATGCGCTTAACCCTGCTCTGCTGCCGATGACAGACGTCGAATTGCGCCTCGACGCGCGCTGGGTGTTGCCGATCGAGCCCGCGGGTTTGCTGCATCTGCATTCGCTGCTGGTAAGCGAAGGGCGAATCGTTGCGATCGTCCCGACGGCGATTGCCGAGCGCGACTACACGGCGCGCGAGCATGTTGCGCTGCTGACCCACGTTCTGCTGCCGGGGCTCGTCAACGCGCATACCCACGCGGCCATGTCCTTGCTGCGCGGAGTGGCTGACGACGTGCCGCTCAAGGCCTGGCTCGAGCAATCGATCTGGCCCCGCGAAAGCCGTTTTGTCGATGCCGATTTCGTCTACGACGGGACCTTGCTTGCTGCAGCGGAGATGCTTCAGGGCGGAATCACCTGCTGCAACGACATGTACTTTTTTCCCGACGCCGCGGCGCGCGCCTATCGCGCCAGCGGCATGCGGGCGATGCTGGGGCTTCCCATCCTGGATTTCCCCACGCCTTACGCCGCCGACGCCGATGGCTATCTGCACGTCGGACTCGCGGCGCGCGACGCCTGGAAGCACGAGCCGCGGCTTCTGTTTTCGCTCTCGCCGCACGCGCCCTATACCGTCGCCGACGCGACGTGGACCAAGATCGTCACCTTCGCCCGTCAACTCGATCTCGCCATCCAAACGCACCTGCTGGAAACGCGCGACGAGCGGACGAAGAGTCTGGCCGAGCATCACCTGGCACCGCTGCAGCGGCTGCATCGCCTCGGGGCGACCGGTCCGGGCTTTATCGCGATTCACGCCGTCGATGTGAATCCGGCCGACATCGAGCTGCTCGCGGCGCAGCGCTGTCACGTCGTGCATTGCCCGACGTCGAATCTGAAGCTCGCCAGCGGAATCGCTCCGATCACGGCATTGAAGCGCGCCGGTGTCAACGTCGCGCTTGGCAGCGACGGCGCGGCGAGCAACAATCGTCTCGACGTGTTCGGCGAGGCGCGCCTGGCTTCGCTCATCGCCAAAGTGGCGGGGAATGATGCCGCCGCGCTGCCTGCGGCCGACGTCTTGCGGATGGCAACGCTGGGCGGCGCGACGGCACTGGGGATGGAAGATGACATCGGATCGCTCGAGCGCGACAAGCAGGCCGATGTCATCGCGGTCAATCTGGGTGGCTTGTCCCATGCGCCATGCTATGACCCGGTATCGCACCTCGTTCATGTCACCGGGCGCGATCAGGTAAGCGATGTGTGGGTCGCGGGAGAGCGGCTCGTCGCCGACGGGATGCTGACCCGCCTCGACGGCAAGGAACTCGCGTCGCGTGCGCTCTTCTGGCAGGATCGCCTTCAATGAACGTCAACGCCGACCCATCCGAACTCGCCAAGTTCAGTGCGCTTGCGCACCATTGGTGGGATCCGACCAGCGAATTCAAACCGCTGCACGACATCAATCCGCTGCGGATGAGTTACATCGTCCGCCAATGCGGCGAGCTCGTGGGGAAGGCAGTGCTCGATGTCGGCTGCGGCGGCGGCATACTCACCGAAGCCATGGCCCGCGACGGCGCTCACGTCACCGGCATCGATCTGTCCGACAAGGCGCTGGGCGTGGCGCGCCTGCATCAGATCGAATCGGGGACCAGCGTCGATTATCGGCTCACATCGGCGGAAGCCCTGGCAATCGAAGCTCCCGCGTCGTTCGACGTGGTCACCTGCATGGAATTGCTCGAGCACGTTCCTGAACCGGCATCGACCATCGACGCCTGCGCGAAGCTCGTGCGCGCCGGTGGCTACGTCGTGTTCTCCACCATCAACCGCAATGCAAAGGCTTACGCGCTCGCCATCGTCGGCGCGGAGTACGTGCTGGGGCTCCTGCCTCGCGGCACGCACGACTACGCGCGGTTTCTGAAGCCTTCGGAAATCGCCGCATTTGCGCGCGCGGCGGGACTCGAGACCGAGGCGCTGACCGGCATGACGTACAACCCCTTCACCAAGGCTTACCGGCTCGAATCCGATACATCGGTCAACTACATCATGATTTTCCGACGTGACCCATAGCGTCGCTCCTCCGCTGCGGCTCAACGTTCGCGCAGTACTTTTCGATCTTGACGGGACGCTCGCGGACACCGCCGGCGATCTCGCCGCCGCCCTCAACCGTGTTCGCGCCGATCGTTCGCTGCCGCCGATGCCGCTCGATGTGCTTCGTCCGCATGCGTCGCATGGTGCGCGCGGCATGCTGGGCGCAGCGTTCGGCATCGGCCGCGAGAGTCCCGAGTTCGAGAACCTGAGCGGCATGTTCCTCGATTATTACGCGGCAGCGCTCTGCGAAAAAACGCAGTTGTTCGGGGACGCGGAGGAGGTTCTGACGGAGATCGAGCGCCGAGGATTGCGCTGGGGCATCGTTACCAACAAGGCAACGCGGTTCACGCTGCCTATCCTGGAGCGGCTCGCACTTTCGACACGCACGGTCGCGGTCATCTGCGGCGACACCACGGCCAACGCAAAGCCACACCCGGAGCCGCTGCTCGCGGCGGCGTTGATGTTGAACATCGATCCGTCGGACTGCGTGTACGTGGGCGACGCCGAGCGCGACATCGTCGCCGGCCGTGCCGCGGGAATGAAGACCTTGATCGCGAGTTACGGCTACCTGGGTGTCCACGACACGCCGGAACATTGGGCCGCCGACGGCGTCATCCATTCGCTCCCCGAGCTGCTCGACTGGTTACCGGAAACGGTGGCGCTCACTGCAGCTACCGAATGAATTTTCCTACCGAGGCCGTCGCGCGGCCTGAATGACTCTTCTCGCACGCGAGCGTCGATTGCAATAAAGCGACCCATTGCTTGCGGCGGTACGCCGCGGCGCGCTATCCGGGACATGCTCCGGCGTTGAGATACAGCCACTGCTGGGGTTTCCCATCGCGCGTGCCGGCGACCCACACTGCCTGACTCTTGGTCAGCGGCTGCAGTACCGTCGACGCTATGTCGCCCGGAATCGCCAGCGGGATACCGTTGGCGCGTTCCACGCGATCTCCGTTCTTGAGTCCCAGCATCCCGGCGAAGCCGCTTTGATCGCGCACGATCAACGCTCCGGGCCCTGCCTCGAGCAAGGCCTTCCACGCGTCCGGCGCGCCGGTCATGCCACCGAGCAGTTCCGCATTCAATCGCACGATCGGCCCCGCAAATCCCGCCGGCACTGCGCATGCCGACGGCCTGGCGCTCTGTGCGACGGCGATCGCGGGCCGCATTTCCATCGCCGCGGAACGCAGGACCATTTCCCGGCGGGCGCCACCTTCAATCAACGTGACGCCCTCGGGCCGAACCGTATCGAGCCGCACGCCGGTACCGACTTCCTGGCCGGTGGATACGATCAGCGGGCCGCGAGCGGTCCGAAACAATGCGTAACCGCTGCCGTCGCGAAGCGCGAATACCCCGAGCAGACGCAGGTCGCCTAAGCTTGCGCTGGCGCCGGCCGGAGTCGCCGCAGGTGCAACCCCGAACAGTTTTGCATCGACAACCCGCCGCACGACGTCGCTGTCGGCAATCGTGACCGGAATCGTCACCGGCCCCGGACCGAACCACCTCCAGCCCCAATGCGCGATGGCAAGCGCCAGGAGACCCAACGCAACGAGCCACGCCAGCACCGCGGCAAGTTTCCACGTTGCGCCGGTCAGCGCCGAAGCGCGTGTGCTCGTCACGTATAATCCGTTTTCGCTCAATTCGTCACCGCGTTTTTCTTCGCGCCACTTTTTTGAATCCGCACCTCGCGCAATTGCAGCCGTATCCGTTCGAACGTCTGCGTGCGCTCTTCGCGAGCGCGGTGCCGAATCCGCAGAAGCCACCCATCAGCTTGTCGATCGGCGAGCCGCGCCATCCGACACCTCAGCTGCTGCAGGACGCGCTTGCGGCAGGCGCGAAGGGGCTTGCGAATTATCCCACAACGGCGGGCGCGCCCGCGTTGCGCGAGGCGATCGCGGCGTGGCTCAAGCGCCGTCATGGATTGATCTCGCTTGATCCGACAACGCAGGTGCTGCCGGTCCTCGGCAGCCGCGAGGCGCTGTTTTCGTTTGCACAGACGCTCATCGATTCCAGTCGCGTTGGCGCGACGGTCGTCGTTCCCAACCCGTTCTATCAGATCTACGAAGGCGCCGCGCTGCTTGCCGGCGCGACGCCGTATTACGTCAACAGCCTCGCTGCGGATGATTTCGCGCCGCGATGGGCAGACGTGCCCGACGCGGTGTGGGCCCGGACGCAACTGCTGTATGTGTGCTCGCCTGACAATCCGACGGGAAGGGTGATGCGGCAGGAGGAGTGGCGTTATCTGTTCGAGCTGGCCGATCGGCACGATTTTGTGATCGCCGCCGACGAGTGCTATTCCGAGATCTATTTCGACGAGGCGGCTCCCCCGCTCGGTGCGCTCGCGGCAGCGCACGCGCTGGGACGCGATGGCTACCCGCGGCTCGTTTCCTTCGGCAGCCTTTCCAAGCGATCCAACGCACCCGGCTTGCGTTCGGGATACGTTGCCGGCAACGCGGCGCTGGTCAAGGCATTTCTGCTCTACCGAACCTATCACGGTTCGGCGATGTCGCCCGCGGTCGCCGCGGCGAGCATCGCGGCGTGGAACGACGAGGAACATGTGCGCGCCAATCGTGCCCTGTACGCGGAAAAATTTGCCAAGCTGGCGCCAGCCGTTTGCGCGATGCTGTCCGCGCACACACCCGACGCGGCGTTTTATCTATGGGCCCGCGTCCCGGGCGACGACGCCGAGTTCGCGCGGCGACTCTACGCCGAAGAAGCGGTCAGCGTCCTGCCCGGAAGCTACATCGGACGCGAAGCCAGTGGCTTCAACCCCGGCCGCGGCTACATTCGTATCGCGCTGGTCGCCGCATTCGACGAATGCGCGGAAGCTGTCGAGCGTCTAGTGAGCTTTGCCGCGCGTGCACGCTAAAGGCGTCAGGCCAGCCTGCACCGGTCCGTCTGCGCCCGCGGGGCACGTTTCATCCGCACCGGCGGCGCTTCATCGCGTTGCCTGAAGCCCCGAGCGTTCGGCAGTACAATCCGCGCCATGTCGACCACTCAGAATGCGACTTGGCGCATACCCGTACCCGCGGGCTTGCGTGGTGTTTCGTGGCGCACCTTTGCGCTGATCCTGGCGATCAACACCGGCTATGCGGCGATCCTGTCGATCGAGGACACGCGGCCTTTCTGGCATCCATTCATCTCCGCGCAATGCTTCGGGCTGTCGATTGCCTACTTCGTCAATGCCATATCGCCCTGGGAAAAGACGCATCCTGTATGGCGGCTCGTGTTTGCCGCTGCCCTCGGCTCGATGGTAGGAATGGCGCTGCTGATTTTGATCAAGGGATATGGACTGGCCGTCAAGGGATATGGATTGTCCGAGATTGCCGCGAATCCCCACACCTTCGTGTGGACTCTCATCGGCGCTTTTTGCAACGGTCTTTTCGTCGGCCTGCTGTTCCTGTTCAAGTACCGCGATGCGCGCACGCAAACGCAGCTGCTCAGAGCCGAAGCCGACCGCAATCTGCTCTCGAAGCAGGCCGCCGAGGCCGAGCTCAAGCTGATGCAGGCGCAAGTCGAGCCCCACTTCCTGTTCAATACACTGGCATCGGTGCAATTCCTCACCGAAACGGATCCGCCGATGGCCGGG
>DATMNH010000249.1:0-5173 GCA_035568975.1 Casimicrobiaceae bacterium
GCACATTGGTTTTTACCACACGGCTCCAGTCGGCTCCCGCGGCGTTGAGGATACCGGTCAGATTGTCCATGACCTGCTTCATCTGAGCCGGAAAGTCACCGACCGCCAATTTGCCGTTCGCATCGAATGCTGGCATGCCGGGGACAAATATTGATTTACCAACCTTGACCGCGCTCGAGACTGGAATTCCGCGAACTGGTTTGCCGATATATTCCAGCGGATCTGCTCTTCCCTGGTTCGTCCAAAACAGTACAAGTGACAAAAGCGATAATGCACTGATCCAACGTGTCATGGTGTCGATCCGTATTCGCGGGCGTTGTTGAGCGTATCCCGAGGCCAAGAGACTGAAAAGCGTCCTGCGCAGTGATCCAACCGCGTTGTCGCATTGGGCGAGGTCTCTTGTTGGCCCGTTAGAGACGAGCTGCCCGACCACGCGGATGTCTGCTCATCGGGGTAGACCGGAAGTCATCGACACACCCTCAGAACGACGTGATTGACTCAAAGCAGACCGCCAAAGCCTCGCGAGTTGCAATGACGACCATTTCTGACGCGCTGCGGCTCCGTTCGTGAAGCTCGATGCTCATCTCCGGAAATCCGCGTCCAACATCTCGTCGACCCGAGCGGCGATGAGCGCGAAGAATGGATTGGAGCGAAGGCGGGTAAACACCGACAGCGGCAGCGAGAGCGCTCCCGCCTCGCCACGCAGGAACAGCGATCCCAGCGCGGGCAGGCCGTTCGCGCCACTACCGGGGAGGAATCCGTAGACCGAATCGTCGGGCGGAAAGCACAGCGCGACGTGACCGACTGATACGATGCTGCGAGGCCAGGCGAGGCCGGTGTCTATCTCGGTCCACGACTGCCCAGGCGCGCGCCGACGCATCACGACAAGCTCCGACGCGTCGCTCCGGTTGGCGACCACTGTCAGTGTATGTGGACGCTGAAGGCCTGGTAGAAGCTCCGGCAGCCCGGCGATTCGAGCAGTCTCCAGGGATCGAAAGACAGCCAGACGGTTGACGTCGAACAACACCAGCTCATGCTGCTCCCCCACGAGGCGTCCGAACACGGAATCGAACACGCCTTGGGCGCCGACCGTCGAATCGACGACCGACTGCCAGGCGATCACCGGCGGCAGCTTGTCCAGAAGGCCAGCCGCGTGCGCCTGCTCGATGGCGCGCGCCAAAGTATTGGTGGCGGCCAGCACCTGGCGCGTCGAGTTGACCGCAAACGAATTGTATTTATAGGGATCGTACTCCGGCAGGATCTCCTGCCAGCGCGCCTTTTCCAGTCCGGGCAGGAACGCCAGCGCGTCTATGATCCGCGTCAGGACGGCGATACCCGGCAATTCGATCGCTGGTGAAACGAGCAAGACGCGCGTTGGCCGACGAAGCGTTGGATCGCTGAGACTCTCAATCGAATGGGTCAAGGCAAGCGTGCCGCCCGTGGAATAGCCGCCCACATAGAAAGGCTGATCCGCGGACGCCAGCGAAGCAGCGTGGTGAGCTGCGATGTGCACGGCGGCGCGCCAATCCTCCAGGGTCATGCGCAGCTGACCAGCTGGTACCGTGCCGTGCCCCGGCAACCGCAACACGACGACATGCAGGCCGCGAGCGTACAGTAGGCGCGCTAACGCGAGCATTGAGTAAGGCGCGTCGGTCAAACCGTGGATCAATAGGGCCGAGCCGCGCCGCTCGGCCGGCACGAGCTCGAAAGTGCGGTTGTAGGGTGCCGTGTAGACGTCCCCGGAGGCGGCGTCGCCCGGGGCATCTGTCAATCGGGCGACCCAACTGCTGGGAGAGAATCGTGAAGACAGCTCTTCGGCCAGGTCGCTGCTCCTGAGCACCTTGGCGTGGCGCAGTTCATCGAACAGGCGCCCCTCGAGTGCGAGCAGTCCGGCGAAGTCCAGTTGGCCATCGCGTCGCGCTTCGAATTCCTCCTTGAGCTCCAGGGAGTGCCAGGGAGCCAACGGGGCAAGGGTGAGGACAGCATAGGCCGAGAAACCCACGACGGCCGCAGCCAGAACCGCGACCGGCCAGACAACAAGGCGCCAGAGTATCATGATCAAACGACGGCGACGTTCAGGCAGCATCTCTAGCACTTCAGGGCGGGCGTGCCCCAATTGCAAGTTCTGTTATTACCTGCCCGCGGCTCCGGCTTCGAGTTGGGGCAGCAACTTGTGCCGTGGCAAGGAAGATTCATCGCTGAGCGCGGAAGAGCGAACATTGCACGGCGAACCCATCAAGCTGACTTTTGCAACACTAGAGTCCTTGAACGTCACCTGTCTTCGAGAAGTCTCGAAACCTGTCGCGCATGCCAGATGACCTTGCCAGCGGGTGTCCTTATCCCACGCGCCTGGAGGGCCCTGGCATGCCAGATAGCGACGTCACGCCTGCCGCCTGAATATCGGCAATGACCATTTTTTTTAAGGCTAGTCGCCTTGCTGAGCTATCGGGCTCAGTCGGACCGCGGCGCGGTTTGCCTACGGGAGAGGTGGCCAGTTTTGACCCAGACCCGGCAGCCGTTCGCACCAGTTCTGGCCCGCAACGTCGCGGCGGCTGGAAGTCGGAGCCACGATTGCGGCTCGAAGCCTTCCCCGCCCTCGGTGAACCCGCCGTCCAGGACCAGAAGCTCGAGGCCACCCGGCGCCGGCAGAACGATCTCGGCTTCAGGCATCCAGGTTTCCAGGCGAGCGCTTTCGACCGCGTCCTGGAACAGCGGCATCAACCCCACCCCCGCACGTTCGGAAGCGGGACCGTACGTCATGCCGGCCGTGTCGAGTCGCACATGGGTGCGGTCGTCGGGGTCGAACTGCCATAGCTTGACGAAGATCGTGCAGCCCGGCGCCGATGCCGGCGTGTGCGAGGAAGTTGGCGGGTTGCGGATGTAGGCGCCGGCTGGAAAGTCGCCATGCTCGTCCTGGAACACGCCGTCGAGCACGAGGAACTCCTCGCCGCCGCCATGCGTGTGAGGCGAGAAGCGGGAGCGCGGGGCGTAGCGCACGATCGAAGTCGCGCGCGCCACTTCGTCGCCGATGCGGTCGAGCATGCGGCGCTCGACGCCGGCGATGGGCGACGGCGTCCAGGCGAGGCTCGCCGCGTGGACGACAGCGCGCCGGGAGAAGTCTGCGTTCAGCTCCATGGCGTCTCACCTCCTGTCAGGCGTCCGCGACGCTAGGGCGCTCAGCGACGCGGCCGCGCAAGGCCTCAACCTCAAGAGGTCGGCCGGCACCGCCCGTCATGGCGCTCCACCAATCCTGCAATGGCAGTGCGGTAGCGGCGTAGCCTCCCCAGCGTTCCCGCTTCGTCTGCTTCCATGAGGCGAGAATATCCGTGGACATCAGCGCACAGGACGGTGGTCAGCCGCCGTTTCACCTTGTCGTCGGTCATCGTCCATATGATAGCCTCACTAGCCGCCAGATGCATGAGGCATCGAATCTAGCGCCACAGCCGTTCAAGGGCCGGCCCTGGCCCTTTTGCGACTTGGCAGGGGACGCCTAACGAAGACCGCTCTAGGCCCTGGAACGGACATCCCCTTACGCGCCCAATACAGCGCTTGCTTCATCGCGCGGTACCCCCCACTCCCTTCGAGGAGGAAACGCGACGTCGGGATAGGTTCCGCGAGGCATCCGTGGCCGCGGCGCGAAGGACGCATCTAGTGTGCAATTCTGAACAGCGCCAAATAGCGGCAGCAGATACGTTTGCCGGTAGGAGCCGTCCATCTTGCCGCGGGCGAGTTAACTGGCAGTGCGCTCGGCGGTGGCTCGCTGGCTGAGGATCGGCCAGCGTATTTGGCAGCAGGAGAGGCATACCGCCGCCAGCGACCATCGAACGCTGGCTTGTGGCGAGATGACGGCATCCCCGTCGTCCAACGGTCGGTGTTGCGCATGAGGGAGGTGCGGCGATTGTTCGGCGCCCGTAGGGCGGATGGCGGCACGGTCCATGACTTTGTCGCGCCGTCGGCCCGGATGGCCGCCGTGGCCTTGCCCAATCGCTTGCCGCTCGACCACGACCTGACAGTCGGCCGTCAGGCGATGCCCGGCCAGGTCGTGCTGGATCATCCAAATGTTTCGCGCCGTCACGCCGAATTCGAAGTAGCGGGTGGAACGGTCGTAGTGCGCGACCTCGGCGGCACCAACGGCACCTACGTCAACGGCGAGCTCGTGCGTGGCGCCCAACCCCTGGCCCCGGGGGATCGCATCAATATCGGCCCCTTCGAACTGACGTTCGATGGTTCCGCGCTCAGGGCGTGGCAGAGTGGCAATGTCGAGCTGCAAGTGCGGGGCATCAGCTATGATGTGCGGATTAACCGGGCCGGGGCGGCGGCACCGCAACGCATCCTGCATGGTGCCAGCGTGCGAATCCGCCCGTCCGAATTCGTCTGTATCATCGGAGCCAACGGCGCAGGCAAGTCTACGCTGATGAACATCATGGCCGGTCGGACGCTGCCAAGCGAGGGATCGATCCTGTTCAATGGCGTGGATCTGCATGCCAATTTCCCAGCCCTTAAACGGGACATCGCCTTCGTGCCGCAGCAGGACGTGCTGCATGAACAGCTCACGCTGCGGGAAGCACTCGATTACACGGCGCGGCTTCGGCTGCCTCCCGATACAACCGCAGAACAGCGTCGCGCGGCAGTGGACGGCGCGGCGCGCAGCGTCGATCTATTCGACCGGCTCGATCAGCGCATCGGCGCGCTCAGCGGCGGACAGAAAAAGTGCGCGAGCCTGGCGAGCGAGATTCTCAGCCGTCCCAGCGTGCTGTTTCTCGACGAGGTGACTAGCGGTCTCGACGAGAGCACTGACTGGGACATCATGCGCCTGCTGCGGCGCCTCGCCGACGAGGGGATGACCATCGTCGTGGTCACCCATACCTTGGCGAACGTGGCGGAGTTCTGTGACAAAATCATCTGCATGGGACGTGGCGGTCAGCCCACTTTCATCGGCACGTTTCCCGAGGTGTTGGATTTCTTCGCGGTGCGCCGCCTGGGCGAGGTGTTCAACCGCATGGACGAGCTTGGCGCGGAGAGCTGGCGCGCAAGGTTCGAGCAGACCGTCGGCGCGACGGCAAACCTGCCGCCCGCGGCAATCGCGCGCCCGGGTCGGCAGCGCGCCAACCCGCACCGTCACCGCGGACCGCCCCTGGCCGCGACGCTTGTCAAATTGCGGCAAATCGTCGGG
>DATMNH010000250.1:0-2038 GCA_035568975.1 Casimicrobiaceae bacterium
TCACACCACGGCTTAGCGCGATCTCCTTGAGACCCTTCCAGAATGCATCTTCGAGGCTGACGCTTGTCTTGTGGCCGGCGATGACGATTGATCGCTTGATGACCGGCGATTTCATTGCCCGTCTCCCGTTTCGATCCGGTATGGCCAGGTCCTGGTGGGCTCTGTCGTTGCGGAACTGCTCCGGGCGTGTCGACGAGGCTGCGGGCACAGAGCCGTTCGTCCGGCTCGCCGCCGCGTGAGGCGCTGTCGCTCTATCCGCAGATTGACGAGGTCACCCATTCAAAGCATGGCGGTACCAGATGAGGTGGCTGCGGCCATTCGGGCCTGCGTGGTCCGGAAAAATTACGCCGATACGGTGACGCGTGCGACTCTACGCTTGCGAGTCAGGAGTGTGGCCATACCGTCCACCCAGGCAACACAATATTCTTTGAAAAAGAGATACCTCCCTTGAGTGTCTCGGCCCCCGCACAGGCAGCCCATGGGACAAAAGCGCGTCCAGCCAAATAATGCAGGCAGCTTCAACAGGTATTTGTCACGATTCCAGCTTGTAGAGCATCAGTCGAAGCGCCGAGAAACGTTACGTCAGAGTCGATGAATATTGCGACTCATTCTCAATCCGGCCTGCAGACACTGCCGCGGGGCGCGCGCAACCAGCCTATGTCGCGCCTTCACCTGCGCCGGTCGTCAAAGGCGCGGCTTTTGGGTGACCTTTCGGCGTTGACGCAGCGTCAGGGCGCAGGCGCCGCGGCGGTACCGATCACGAATCCGGGCGCGTCATCCGCGCGGGCTGCACCAGCCGATCGAATTCCTCAGCCGATACGAAGCCGAGTCTGACCGCCTCTTCCCGCAGCGTGGTGCCGTTGGCGTGCGCGGCCTTGGCGATTTGCGCTGCCTTGTCGTAGCCGATCCGCGGCGTCAACGCAGTGACCAGCATGAGCGAGCGCTCCATCGCCTCGCGAATGCGCGGCTCGTTGGCACGGATACCGGCGATGCAATGGTCGGTGAACGAGACCGCTGCGTCGGCGATGAGCCGGATCGACTGCAGCGCCGCGTAGATGATCACCGGCTTGTAGGTGTTGAGCTCGAGATGGCCCTGGCTTGCCGCGACGGTGATCGTGGTGTCGTTGCCGAACACGCGGCAGCACACCATGGTCAGCGCCTCGCATTGGGTCGGATTGACCTTGCCCGGCATGATGGATGATCCCGGCTCGTTTTCCGGCAGGATCAATTCGCCGAACCCGGAACGCGGGCCGGAGCCGAGAAGGCGGATGTCGTTGGCGATCTTGAACAGGTCGGCGGCCAGCGCGTTGAGCGCGCCGTGCGCGAAGGTGAGGGCGGCGTGCGACGCGAGCGCCTCGAATTTGTTCGGTGCGCTCACGAACGGCAGGCCGGTGATCGCCGCAACCTTTGTCGCGAACACCTTGCCGAATTCGCGCTTGGCGTTGAGCCCGGTGCCGACCGCAGTGCCGCCTTGCGCCAGCGGGTAGAGTTCCTTCACGCCCGCGCGGATGCGGGTGATCCCGGACTTGACCTGCGCTGCGTAGCCGGAAAATTCCTGGCCGAGCGTCAGTGGCGTGGCGTCCTGAACATGGGTGCGGCCGATCTTGATGATCGAGGCAAACGCCTTCGTCTTTGCCTCAAGCGCCGCATGCAGATGCGCGAGCGCCGGAAGGAGCCGTCCGGCTATCTCCTCCACCGCCGCGATGTGCATGGCGGTGGGAAAGCAGTCGTTCGACGACTGGCTCATGTTGACGTGATCGTTGGGATGGATTGGCGACTTGCTGCCGAGCGTGCCGCCGAGCAGTTCGTTGGCGCGATTGGCGATCACCTCGTTCATGTTCATGTTGGTCTGCGTGCCCGATCCGGTCTGCCATACGACCAGTGGGAAATGATCGTCGAGCTTGCCGGCGATGACCTCGTCGGCGACCTGGATGATCGCCTTTGCCCACCGCGCGTCGAGCACGCCGAGTTCGAGATTGGCTTGCGCTGCTGCCCGCTTGACGATCGCGAGCGCCGTGATCAGCGGGCGCGGCATGCG
>DATMNH010000251.1:0-2905 GCA_035568975.1 Casimicrobiaceae bacterium
GGCGGGTTATCGATTTGTCGCGCCGGTGACCCGGGTCGAGGCCGCTCCTCGAAACGGTCAGCGAGGTCCCGGCAATTTTGGCAAACTTGGTGTCGAATTCTGCAGCCATTCCGTCACATTCGCTGTACAGGGCCGAAATGCTACCGCCGGCGGGCGGGCGCACGCCGGCTGTCGATCACCAAGGAATGGTGTTACGGCGCAACCGTCGACGAAATCGCGAGCGCCATGGGTTGGCAGCGGCACACGGTGCGCGGCCTCTTCTCCGGAACTCTAAAGAAGAAGCTCGGGCTGATCCTCGCGTCGGCCCAAGAAGAACGTGGGCGAGTCTACCGCATTGCCGCGCCGGAGCAGGCATGATTGCGGTCACTCGGCCCTCATTGGCACATCGGCAGTGCGCGACCCTAAAGAGACATCCGTGGCCGCACCAGTGGATGGTTGGGACGACGAGGAAGCGGACGTTCGCGCGCGCCGATCACCAGCTTATGCCAGCCCGTCGAGCAGCATCTTCGCGCCTTTCAATCAACCCGTTTGCGGCCACCAGCTGACGCGCCGCGACTCTAGTGATACCATGCCACCCAAATTCGACGGCTCCGCAAGGCCTTCGTCATCAACTAACCTTGGAGGCAGACACGGATATGCCCGACCATTCGCACACCGCTCCGCCCAGCGACCCCGAACTTCGGATCAAAGCGTTGGAATCGCTGCTGGTGGAAAAGCAACTGATCGACCCTGACGCGGTCGACGCCATTATTGAAACCTACGAGACCAAGATCGGCCCGCGGAACGGCGCCAGGGTGGTCGCGCGCGCCTGGGTCGATCCGGAGTACAAGGCCCGCCTGCTGGCCGACGGCACCAAGGCAATCGCGGAACTCGGCTTCACCGGGGTGCAGGGCGAAGACATGGTGGTGGTCGAGAATACGGACGAAGTGCACAACGTGGTCGTCTGCACGCTATGTTCCTGCTATCCGTGGCCGACACTCGGGTTGCCGCCAGTCTGGTACAAGGCTGCGCCCTACCGCGCCCGAGTTGTGAGGGATCCGCGCGGCGTACTGCTCGAGTTCGGTACGCGCGTCAGCGACGATGTGGAAGTACGCGTCTGGGACAGCAACGCCGAACTGCGGTACCTGGTATTGCCGCAACGTCCGGCCGGCACCGACGGCTGGACCGAGGAGCAACTTGCCGAACTGGTTTCGCGCGACGCCATGGTCGGTACCGCTATCGTGCCAGCACAGGGAGCCGCGTCATGAACGGCGTACACGATCTCGGCGGCATGCACGGGTTCGGACCTGTCAACCCTGAGCCGAATGAACCCGTCTTCCACCATGACTGGGAGCGCCGTGTGTTTGGCGTGGCGATCGCCGGATTTGGGGGTGGACACTACAATACCGACCAGTTCCGTCATGCCATCGAACGGATGGGCGCGGTGGAGTATCTCTCGAGCAGCTACTACGAGCACTGGCTGTCGATGCTGGAGACTCTGTTGATAGAACGCGGCGCCATCACCAAGCAGGAACTCGACGCCAGGCGCGAGCAACTCAGCAGGGAAGCCAAGTAATGGCGGTCGTCGTCACAAAGGATTTCGTGCCGGAGCTGGTCAGGACCGGCGGCTCTACGCGCGTGCACAAAGCGGTGGCTCCGCGCTTCCGCGTCGGCGACCATGTTCTGGTGCGCAACATACACCCAGAGCACCACACAAGGCTGCCGCGATACGCCCGTGGCAAGCGCGGCATCGTGGAACACGACCACGGCGTCTTTGTCTTTCCTGATACCTCAGCACATGAGCAGGGCGAGAAGCCGCAGCACGTCTACAGTGTGCGCTTCACCGCACGCGAATTGTGGGGACCGCAGGCCTCGGAACGTGACACGCTGCGGCTCGACCTGTGGGACGACTACCTGGACCTAGTCGTGTGAGGGGATCCGTTCCTGTCGATCTGGACAAAGCCCCGGCGTTTCGGGAGCCTTGGCAGGCCAAGGCCTTCGCGTTCGTGGTACTGTTGCACCGCGAAGGCCACTTCACCTGGGACGATTGGGTGCGGACGCTTGCCGAGGAGATCGCCGCATCCCCTCAGCGTGCCGACGAAGACGCAGAACTTGCCTACCACCGGCAGTTCCTGACGGCGTTGGAGAAAATTGCTGCGACGCGTGGTTTGACCACGCCTGAAGCGATGCAGGCGCGCAAGCTCGCGTGGCAGCGGGCATATCTTGCTACGCCGCATGGCCTTCCGGTCGACCTTGCAGCCGCCGAGGACATTGCCTCGAACCACAGCC
Organism: Casimicrobiaceae bacterium; assembly: GCA_035568975.1. Classification (GTDB taxonomy): domain Bacteria; phylum Pseudomonadota; class Gammaproteobacteria; order Burkholderiales; family Casimicrobiaceae; genus PALSA-1003. The sequence goes on from DATMNH010000251.1 coordinate 2,269, forward strand.
ACGACGGAGATCGCGACCACGTCCATCAGCATCGCCATAATCTCCTGCCGCAGCGTACGCCAGTCGCGGTCTCTCCGGCGCGGAGCGTCCGTTAGAGGTCCGGCCACGCGCCGCGCGGGCCAACCAGAAATCTCCTACCGCGAGCTGGCGCACCGGCTTCGCGGGGTCGCAGCCAACTGCCGGCTCCCGGCAACACAAAAGGGAGATCCTGAACCTCGCTCGGCGCTACGAGAGCAGAGCCAACCATCTTGGCCGCAGCGGTGCGGCTGACAAAAGTCAAAGCCGCATAACCGATTATGGAAAATCGGGCGCTCGTGGCAGTCTTCTCTCTTCACTATAACCTATCATCAGCGATGAAACCGAACGTATGTATGGGAATTGAGAGTGGAATAAATTTCACGGTAAAGCTGATTTCGGACTCGTCGCTCACGACAGGCGACACACCTGCTGGCAAACCGGGGAAAGTCAACTTCGGCGGAATACGCATAGGAACGTTGAAAACGATGGCCTCTCTGACGCCGGCCAGCACGTCCTCGAGGCGGAACACCTCCAGCAGCCGCAGCACCTGGACGAACTCGCGTTTGCCGCGTTTGGCCATGCGCGCTTCGATCAGGCGCCGCAGCGTGGCGAATTCCTC
>DATMNH010000252.1:0-2366 GCA_035568975.1 Casimicrobiaceae bacterium
CAATTGGTTCCGCGAGCGCTGCCGCGAGGCCGGCGTACGCAAGGAACTCTCCATTCACGGTTTGCGCAAAGCGGCATGCCGCCGGTTCGCCGAGGCGGGATGCACGCCGCACGAGATCATGGCAGTCAGCGGTCACACCACGCTGAAAGAGGTCACCCGCTACACCAACAAAGTCGACAGGAAGCATATGGCGCGAGCCGCCATGAAACGGCTGCGGGGCACATCGTGAACGTATTTGATGCAAACACCGAGGGCGGGCGATGCAAACAGCGTAAGAGGGGCAAAACTGGTGGCGATCAGCCACTGGCGCAGCGGTGTTGGATGAGTTTCGGCAGGTATGGGATATCGAGGTGGTCGGGCACTTGGAGCCGTGATCCGAGGTAGTCCCAGTATGTGATGCCGAGCTTTGCACCGGTCTTGAGAAGTCCGAGGAAGGCGTCGCGGCAGTTGCGCCCGAGGTCGCTGCGGGTGCCACCGCTGATCTTGCGCTTAGTGACTTGGCAACGGACGTCGTTCTCCGAGGTATTGGTGTGGAGCGGGATTTCGGGCCGTTCGAGCACCATTAGCAATTCGGCCTTGTTGGCGTGGAGCCGTGCGAGCAGACGATCGAGGGTGACGAAGCCGGTCTTGTGCGTGAAGATGCGGTCGAAGCGTGCCGACAGGACAGCCTTGCGCGGCGTGGTCGGATGCTGACGATAGGCCTTGAGCGAGCGATACAGCCGCCAGATCGGCGCGCGGATGCGGCTCTGGGCGGCGCGCTGCTCATCCGTGAAGGTGTCGAGCTTGTGAACGAGGCGCTCGGCGTGAATCCAGCACAGGCCATGTTGGCCGACATTGAACTGGCCGGCGTCGTCGCTGACGATGACGGTGTTGGGCAGAAATCCGTGCGCCTTGATGCTGCCCCACAGGGCGCCCTCGGTGGCGAGCGTGACGGGAACGGGAGTCACTTTGAGCGCCGCGATGCCGAGCTTTTCGAGATGCGCGGTCCAGGCCGCGCGATCCAGGAAGCAGCGGTCCGGATGTTCGGCCAAAAGGGCGACCACCGGTCCGGCGAGGCCACGTTGGCGCATATAGGCCAGAGCCTCGGCATTGATGACGTAATCGCCATGGCCGGCGCGCAGCAGTTCGAGGAAGTTGGCGCGGCTCTTCGACTTCGTGGTACCGAACCAGGTGAAATGCGCATTGCCGATCTGGGTGCAGTAACCGTTCGCGGCCTTGTGGCGCGCGCCGGTGTCGTCCACCGTGATCCAGGCGGCGCTGGTGAGCCCGGCACGAAGCACATCGCGAGCCTCGTCGAGAAAGCTGTCCTGGTCGGCGATCAGCAGGCGCACCAGGTGCCGCTTGGAGATGTCGATACCGATCGCCCGCAGCAGCGCCAGCAGCCGCGACATCGTGACTTGTCCTTGATGGTAGAGGCTGAGCACGAAGCGGCGCAGTTGCGGCCCGTAATGTCCGCTGAAGCCGGGCGGCAACGGCGCGGTCAGCATTTTGCCGTCCGGCTGCTGCCAGCGCTCGCGCTGGAAATCCACCACCAGCGGACGGATCACCAGGTCCTGCACGATGAAACTTGTGTAGCCCTTGAAGCGTGCATCGTGCGGCGGAGCCGTGACCTTGACGATACGCACTTCGTTGATCGAAAGCTTCGATGTCTTGCTGCCCTTCGGTCGCGGCTCGCCTGCAGCCGCCGCCGGCGGCTTCGCATCGGTCGCCTTGTCCATCCCGCTGGGTTTGCTGGGCTTGATGTCCGGCCGGCCCGAGCCGCCCTTCAGCCGCGCGATCTCGTCGCGCTGCGCCGCAATCGTTCGCCGAAGTTCCGCCGCCTCTTCCAACAGCTTCAGCACCAAGATCTTCAGATCAGCGGGCGAAAGGCCGTCAAGGTCCGCGGGAGGCGACATTCGCACAGTGAATCCGACTCGCGATGCCTTGAGAATCTTATAATCTTACCGTCGCCACGACTTTTGCCCCTCTTACAGAACGGCGCACATGGTCGGGGCCATTCCCTCGCGGGTGAAGCGATCCAGCGCCCAAACAGTACGCAATCGAACTTGCGCCGGTGTGCGTCCTCGAACAGCTGGGCGAACTGCTTGCGGCCCTGGGCGCCCTTCCGGCCGCTTTCACGATCGATGTATTCGTGCGCGATGGTGTGGCCGGCGTCGGCGCACCATTGCCGCAGCTGTCGCAGCTGGTTCTCGGGGTCCTGGCCTTTGTCCTCGGTGCTGACGCGGGCGTAGATAGCTATGCGCACGGGCATGGCTCCTGACTAGTGGAATAACGGGTCCCTTTCTACGTGTCTTTTTGCCCCTCGTCAAATGCCCATTGTATGCGGGTTTCTCTGGCGGGATTTCGCCGACCCTTTTTCCATGCCC
>DATMNH010000253.1:0-23013 GCA_035568975.1 Casimicrobiaceae bacterium
CGAGAGCTTCGGACGCCCGATGGAACAAAACCACACCACGAGTGACGTTCTCACGAAAATCTCCACCAGATGAATGCCGCGGCAATCGCAGGGATGGCAAAAATAACGAAAAAAATCGGCAGCTCCTCGGCGACTGAATACCCCGCCCTCGATACGCCAAGCCACATGTTGATCAGCGCAACGGCGAGCCAGACCGGGATGAAGAGTTTCGCGGCCGTCGTCGTGGATTGCGGTCCGCCGCCAAGCCACCAGCCGACGAGCGCGAAAACGCCAAGTAAGACGACCCCTCCGATTATTATGATAGCGGTGCGCATGCATTCCTCCGAACGACTGGAGCGATCCGGCTATGAGGCGAAGGCAGCATGGTCGACTCGGGTGCTATGCCGCCTACGATGCCCAGCGTCTTCGCGAGCTTCGCCCGAAAGCTGCTGAATTAGGCACTATGGCGCTGCATAAGAACTACCAGCGCATAACCCGCCGCCGCGGCACAAAGACCGAAAAACACTGACGTGACGACTGTGATGTGCCACCACATTCGGAACTCAGGTTCTGCGGGATAAATATACGCACCGAATGTAACGGTAGCCGGCGCCAACAGGGACGCTAGTGCGATTGCGCGAAGCGCAGGCCATCGCCGGAATCGAAGATAGGCAGACAAGCCGAATGCGAGAAGGAGCGCTGCGACGATTTCCATGAGTGGCTTAACAAGAGATTGGCTGTGAGAATGTTCATGGCGCTGCGGTTAGTGGACCGTCGTCACGTCGCACCGATGGATGCGATGGCGTCGCGCGCGACGCGTTCAGCGCGGTGTCGCGTCGCCACCCTCGACGATGACATTCTCGACAATCCCGGCGCCTGCGCGGCGGAATGCGGACGCCTCGCGATAGGCACTGGACTCGAAGCAGGCGATCGCGGCCTCCATGGTCGGAAACTCGATCACGATGAAACGGTGAAAGGTGTCGGGCCCCTCCATGATTCGGTACCGGCCGCCGCGCGCAAGCACTTTGCCGCCGTGCTGCGCGATGATGGCCGGGACGCGGTCGGTGTATTTCTTGTACTCGACGGGGTCGTTGATCTTCGCACGGGCGATCCAGTAGGCGGGCAAGACGGACTCTCCAATGCGGCCACCGCAACCGATAGAATTATATAGGACAGCTTGCGAGGAGCTTCGCGAGGTGAAGGCGACAGTTGGCGGACATGCGGTGCATGGCGGGCGCGGGCGCATCCCGCTCGGCCTGCAGTTCTATGTCGCTACCCCTCATTCAAAGTTGACTCCAGGTTTCATAGAGCATGGAAGAACCTGTCCATCCTTGGAATGTAATGGCGGTCGTAGTCGAGCGAGAGCACGACGGTCCTTGCGTTCCCGACGATCTCGTCACGAGGAATGAACCCATAGACTCTCGAATCGGCGCTGTTGTCCCGATTGTCCCCCAGCATCAGGTAACGGTCCTTCGGAACCTTGACTGGACCAAACGTGCTCAAGCGGCCTCCTCCAGCGCGCGCCAGTTCGATTCGGTGCGACATGCTGACGTACGATTCGATCGCGAATATCGCATCAGCCACATACTCAGCGCTGGAATATCGGGCCTCGATGCCGTTGATGATCAGGTGATTGTCTCTCATCTCCACGCTGTCACCCGGCAGGCCGATCACGCGCTTGACCAGGCGGGTGTCGGCAGCCTTTGAATCGAAGATGACGATATCACCGCGCTTGGGATCGGCAAACTTGTAGATCGAGATGTGAGTGAGGGGAATCTTCAAGTCGTAAGCGAGTTTGTTTACAAGTATCCGGTCGCCCTCAAGAATTGTCGGTTTCATGGAGCCTGTCGGAACCACATTCCAATCGGCCAAAGCACTGCGGAAAATGATCATCAAGACGATGAAGAGTGCATAACTCCTATACGCGCGCCACGCCTTGATAAGATTACTGTTCATATCCAATCTCCTATCTTTAACGCCTTGCGACACAGGTTAACCGGTCCCGGCGACCGGCGCGAAGCGCCGCCGATCTGGGTCCGCGTTGAGCTCCGGGTCAGGTGTCACTGGGGCGCAGTTCAACTTCGCCCTCGACTTCGACCCCGACCTTGCCCAATGGTTGCGCGAGCGTACCGTCTGCGTTGGTGGGCCCGTGGCCGGAAATCAGCGCCCTCGTTCCCACAACTCTAACCCATGGAAACGGCAAGAGTAGGCCCGGCGGAAGTTACAGGGGCAGTGGCAACGCGAGGCCGAGCGCCTTTAGTCTCTCGGCGATCCTAGACATATTTTTTCCGTTCTTCCAAGGCCTGCAACGCGAAAGTTGTGCTTGATCGAATGAGCAGGATTCGCGCGGTGTGCCCCCTAAGAGGGTAAGTCAACCGGCGGGCCGCGCCTGGTCCTGACAAGTTGAAGCCGCAAACCGGCCCGTTGGGTTCCGCGCAGGGTTAAGCGTCATTCACGTCTCGTTCGCGCGACGTTGGATGGGGAAAGCATAGCCCGCTCAACTGCGAAGGGGCAGTGCGACCCCTATCGCCATGAACACCCCGCCGCAGACTTGGTTAAAGCGCCGCCCGACTCGCCGGAGCCATGGGCTGATGCGATGAGCCATGCTGGCGATGAATGCCTCCGTAGCTATTTCGATTGCTGCGAACGTTCCAGCCATGATGACGAACTGGACGAAGAGACTTCGAGCAGGGTCGATGAACTGTGGAAGAAAAGCGGCGAAGAAGAGAAGGGCTTTAGGATTGGTCAGCGCGGACAGCGCTCCTTGTCGGAACAGCGACCAGCCTGACCTGGGTTTCGCTGAACCACGGACTTCGAAGCCTATCGGTGGCGACCGCCAAACTTGAATGCCGAGCCAAACGAGGTAGACACCGCCCACCCACTTCATGACCGTCAGCCACACCAGGGAAGTCGTGAGCAACGCGCCGATGCCAAACATGGAAAGGCCAATGACGGCGATGAATCCGAAGGCTCCTCCGAAGATGGTGTAAAGCGCCCGGCGCCGACCGTGCAATGCCCCATGCGTCAGGGCAAGCAGCCCGTTAGGTCCGGGCGATAGAGAAAGCCCGATGGCTGCCAGAAGATAGATGAGCCAAGTGCTAAGGTCCACGGCCTCAATGCTGCCGGGCGCGCCCTCACCGGTCAAGTGAGCGAATCGCCCCTGACTTCCTAGAGCATCCGGGGGGCGCCGAGCGACGAACTATGACGCCCAACGTTTGACATGAGGGGCGCAGAAAGGGCACAGCCTTTTCGGCATCCCCTCGATGCAGGGTTTAGGCGTGACCTCGTTACCCCGGAATCTCTGGCTCGACGAGCTTCGCAAGTTGGGCGAGCGACTCTTGCCAGCCGAGATAACACATCTCGAGCGGAATAGCTTCAGGCAACCCTTCTTGCACTACGTTGAACTCAGTTCCGCACGACACTTGCTTCAAGGTCACCGTCGTCTGCATTTCTCCGGGCAGGTTCGGATCGTCAAACCTGTCTGTATAGCGAATCTTTTCGAATGGCACCAGTTCACGATACTCGCCGCCGAAGGAGTGACCGTGGCCTGTCGTGAAGTTCGTGAACGACATCTTGTAGGTGCCGCCAACTTTGGGGTCCATGTGGTGGACCTTACAGGTGAAGCCGTATGGCGGAAGCCACTTGGCCATTGCGTCGGCGTCTAAAAAAGCTCGATAGACGCGCTCGGGATTCGCGCGGAGGACGCGGTGAAGTCGGATGGTTCCTGTGGGCATGGTCAATTCGCCTTTCGATCCACCGTCCGGTGGGAGTTGGGTATACGACCTGGTAAAGGGAGCGTTGATGGATGCATCGTCACGCCTAACGCTCGCGCTCAGGCGCGCCGCAATGCGGCCGGTTGAGCGACGGGTTAGGCGGCGCCGCGATAGACCTCGCGGCGGTGGCCAACCTTGCCGACCTCCACCAAGGGGCGAAGCCCCCGCCGACGGGCGTCTGTCTTGATCGCCTGGTTACGCCTGCGGGGTGGCACCCTAGGGAAGCTTTGCTGCGAGCACATCGACCTTCTCTATTGCAGGAGGTTTGGCGAAGAGCTCAGGAGCCTTCGCCATCAGCGCCGCCGCGACCTTGCCCGAGAGGTGAGCTTGGCGACCTGCTTCGTTTGGGAAAGCGTCGAAGATCCCGAACGTCGATGGGCCAAGGCGGATCCCAAACCAAGCGATTGTTCCGGGCTCGTCTTGGACGAGCGGCAAACCGGCGCGGAGGAAACTCTCGACTTCCGACTCCTTGCCAGGTTTCGCTTCTAGTCGAACAAGCAATGCGACTGTGACCATGACATATCTCCTTTGCAAAAAGAGCCATCCTTTCACCGACTGGGAACCGGCAGCGCTCGAAACATTCCTGACTTGACCTTCGATCGCTCGTCAGGTTGCCGCGTCGACGCAGAACCCAGCGAAGAGCGCGAACAAATTAACGCCTACCGCCGCCGTGACAATTTGTAGCGCGCGGAATTCATTCTACCGCAGGCGCGGCAAACGGATCCCGCTCTGCGAAGCGCGACCTGCCACATGCTAAAATCACAGCGTGCGATATCTCAGGGCAGACGATCGCTTTGCGTCTTCTGCATTCTGTATTTCGCCACGATTCCCCTGATGTCCGCTACGTCTTCGTCACCGCGACAGCTCATCATCGCCACCCGCGAATCGGCCCTGGCGATGTGGCAGGCGGAGCACGTTCGCGATCATCTTCGTGCCCACTATCCGCATTGTGAGGTGACGCTGCTCGGCGTGACAACGCAAGGCGACCGCATCGTCGATCAACCGCTGGCGGATATCGGCGGCAAGGGTCTTTTCATCAAGGAGCTCGAGCAGGCGATGGCCGACGGCCGCGCCGATCTCGCAGTGCATTCGCTCAAGGATGTGCCGATGGACATGCCGCCCGGCTTCGTGTTGGCGGCGATCATGAAGCGCGACGACCCGCGGGACGCCTGGGTGTCGAACCGGTACCCGTCGCTGGCTGAAGTCCCCGCGCACAGCATTGTCGGTACGTCGAGCCTGCGCCGCGAGGCTCAGTTGCGCGAGCGCTATCCGGAGCTCGACGTCAAGCCGCTTCGCGGCAATGTGAACACGCGGCTGAAGAAGCTGGACGACGGTCAATATGCGGCGATCATTCTCGCCGCGGCGGGTCTCAAGCGCCTGGGCTACGCGAGTCGCATCGCGGCACTGCTCGATCCCGACGACAGCCTGCCCGCTGTCGGCCAGGGCGCGCTGGCGGTGGAATGCCGCGCCGATCGCGCCGACCTTATCGCGGCGCTCGGGCTACTCGCCGACGCCGAGACGACACTCGCCACCTCGGCCGAACGTGCCTTTGGCCAGCGCCTCGGAGCAAGTTGTCACACGCCCCTCGCCGCGCTCGGCGTTTGGCAAGACGACCAGTTGCGGCTGCGCGGACTGATTGCGAGTCGCGACGGAAAGCGGGTGTTGCGCGGCGAGCGCACCAGTGCGGCTGCAAACGTAGAGACAGCGGAGGCGATCGGCAACGCGCTGGGCGCGGAATTTCTGAAACGCGGCGCGGCAGAAATTCTGGCCGACGAGGCATGACGGTTTCGACCAGCGGGCCGTTGCGAAGCGCGCGCATCGTCATTACGCGGCCTGCTCGCCAAGCCGCCGGACTGGCGCAGCAAATCGCGGTGCTCGGCGGCAAGCCGGTGATGTTCCCCGCGATCGTCATCTTGCCACCGGCCGATCGCTCGGCGCTCGAGCGCGCGCAACGCGATCTCGCCCAGTACGACTACGCAGTCTTTGTCAGTGCCAACGCGGTTGAATATGGCGTCGGCGATCCGGCTTCGTGGCCCGCGCATCTCATTGCCCTTGCACCCGGACCCGGAACGGCATCGGCGCTCGCCGCGGTCGGCATCGGAAAGGTGCACATTCCGGCGACGACCATGGACAGCGAAGGCCTGCTCGCGTTGCCCGAGCTCGCCGACGTGAGCGACAAGCGCATCGTGATCTATCGCGGCAACGGGGGCCGCGAGCTGCTCGGAGAAACGCTCTCCGAGCGCGGGGCGCAAATCGATTACGTCGAGTGCTATCGGCGCGCCAAGCCGCACGGCGATTTCGCGACCATGGCCGCGGCGTGGCGCGCCGGCGAGCTCGACGCCTTGACGCTGACCAGCAGCGAAGGCCTCGACAACCTGTGGGAGCTCTTCGACAGCGTGACACGCACGAGCATGGCCGCGACACCGACCTTCGTTCCGCACCCACGCATCGCGGAGCGAGCACGCACGCTCGGGTTCGACCGCGTGAGCGTTACCGCACCGACCGACGCGGGACTGCTCGCTTCATTGCTAGAATACTTCGCTTCCGGACAAACCTGACCATCGAGACGCCACATGCAACCAGATATCCTCATCACCGCGCCGCTGCCGCCCTTTCTCTACGAGCCTCTGAAGTCGAGCTATCGCTGCCACGACTACTACAAGGCGGAAGACAAGCCGGGCACGCTCGAAGCGGTAGGCGCGCGCATCCGCGGTCTCGTCCAGGGTGGAGGCACGGTGACGCCGACATCACGGCTCGATGCGCTGCCGGCGCTCGAAATCATTTCCGTGTTCGGGGTCGGCTACGACGGCGTTCCCATAGCCTATTGCAAGGGACGCGGGATCAAGGTCACGAACACGCCGGACGTGCTTACCGACGACGTGGCCGACGTTGCGCTCGGTCTGATTCTGATGACCGGCCGCGGATTCGTGCGGCTCAATCGTTTTGTCCAAGCCGGCGAATGGACGAAGCGTCCGCCGGAGCTGACCACCAAACTCGCCGGACGGAAAGTCGGCATCCTCGGCTTGGGCCGGATCGGCAAGGCGATCGCTGCGCGCTGCGCCGCGATGGGAATGAAGATCGCGTATACCGGGCGCAAGCCGCAGCACGTGCCTTACGAATTCGTGCCGGATCTCAAGTCCCTCGCGGCCGCCGTGGACTTTCTGGTCGTCGCCTGCCCGGGAGGCGAGGGCACGCGCGACATCATCAACGCCGAAGTGCTCGCAGCGCTGGGCAAGAAGGGAACTCTGATCAACATTGCACGCGGCTCGATCGTCGACGAGCCCGCGTTGGTGGCCGCGCTCACTGCGGGCGTGATCAAGGGCGCGGGTCTCGATGTGTTTGCCGACGAGCCGAATATTCCTTCTGCGCTGCTGGCGATGGAAAATGTGGTCCTCCTGCCGCACGTCGGCAGCGCCACGCGCGAGACGCGTCAGGCGATGGGCGATCTGTGCAAGGCAAATCTCGATGCGTGGTTTTCGGAAAAAAAAGTTCTCACGCTGATTCCGGAGCTGTCGTAGTCGCGCGCCAAGCTTCTCACGCATATTTCGGAGCCGTCGTTGGCGCGAACTACATGCACGGCCAATCCGCTCTTAATATCGTCGTTCCCGCGAAGGCGGGAACCCAGTTTCTTTTCACGGACGCCACTGTGTCCCCGCTTTCGCGGGGACGACGTATGAATTCAACTGTACGAATCGCCTAATCCGGCACAGTCGGTGCCGGCGGGGATTTTGACGCCGGCGCGAACACAACCGTGCCGAGCGACGCCAGCACCAGTGCCAGCGCGACGAATTCACTCGCGCCCGGGCGCTCGCCGAGAAAAAGCATTCCCGATAGCACACCGACCACCGGCACCGGAAGCGACGAAAGCGAGCTCACCGCGACCGGCAAGGTTCTCGCCATCGTAAACCAGGCCCAATGAGCCAAGGTGCCGGCAAAGAATATGTTGTAGAGCACCGCGAACCACGCGGTGCCGCTCATGGTGGACACCGTGAGCCATGGATGCGGATCGAACCACGGTGCCAGCGCGACGATCGGCAGCCATCCTGCGATCATCATCCAGCCGGTAAGCGTGTTTTGCGGCAGCTCCGGCTTCCAGCGTCGCAGCAATACCGTGCCGAACGCCCAGCTGATCGCAGCACCGAGGATGAACAGCGCGCCCGCGGGCGAGCGCTGCACGTGACGAAAATCCTCGCCGAGAAGCAAGGCCATGCCGGACATTCCGAGCGCGAGACCGACCAGCTTGCGACGTGACAGCGGCTCGTGCAACAACGGAAGCGAAAACAGGACGCTCCAGACCGGGAGCGTAAAGGCGAGTATTGCCGACCTGCCGGCGGGCATCTGTTGCACGCCGAACACGATGAGCCCGTTCCAGGCGGCGATATTGAACAACGCCAACGCGGCGACCTTGCCCCAAAGCACACGCGGAATGGCGATCGAATCGCCTGCAAGCCTGGCCAGGATCAAGAGGCCGATACCGGCGAACGGAAGCGACATGGCGCGGAAGGTCAGCGGCGCCATCTCGGTAACGCCGATCTTCAACACTGGCCAATTGCAGCCCCACAGCAATGCGAGAATGCCGATCAGCATCAGGCTCGAGGCCGGCACCGCGCGCTGTGCCGTGGCGGGACGCGCGGCGCTCATGGACGCGGAGGACGGTCGGAAGGCGCTTCGCCGAACTTCGCCTGATGCAGCTCGCGCGCCTGCGTCACCCACTGGTCGCGCACGATGCGTCCCGGAAATTCCGGCAGCTTGGCATCGAACTCGGCGCTGTCGCGCTCGCTCCAGCGCGCGATCTGCCGGAAGGTGGTGACGCCGAGGTTGTGCAGCATGCGTTCGAGCACCGGACCGATGCCGACGATGAGCTTCAAGTCGTCGGGTTCCCCGACGCCGGACAGGATCGGCGGTGGCGCGTTGTTCTCGATATCGATGACGAGCTCTCGATAGCGCGCGCACTCCTGCCGCGCGTCGGTGAGCTCCGCGCTCAACCGTTCGTACTCGCGCCTCGATACGAGATCGATCTCCGTGCGCGCGTCGCGGTCGGCGAGATTCTGCCGAAGTGCCGCGGCCTCGGCATCGCGGCTGCGGATGATGCGCGCCTTTTCAATGCCGACCCGCTCGATTTCCGCACTTTCGTCAGCGGATACGCTCGCCGCGCCGGCGGCGGGCACAGGCGCCGCCGGCGCGGCGAGCGCAGGCGCAGATGCCGGCGCGTGCGGCTCTCCGGGTACGACGTTGCCGGCGCGACCACGTGCACCGATCGCATAGCCGGCATACGCCGCAAGGGCGACCGCGACGAGGAAAACAATAGTGACGAGAAAGATCATGATCTCGCGGGAACGCGTCGCCACGTCTGGCGCGGTTGGCGGCGCAATGCACATTCTACTGAGGATTCCCGCATTTGCATCATCACCGCGAACGCGGGATCCATTCGGCATTCGTCAAAACCCAATGGATTCTCGCTTTGGACTCACGTCGTCCCCGCGAAGGCGGGAATCCAGTCGCGTCAGTCAAAAGACACTGGGTTCCCGCTTTCGCGGAAACGACGATATTGGGCTCTTATGGACGTTCGTGACGCTCGATACTGGGGATGTTATGGACGTTCGCAACGCTCGAGAGCAGACTGCGGCGTTCCTCGATTGCGCCGTGACCCGCGCGTTCGGCGCTCTGTCGCGACCTGCTACAATCGACTCGGCCACCCTCCCTTGCTCTTGGTTTTCTGTCCCCATGACTGACACGGTGCACGAAGTCGCCTCCCCGGCACCCCCGGCGGCGCCGCGTGACCCTGTTCGCGCGCGCAGGTGGCTGCTCGCGCTGGTGCTGGCACTGCTCGCCGCGGCGCTGGTCGCCGTGTGGCTCAATGGGCAGAACGCGCAGCGCGAGCTGCGCACCGAGGTCGCCAAGCGTCTCGGCGATCTGGATGCGATCGATCAAACGACGCGCGCGAGCGTGAAGGATGCGCAGGAGGGCTTGCGCGAAGCGCAGGCCAAGCTCGCGCTGCTTGAAAGCCGTCTGGCCGAATCGCAGAGCCAACAGGCCGCGCTCGAGGCGCTCTATCGCGAGCTCGCGCCGTCGCGCGACGAATGGGCGCTGACCGAAATCGAACAGGTGCTGCAGCTCGCGAGCCAGCAATTGCAGCTTGCGCGCAACGTACCTTCGGCGCTCGCCGCGCTCCAGCTCGCCGATTCCAAGCTGCAACGGCTCGACCGCCCGCAATTCGTTCCTCTGCGACGCGCACTCGCGCGCGACATGGATCGGCTCAAAGCAGTGCCGTATGTGGACGTGTCGGGGATTTCGCTGCGCCTCGATCAGGCCATTGCGACGGTCGACACGCTGCCGCTGGCGTTGGAGGAACGCTTGCCGCCGCAAGCAGTGCCGGCGCCGCCCTCGGATGAGGCCGGCTGGCGCCGTTTTCTGCGTGCGGTCTGGCAGGACGTGCGGCAGTTGATCCGGGTCGAGAATCTCGATCGTCCCGAGGCGCCGCTGCTCGCCCCGCAGCAACAATTCTTCCTGCGTGAGAATCTCAAGCTTCGACTGCTGTCGGCGCGCTTTTCCCTGTTGTTTCACGATCAGCAGAATTTTCGCGCGGACTTGAGCGCGGCCGACGCCTGGCTGCGAAAGTATTTCGACACCCGTTCTCCCGCGGTGTCGACGCTGCAGACGCTGCTGAAGCAGCTGCAGTTGACCGATATCGTGAGCGAGATTCCCGACGTCGTGCGCAGCCTCGAAGCGGTCCGGGTGCTCAAGCTCGCGCGCGAGAAGCCGTCTCGCTAGTTGGCCATTACGGCCCACTAACTGCATCTTCATGCGATTTCTCTTCTGGTTTCTGCTGCTCGCCATCGCGGCGGTAGTGGTCGCCCTCGCGGTCAAGCTCAATGCAGGCTACGCGCTGCTGGTCGCGCCGCCGTACAGGATCGAGCTGTCGCTCAACCTGTTGCTCATTCTGCTGGTCGGCGGATTTCTTGCCTTGTACCTCGTCATACGGATCATTACGCGCACGATCCAAGTGCCGCGAAGCGTTCGCATCTGGCGCCGTCGGCAGAAGTTGGAGCGCGCTCGCGCGAAGCAGGACGGCGCGGTGGTCGCGCTGCTCGAGGGTCGATACGGCAAGGCGCGGCAGCAGGCGCAGGAAGCGCTCGCGATCCCGGGCTCGTCGGGCCTTAACGCGATCATTGCCGCCCGCGCCGCACTCGACGTCCGGGATTTCGAGGGAGCCGAAGCGTTGCTCGATCGCCCTGATGCGCAAGCGTCGAGTCTCGCGGTGCCGCGCCTGATGCTCTCCGCGGAGAGCGCGCTCGAGCAAGGCGAGCCGCAGGAATCGCTGCGCGTGCTGAACAAGCTGCGCAGGGAGGCCGGCATGCACACCGCTGCGCTGCGGCTGGAGCTCCGCGCCCTGCAGGCGGCGCGACGCTGGACCGATATTCCGCCCTTGCTCGACCAGCTCGTCAGGCGCAAGGTTTTCGATGCGGCGCAAGCGGAGCACGTTCGCATCAGCGCGCAAAGCGAACAGCTCAAGCTTCTCGCCCACGACGCTGCGGGGCTCCGCGACTACTGGAGCCGCCTCCCCGACGCGACCAAGACACATCCGAAGATTGCGCGCGCGGCGGCGAAGAGCTTCATGCAGCTCGGCGGCGAGCGCGAGGCCGCCGATATTCTGGCACAGAGCCTCGACCGGGAGTGGGACTCGGATCTGGTCGAGCTTTACGGCGAATGCCATCCGAGCGACGCGACGCGTCAGCTCGAGCAGGCGGAACGCTGGCTCGTATCGCACAACCAGGATGCGGTGCTGCTGCGCGTACTGGGGACGCTCTGTCAGCGGCAACAGCTATGGGGCAAGGCGCAGACGTATCTCGAGGCAAGCCTTGGCGTGGACAACACGTGGCGAGCTCACCTCGCGCTGGGAGAGATGCTCGGCCGGCTTGGCCGCGATGCCGAGGCCAACGCGCATTTCGTCGCCGCGCTCAAGCTCGCCACCGATACGCTGCGGCGGATGTAGAGCGTCTAAATTTCGTCGTTCCCGCGAAAGCGGGAACCCATTGTCTTCTGACGCACTCCGCTGGGTCCCCGCTGAAGCCTGCCCTCGAATGCTTGAATCGGGGACGGGGACGACGCAGGGTTTTCGGAAGCTTCGCCCGCTTCGGGAATTCTGTGCGGCTGGTTTGGAGCTACTTCGGCGCTTCGGCTTGCGCCGCGTAGGTGAACGCGTCGGCGAAGAATTCCTCGACAGGCAAGCCGCGCTCGGCGACGAATTCACGGCGCGCGATGTCGATCATGCCGGGGCCGCCGCAGGTGTAGACCTGATATCCGGACAGGTCGGTGAAATCGGTCATCACCGCCTTGTGCACGAACCCCGTGCGTCCGGGCCAGTGATCTTCATGCAGAGGGTCGGACAGCACCGGAATGAACGTGAAATTCCGGTGCTGTCGCTGCCATTCTCCGGGCAGATTCGGCAGGTACAGGTCCTTGAGCGAACGCACACCCCAGTAGAGCACCATCGGCCGCTCGACCTGGTGATTGAAGGCGTGCTCGATGACGGCCTTGATCGGCGCGAACCCGGTGCCACCGGCGACAAAGATGATTGGCTTGTCGGAATCGACGCGCAGGTGGAAAGCGCCGAACGGACCCTCGAAGCGAAGGATTTCGCGTCCCTTGTACTGATTGAACAGCTGATCGCTGAAGACACCGCCCGGAACGTGCCGGATGTGCAACTCGAGCAGCGCGTCGTCCTCAGGCGCGTTGGCCATCGAAAAGCTCCGCCGCCGTCCATCCTTGAGCAGGAAGTCGATGTATTGCCCGGCAAGGTATTGCAGCCGCTCGTTCGCCGGAAGCTTGAGCGTAACGATGGCGACATCGGGGGCGGCCTTGTCGATCTTTTCGATGCGGCAAGGGAGCTTCCGAATTTGAATGTCGCCGGCGCGGCGAACTTCGCGCACCTCGAGGACGAGATCGGTCAGCGGTTTGCCGACGCACAGCAGCGCAAGTCCTTCGCTCTTGTCGGCCTCGGACAGCGTGGCCGGCAGATGCGCGCCGTAGTCGATTTTCCCGCTGATGATGCGACTCTTGCAGGTGCCGCAGGCGCCGTTGCGGCAGCCGTAGGGGATCATCAGATCGGCGCGCATCGCCGCGGCAAGCACCGTCTCGCCGTCGTCGGCGGCGAACGAGTGATCGCTGGGTTTTATGGTAATCTGGTGCGGCATACAATCAGACCCATGCGCGGGCCTTCGCGCCGCGGAATGACGCCCTCACCCCTTTCCCCCTTACGGAGGGCGAGGGGAAATGGATTCCGGCGCTTAGCAAAGCACGGTGGTTGGAAGGTGTGATCAGGGTTTTGCTAATCGGTTGCGGTGACGTCGCTATGCGAACCGCCGATCTGCTGCGCGCGAACGTGCGGCTGTATGGTCTCACGCGCAGGCCGGAGGACATTCCGAAGCTTCGAAATCACGGCATCACGCCGATCGCCGGCGACCTCGATCAATTGCGCAGCCTCGGCAGGCTGCGCCTGGCGCCCTTCGCGGTGCTGCACTTTGCGCCACCGCCCAGCGACGGCCGCGATGATCCGCGCACCGCACGGCTGATCGCCGCGCTCACAAAAGCGCGAATTATACCGCAGCGCTTCGTCTACATCAGCACCAGCGGCGTCTATGGCGATTGCGCGGGTAGTCGGGTCAGCGAGTCGCGGCCGCGTAACGCGCAAACGCCGCGCGCGCACCGCCGCATTGCGGCTGAGAACCGTCTTCGGCGCTGGGCGACGCGGTATGGCGTGCGATTGTCGATCCTGCGCGCTCCGGGGATCTACGCCGAAACGCGCCTGCCGCTGGAGCGGCTGAAGCAGGGAACGCCGGTGCTTCGCGCCGAGGATGACGTCTTCACCAATCACATCCACGCCGACGATCTCGCGCGCGCCGCCGTTGCCGCGGTATTTCGCGGCCTGCCGAACCGTGCGTACAACGTGACCGACGATGCGGATCTGCAGATGGGAGGCTGGTTCGACGCCGTCGCCGACGCCTATCATCTGCCGAGGCCGCCCCGGGTGTCGTGGGACGAAGCGGAGACACGCATCGCACCGATGCTGCTTTCATTCATGAGCGAATCGCGGCGGCTTGCCAATGAGCGAATGAAACGCGAATTGCGCGTGCGCCTGAAATACCCGACGCCGCAGACACTGTTCGCTGAAGTTGCGCCGAGGGCGTTGAGGAAGCAGCTCGCGCTTCCGCTGGGAGCCATAGACGTGAACAGCGCGTGAACGACAAGGCTGTACAAGCGGCCGAGGCGCGATCGCGTTGGCAAAAAGTCTCCGCGCGAATCGACGCCTACGAGCGGCTGATCCGGCTCGACAAGCCGATCGGTACGCTGCTGCTCCTGTGGCCGACGCTCAGCGCGCTGTGGCTCGCGTCGTTCGGAACACCCTCGTGGGTAGTGGTCGGAATTTTCACGCTCGGCACGCTGCTCATGCGCTCGGCGGGTTGCGCGATAAACGATTACGCCGACCGCGAATTCGACGCGCACGTGGAACGCACCGCCAAGCGCCCGCTGGCACAAGGAGAAATCGAGCCCTGGGAAGCTTTGGCGCTGGCCGCCGCGTTGGCGTTTTTTGCATTGCTGCTGATCCTGCCGCTTAATCGCGCCACGCTTCTGCTGGCGGTGCCGGCATTGGCCATTACCATCGCCTACCCATTCTTCAAGCGGTTTTTCCTGCTGCCGCAAGCGTTCCTCGGCATCGCGTTTTCGTTCGGGATCCCGATGGCGTTTGCGTCGGCCGGCGGCGCCTTTTCCGCGCTTGGCTGGTGGATGTTCGGCATCAATCTGTTCTGGGTCATGGCGTATGACACCGAGTACGCGATGGTCGACCGGCGCGACGACGTGAAGCTCGGTCTGAAGACGTCTGCGATCGCTTTCGGCGGATGGGACGTGGCCGTGGTCATGGCTTGCTACGCGATTTATCTTGCCGGCATGGCGTGGATCGGGACGCAGCGCCACCTGGGACCGATCTACAATTTAGGTCTCGGCATCGCCGGGCTTCTGGCGCTGTGGCACTTCTGGCTCATCCGCACCCGAGATCCGGCGCGGTGCTTCCGTGCGTTCCTCGGTAACCACTGGCTGGGCTTTGCCGTGTTTGCCGGCATCGTGATCGATTACGCGGTGCGCCTGGAGCGATGGCCGCTCTGGCCACAACCATGATCGCGATGAGGTTCGCCAGGTTAAGCGGACGGTCGAGCCGCGGCATCGGACGGTTGCGAAAGCTTGCGCTTTGCGCCGCGTTGATCTGCGCCACCTCCACCGCGCATGCGGCGGAGGCGACGCCGGAACGAGTCAGCTTCGAGAGCTTCGACATCGACCCGCAAACGGGACAGCCGGTCACCATCAGCGCGCTTTATTTCAAGCCGGCCTCCCATGCGGACTCCGCGTCCGGCAAGACGCCGGCGGTGGTCGCTCTGCATGGCTGCGGCGGCATGTACAGCGAGGCGGCGGCGCGGCGCCATCGCCTGACGCAGCGTCATCAGGCGATGGCCGACCTGCTGGTCGCCGAGGGCTACGCAGTCCTTTTTCCCGACAGCTTCAATCCGCGCGGACGGCGCGAAATCTGCTCGCTTAAGGTTCGCGACCAGGAAATCACGCAAGCCAACCGCCGCCTCGATGTGCTGGCCGCGCTCGTCTATCTGCGCACGCGGCCGGACATCGATGGCGCGCGCGTGGCACTCATCGGCTGGTCGCACGGCGGCAGCGCAGTCCTCGCGACCATGAATCGGCGTCATCCGGTGGTAGCGCAATTCGTGACCGCGGAAGCGCCTGCCGACATGTTCTATCGAACGGCGATCGCGTTCTACCCCGGATGCATCGAGTCGGTGCGCACGCGATTCGGCTATGCACCCGCCTCGCCGGTGAGCATTTTCATCGGCGAGTCCGACGACTGGACCTCGCCCGCGCCCTGCATGGCGCTGGGCGAGCGGATGGCCGCCATCAAAGCGCCGCTGCAGGTCCGGACCTATCCGGATACCTTTCACGGCTTCGACGCGCCGAACATGTCTGCGCCTCTCCATCTGGATGTGCCGAATGGCGTTCATCCGGGGCAGGGCGTGACCATTGCCCCCAATGCCGCTGCTCGCGATGACGCTTACCTGCGCATGAAAGAACAACTGCGCGCAGCGCTCGCGCCTTAGTGCACATCGCCTGGGAGAGTATCGATGGATCTGAACCTTGCCGGACGCGTGGTAATCGTGACCGGCGCAAGCAAGGGAATCGGTTATGCCTGTGCTGAAGCATTCGCCACCGAGGGGGCGAGGGTCGCGCTGGTGTCGCGAAGCCAGGCCAATCTCGACGCGGCGCTCGCGCGCTTCCGGAGCGGCGGCAGCGCTCCCATCGCCATCGCTGCCGACATGACCAGCTATGACGCGGCAGAGGAGATGGCGGCCACGGTTGCAAAAACGCTCGGCGGCATCGACGTGCTGGTGAACTCCGCCGGGGCCGCGCGCCGTTACGCGCCCGACGAATTGAATGCGCAGGCGTGGCACGACGCGATGGACGCCAAATTCTTCAGCTACATCCATCCCATCGATGCGGTGCTGAAGCGCATGCTTCCACGCGAGCGCGGAGCGATCGTCAATATCATCGGCGCCGGCGGCAAGATCGCGACTCCGGTGCACCTGCCCGGCGGCGCCGCGAACTCGGCGCTTATGCTGGCCACAGTGGGTCTGGCAAGTGCCTTCGGCGCGAAGGGGATTCGCATCAACGGCATTAATCCCGGGGCGACCTTGACCAGCCGCGTGCAGGAAGGACTCAAAGCCGAATCGCGGATGACCGGTCTGGCCGAGGCCGAGTTGCTATCGCGCAGCGAAGCCCGGATACCGCTCAAGCGCTATGGCACTCCGGAAGAAATCGCACGTGTCGCCTTGTTCCTTGCGTCGGAACAGGCGAGTTACGTGACCGGCGCGATCGTCTCGATGGACGGTGGCGCCAGCGCGGTGATCTAAACGACGACCGGCCGCGCTGACGACAGACTATCGCCGCGCGAACCGCCGGCGCTTCAGTGCAACCAGGCTCATCAGTGCGAGTATTCCGGAAAGTGCCGCGAGAGCCGCCTCGTCGAGCGCCGGGATCGGTTCAGGGGTGCCGGGCGCCGCGGCGACCAGACTCAGAATCGCTCCCGTCGTGCAATTGAACTGCAGCGTGCTTACAAAGCTCGTCACACCGGAGAGGCCGTGGCCGGCAAACGTCGTGACGGTAAGCGTGATCGGCGTGTTCGGCGGCAAGCCGCCGCCGAAACCCAAGATGTGAAACGTCGAATAGACGCCTGTGAACGATCCGATGTTGCTACCCGTCTCGTCGGTGAACTCTTCGATGGTGCCGATGCCGGGCACCGCGAGCCTGACATCCGCCGACGCCTGCGCGTCGACGTTGATGAACGTGTTGAGGTCGAAGGTCGCGCCGCCGCAGGTGCTCGCGAGCTTGGTTTGCTGACTCAGGATCTCAATCGATGGCAGCACCGCCGAGTCTTTCGCCGGCGCGGACGCCACAGGGCTCGCGCCAAGCGTACCCGCCGCAGCGGCCATGACAGCACTCGCCCAGAGCAGGGCGCACAGCCCGGACAGGACTCTCGTCGCGTTCGTAAGAATAATTCGGGTCAAGCGGTATCCTTGGCGACGCGGGCCTCCGAAGAGGCCCACGGGAACCAGCATAGCTATACGATCGGGCGCGGTCTAGCCCGTATTGCCGCGAAATACCTCTTCGTTTAGCTTGTGGCGCGAATACGACGCGTCAAGTGTCGCCTGCCCCCGACAGTTCAGCGAAATTTGCAGGTTTCCTGCACAAAAGGGTATGAAGCGAGGACGTTGCCATGAAATACGCCGATCTTCGCGACTTCCTCGCCCAGCTCGAACGCCGCGGTCTCTTGAAGCGCATCGGCGTGGAAGTGGACCCCCATCTCGAGATGACCGAGATTTGCGCCCGGGTTCTTGCGGCGGGCGGACCGGCGTTGCTGTTCGAGAAGCCGAAAGCGCACGCGATACCCGTTCTCGCCAATCTGTTCGGAACGCTTGAGCGTGTCGCGCTCGCCATGGGAGAAGAATCGGTCGCCGCGTTGCGCGATGTCGGCAAGCTGCTCGCCTCGTTGAAGGAGCCGGAACCACCCAAGGGACTCAAGGACGCGTGGCAGAACACGCGTCCCTTGATGATGCAGGTCATGAACATGGCGCCCAAAGAGTGCTCGTCGGCGCCGTGTCAGGCAGTCATCTGGGAGGGCGCGGACGTCGACCTGGCGCGCTTGCCGGTGCAGACTTGCTGGCCCGGTGACGTCGCGCCGTTGATCACGTGGGGCCTCACGGTGACGCGCGGGCCGCTCAAGTCGCGACAGAACCTCGGCATCTACCGGCAGCAGGTGATCGCGCGCAACAAGGTCATCATGCGCTGGCTGCCGCATCGCGGTGGCGCGCTGGATTTTCGCGATCACGCGTTGGCCCATCGCGGCACGCCATTTCCGATCGCAGTCGCCTTGGGCGCGGATCCGGCCACCATGCTCGGCGCGGTGACGCCGGTCCCGGACACGCTGTCGGAATATCAGTTCGCCGGCCTGCTGCGCGGCGCACGCACCGAGATCGTGAAGTGCATCGCGCACGAGCTGCAGGTCCCGGCGTCCGCCGAGATCGTGCTCGAGGGTTTCATTCAACCCGATGAAGCCGATCCCGGCGGCTACGAGAGCGCGCTCGAGGGACCGTTCGGCGACCACACCGGTTACTACAACGAGGTCGAGCGTTTCCCGGTGCTTACCATCGAGCGCATCACCCTGCGCCGCGATCCCATCTATCACTCCACCTATACCGGCAAGCCTCCCGACGAGCCGGCCGTTCTCGGCGTGGCGCTCAACGAAGTGTTCGTGCCGATCCTGCAAAAGCAGTTTCCGGAAATCTCCGACTTCTACCTCCCGCCGGAGGGCTGCTCGTATCGCCTCGCCGTGGTGAGCATGAAAAAACAATATCCCGGCCATGCCAAACGCGTGATGTTCGGCGTGTGGAGCTTCTTGCGTCAGTTCATGTACACCAAGTTCATCATCGTGACCGACGACGACGTTGACGTAAGAAACTGGAAGGAAGTGATCTGGGCGATGACCACGCGCGTCGATCCGGCGCGCGATACCGTGATCGTCGAGAATACACCGATCGACTATCTCGACTTTGCCTCGCCGGTAGCGGGGCTGGGCGCCAAGATGGGCATCGACGCGACGCACAAGTGGAGCGCGGAAACCACGCGCGTCTGGGGTCGCGCGATCGCCATGGACGATGCGGTCAAGCGGCGCATCGACGCGCTGTGGAAAGAGCTCGGGCTGGGATAATACCGGCGCGATCAGCGCGTCGCGAGATTTTCGGCGAAGCGAAGCACCTGCGGCCGGCGCTGCCTCGGTCCTGTGTCAGTGCAGACTATAAGTCGACCAGATGTCAGTCGGCGTCGCGGCGGGTGCGCGCGATGCGCGACACCGCGAAAGCGACCGAAGCAAAGCCAGATGTCAGTCGGCGTCGCTGCGGCGGGTGCGCGCGATGCGCGACACCGCGAAAGCGACCGAAGCAAAGCGCGCCCAGCGAGCGTAGCGCTTCAATCCCAGCAGCGGTGCTACGACCTCGAATATGGCGAACAGCGCGGCGGGCTTGGCGATGGCGC
Organism: Casimicrobiaceae bacterium; assembly: GCA_035568975.1. Classification (GTDB taxonomy): domain Bacteria; phylum Pseudomonadota; class Gammaproteobacteria; order Burkholderiales; family Casimicrobiaceae; genus PALSA-1003. Next base: position 19,395 of record DATMNH010000253.1, read on the forward strand.
TCGCCACGAGACTTGCCGGGCGCAGCGTCTCCCGCGCAGCGCCGGCATGCAACGCCAGCTCCATGCGCTGCAGCCGCAGCCGGGCGATCAGAAGCGCCTTGCGTGCGGCGAGCGTGTCCATTCGGGCACTCATCGCGCTCTCAAGGGCGGCGCCGCAATGCCGCGGCGTCGTGTTCGAGCTCTTCCAGAGTCGCCGCGAACGGCGCGGGCGCGTCGCGCGAGATCTTCCTGAGCCGCGCGAAGACGAGCACGGTGATCGCGATATAGAACAAGGTGACGCCCCCGACCGCCGCGAGACGATAGGAATCCCAGAACCAGGCAATCACGAACAGCGATGCGAAAAGCAGCGCGAAAAGACCGAGCACGGTGCCGACCGCCGCCAGCAGCATCATGTCCTTGATGTGCTCGCGCGCCTCGGCAAACTCGACGCTTGCGAGCTCGAGGCGGGTGCGCAACATCGCGAGCGCGCTGGCGCCGAGTTGCGCCAACGCGCCCATGACGCCGCCCTGCGGCCGGCTGTCGTTGCCCTCGGGCACTTCGATCAGCGGCGGCTGATCAACACACCGACCAGGAAACCGACCGCCGCGGCGGCGCCGATCGCCTGCCATGGATTGTCGCGCACATAGTCGTCGGTCACCCGTGCGGCGGCCTTGGCGCGGTCGACGGCATCATCCTGAAGATCCTGCAGCTTCAATTTCGCCGCCATCAGCTTGGCTTCGACCTGCGAGCGCAGATCGCTCGCCCTTTCGCCGGTTTCCGAGGCGGCCTGCTTGAGTAAAGTCTCGGCTTCCGCGAGTACATCGCCGAAGTCCTTGACCAGCGATTTTCGGGTGCGCTCCAGTTTTGCAGCAGTCATGTTCAACTCCCTTGAATGAGCCGGACAGAATCGCAGGCGCGGCATTCGCGCCTCGAGGTCCACCGGCGGCCATTATAGCGCCGGGGGTGTTGTGTGCGACATCGCACCTCGGGCGCCGCTCGCGGCCGCGCTGCCGGGGAGGGTTGAAGCGGCTAAAGCTCATCCCCATATACGCGGCGCGGTCGCTCATGACCGTATCGACTACGGAGATTCCGCGATGGCCGATACCTACGATACACAGGCTCTGCCGCCAAGCGCGCCGTCTGCGTCGCTGATTTCGACGACACTGCTGATTTACGCGCTCTACGGCATTGCCGCGGTCTTGGGCCTCGTGTCTTCGGGCTTTCCTCTGATCGCGCCGTTCTTCGGCGTGCTCGGCATCGTCGCGATCATCATCGCCTACGTCAGGCGCAGCGAAACGGCGGGCACCTGGCTCGCGTCGCATTACCGATGGCTGATCCGCACCTTCTGGTTTTCGATGCTGTGGGCTTTGCTCGGTTGGCTGATGCTGATAACGCTCGGGCTGATCCTGATCGGCATCCCGATTGCCTTCGGCATCTGGATCGCGGCGACCATCTGGGTAATCTATCGTCTGGTGCGAGGCTACGTTCTGTTCAAGGAGAGCAAGGCGATTCCCGGCATGTAGGTCTTAGCGTGCGTTGTCGTACACCCACTGCACCAGCAGGTCGAGCGGCGGTTGCGCGCGCGACGCATTCGGGTGATTGACGAAGCAGACGACGACAAAGCGCCTTCCCGTCGGTCCGAAGACGTATCCGGCGATCGCGCGTACGCCTTCCAGCGTGCCGGTCTTGAGAAATGCCTGATCGGCAACCTCGTCGTTCTGAAAGCGTTTACCCACCGTGCCGTCCGTGGCCGCGACCGCCAACGAGCTTATGTACTCGTTGCGAACGCTGCTGGTGTCGGCGGCGAGCAAAAGCTGCGCCATGCTCTGCGCGGCGATTCGTTCGTGTCGCGACAGGCCCGACCCGTTGACCAGTACCAGCTCGGGGAACTTGAGCTTGCGTTTGGCGAGCCAGCGCAGGACGGCCTCGGCTGCATGCGAGGTCGTCGCGGGCGGCGGATAGGCGGTCGTCGCCAGCGACAGAAAAAGCTGCCGAGCCATCAGGTTGTTCGACATCTTGTTGATGTCGCGCACTGCCTCGTAGAGCGGCACCGAATCCAGCGTGGCGAGGTGCGTGGCCGAGATGGGCGTTCGACCATCGCGTACGGTGCCGGCGAAGCTGCCGCCGACATCGGCCCAGGTTCGAGCGAACAGGCTAAGGACGTAGTGCGGATGGTCGAGCAGCGCCACGTACCAGTCGCGCTCGCCGCAGGCGATGGGATAACGGCCGCGAAAGCTTGCATCGGCGCTTTCGGCCCGGTTGTTGAATTCGGCGATGAGTCCGCCGTGCCAATCGCCGCAGTCGCCGGGGGCGAGGCGCGGCGTACCGTGGATCACGACGTTGGCAAGCGGCGGCTCGACGCGCACCTCGACCGTGTCCCGCGCGAGGTTGGGGGCAAAGACAAAGCGCACGCTCTTGAAATTGACCGCAAGCGCGTCCGGGCCGACGTTGTAGGGTCGCAGCGGCTCGCCGTCGAATGCCGCCGGATCGTACGTTCCGGTGTCGAACCACGTCCTGTCCAGGACCAGGTCGCCACGGATGGAAGAGAGGCCGGTGGCGCGAAGGCGTGCGACGAGCTCGTGGAATTGTTCGAGGGTGATTTTCGGATCGCCGCGGCCTTTGAGCACCAGATCGCCGCTGAGCACGCCAGCGGCGATCGGACCGTCGGCATAGGCTTCGGTCTTCCAGCGGTAGTCCGGGCCGAGCAGCTCGAGGCCGGCAAACGTCGTTACCAGCTTCATGGTCGACGCCGGGTTCATCGGCTGCGATGGCCGGTGTGTGAGCAGCGGCTTGACTGAATTGGCGGCGCCGATCTCCTGTACATAGGCGCTGACGGCGGTCAGCGGAATGCGCTGATCGTGGAACGCACCCGCGACCGTCGGCGGCAGCGCGGCGCCAGCCTGATCCGCCAGCAGCAGCGCGCAGCACAGACCGCAGCGCAACGCGCTGCGCAGCCTGCCGCATAGCGCTGCAAAGAAGATGCTGCATACGCTCAGGCGCATGCGACGATCTCCAGCGTGCGCGACGCGAGGATTTCCATCTCGTCGGGGGTGAGGCAGTAGGGCGGCATCCAGTACACCGTGCGGCCGATCGGCCTCAGCAGCATCTCATGCCGCAGCGCCTCGGCGGCGAACCAGGGCGCAAAGTTATCGCGTCCGCCATCGCGCCCGATCGCGACCTCGAATGCCCAGATCATCCCCAATCGCCGGAAGTTCTCGACCTTGGGATGCGCGGCCAGCGGGCGCGCGAGCTCATCGAGCCTTGCCGCGGAGACTCGATTAGCCCCCAGCACATCGTTGTCGCGAAACAGGTCGAGCACCGCCAGCGCCGCACGACAGGCGAGCGCGTTACCGGTGTACGAATGGGAGTGCAGAAATCCTCGCGCGAGATCGTCATCGTAGAACGCCTCGTAAATTTCGTCGCGGGTCAGCACCACCGACAGTGGCAGGTAACCGCCGGTGATGCCCTTGGAAAGGCAAAGCATATCGGGCGCGACGCCGGCATGCTCGCAGGCGAACATCGTGCCGGTGCGTCCGAATCCGGTCATGATCTCGTCGGCGATCAGATGGACCTCGTATCGCGTGCAGAGCTCGCGTGCGCGGGTGAGATAGGCCGGATCGTGCATCGCCATGCCCGCGGC
>DATMNH010000254.1:0-4804 GCA_035568975.1 Casimicrobiaceae bacterium
GCATAGGGCCGCGTCGACGCGACCGGGGTGCTCCCTGCGGTGGAGGGGTGACATTTTGATGGAAAATGAACGTTAACCAAAAGTATGGAGAATCAATGTTAACCAATAGTGCAATCCGCGCATCGCCACCAAGCTCGGCAACCACAGCTTCCGAGCTACGGGGATCACCGACTATCTGAAGAACGGCGACACGCGGCATGGCGAACCATGCCTCGACGCGCACGACGCAGCTCTACGACCGCCGGCATGATGAAGTCAGCCTCGATGAGGTCAAGCGGATCGTGACTTAGATACCTCCACTTGACCCTCCTGGTCGTATCCCGGATAGTGGTGGCAACAGGGAGGATATCCATGGACGATCTACAAGCGTTTATGGAACTGTCGGCGGTACTCACCGGACTGCCTTCCATCGCCAATGCACAAGACAAGCCGTTGCGGGTCCCGATAGCGGCGGAATACGCACGGCTTCTGCGCGGTGTCTTTGCCGACAGGTTCGACAAACTGATCGCCCTTTACAAGTTGGTAGCGGCCGGCGATCCGAAGCCGGGGCTCGACGACGCGCTCCTTGCCCGCTTGCGCAACGGTCAAGATTTCAAGGATAACGAGGTCGTCGCCAAGCAGATCGTCAATATCTGGTACTTTTCCCAGTTCAAGCCGTCCGACGAGCCGACCGCGCCCCTATTCGACGGCGGGTTCTACGAATTCGGAGCAGTCTGGCCACTGCTCAAGGCGCACCCTATCGGATTTTCGGACCAGCGGACCGGCTATTGGTCGGAGCCGCCATAAGCCAACCATAAACCCCATAAGCCAACCATAAACATTGCCGACAACCGGCAAACCGTCGGGAGGATTCATGGACACCGAATATGATGTGGTCATCGTTGGATCTGGGGTTGCTGGAGCGCTGTGCGCGTGGCAGCTGACTGAGCTCGGCAACTACAAGATTTTGATCCTCGAGGCCGGCGATAACGGCATCACCCTCGGCCAGCGCATTCAGTTCCATCACACGATGGACACGCAGGGCAACCGCGGCGACATGTATGCGCCGTACAAGGAGTTGAAGAGCAGGGAATTCGCGCCCGCCCCGGAAAACGCTCAGCTAGAATTGGCCCAGCAGAAGGCGGGGGCCGAGGCCTATTACGACTACACCGAGGATAGCAAGGACGCCTTCAAGGCCGGCTACAACAGGATGGTCGGCGGTAGCACCTGGGCATGGCGCGGCAATTGTCCGAGGTTCATTCCGAGCGATTTCAACTTACCGGGGCTCTACGGTGTCGGACGCGCATGGCCGTTCGGCTACGAAGAGCTCGAACCCTGGTACTGCCAAGCCGAGCGGGAACTCGGGGTCTCGGGCAATCACGATGTCGGTAATCTATGGATCGTCGGATCGAGCGTCTTTCCTACCGGCGCGACGGCTAATCCGACGCTGACTCTCAGCGCTCTCGCCTTGCGGACCGGCTCGGCAATCCATCGCAGCCTGCACTGACGCCGGCGGAGACCTCTCGGCGGAGATCGTCGAGCAACTCCAGGCGTCGCGCGTCTCCGGGGAGAGGATCATGCAACCCAAGGGCCTTCTGGAAGCTGACGGAACGATCGACGTGGCGCAGTTCTGGCCAGAGGGCCATTCAGATGCGGACACCGCGAAAGTCCTCGTCAAGATCGTGGCCGACGGCGTGCGGTTTAGGGAGAACAACACACGACCCTTCAGAGCGACCCATTTCCTCGATGGCGCGACGGTCGGAATCCCTTCCAATGGCAAGCGAAAGCCGGCCATCAACGCGAAGGGGCAGCTCACGATCCGGCTGCAAGGCATCGATGCGCCCGAACTGCACTATCAGCCGAGCGCCCTCGAGGCAGCGGAGTTTCCCGGGCTGGACAAGGCCGGATTCGCAGCCAAGAAGAAACAATATCATGACGCCAAGGTCGTGCATCCCTATCGCCAATTGCTCGGCGCGACGACAAGCAAGGCGCTCCATGATTTCCTCGCGGGCGGCGGCAGTCCCACCTTGCCCTGCCGCGTTCTCACGCATGTCGATGTTCCCAACGACGTTTTCGACAAGTATGGGCGGATGGTCGCCGACATCGAGGCGACGATCGGCGGCAAGACAGTGAATATCAACCAATGGACGGTTCGAACCGGCGCAGCCTTTCCCACCTTCTATTCATCGATGTTGGACGCGGAGATCAAGACGCTGCGCGCCTTGGCGAAGACGGCGCAGTCTAAGAAGGTCGGCGTGTGGAAACACCTCGCCAAGACGATCGGCGCCTTCGATTTCACACTGCTCGAACCGAAGATCGATGAGACGAGCGTGCTCGCGACCGACGCCGGCCCCGTCATATTTCCGAAACTTTATCGCCGGCAGACGAACTGGGCGGCGCGCAATAAAGCCGCCGTGTCCAACGCGACATTGCAGGAATTTCTCGACGCGCAGAAGAAGGACCAATGCTACCGCACCGACGATTTCCTCGCGAACGGCGAACACGTGGCGCAGAAATTTCTGTTTGCGACATTGGTCAAGGCGGGCAAGACCATCCTCTTCGACCCTGATGGAATCGTCGTCAAGGAGGACGTGGCGTCCGTCACTATCCACGGCCCGAACGTAGACAAGTTTTGAGGCGACGCGGGCTCTCGCCACCCCGGTGCGAGCCCCCGGCCCTTTGCGCTCGCGATGATCCTGCTCTTCCGTGAACCTTTGATCGCTTCCTCGTCCGTCCCCTTCGTTGGGCCGGACTCTAGCTATATCCTGGAGGAGCTTATCGACAAGAAGTAAGCTCGCCCTAAACGCTGCCGGTCTTTGGCCTACTGAAAAACGAATGTAACTTTTGCCGCCCGGTCCAGCGCTAGATTGTCCTGTCGCTCCCGCGCCAGCACATGTGGCTCGACCGCGCGCATCAGCTCCGCAGTAACTCGCGAAGCCACGCCAAGTCGGCTGTCGAGCCTGCCTGACATCAGCGCATTCGAACGGCTGCGCCCCGAATACCCTGATATCGAGCTGGAGCTGGTCCGCATCGATACCTTCAGCTCCGCCTTCCCGCGCCATCCCCACCGCTGCCGGCTCGTCGCTACGACGAATCTCATCGGCGCATTCGAACCTGTCCGACCAGGCCCCGGGCTCGCCGGCGGTGTCACGCAGCGCGGTCTGTGCCGTCGTATTCCGTGCGTCGGGCTGCCGTCGGGCTGCCATTACCGGGCATCACTGCCCTGCTGCGTGGCGCTGCTGAGAAGGGGAGGGTCGACAACTGCAATTAATTGATCTCTAGGTGGAACGGGCTGCGGCGGGCGGGGCGCGGCCCGACGGTCGTAGCAAATCGCAGCCGGATTGGCTGTCTGCAGTACCGACGGCGTATGGTCCAGAGGACGATCACTCCGACGCTGAACAGCGCCAGACTGGACGGTTCAGGCACCATAGAGACGGGCGTGGCCAGGAAGCCGTGTGCGACGGCAAAGCTGGACTCAAAAGTCCCGACGATCTGTCCCGCGTCGTTGATGCCCTCGGCCGTCGTAAAGCTTGCGCCGGGCACGTCGATGATGGTGAAGCTACCACCAGTGTCGAGGAAGCCGTGGTCGCCCGTGCTGTCGATGAAATACCCGACGATCTGTCCCGCGTCGTTGATGCCCTGGGCCGAGGTCGAGCGTGCACCGGGCACGTCGATGGTGGTGAAGCTGCCGCCGACGTCGAGGAAGCCGTGCATCGTCGTGCTGTCTTGAAAATCCCCGACGATCTGCCCGGCGTCATTGATGCCACGGGCCGCCGTGCCGAATCCGCCCGGCACGTCGAGTTGGCTGAAGCTGCCGCCCGTGTCGAGGAAACCGTGGCTGTCTGCCGCGTTGGTGCCAAAACCAAAACTCCCGACGACCTGCCCCGCTCCGTTGATGCCATACGCCACCGTAAACGCCACCGTACCGGGGGGAGGGGGCGGGGCGGGCACGTCGATGGTGGTGAAGCTGCCGCCAACGTCGAGGAAGCCGTGCGTTGTCGTGCCGTCCTGAAAATGCCCGACGATCTATCCCGCGTCGTTGATACCAGACGCCACCGTTCCGGCGCCAGACGCGCCGGGCACGTCGATGGTGGTGAAGCTGCCGCCGGTGTCCAGAAAGCCGTGGGTCGTCGCACCGGCAACAAAAGACCCGACAATCTGCCCCGAATTGTTGATCCCACCTGCCTGCGTAGACCCGGGTGCTGCGCCGGGCACGTCGATGGTGGTGAAGGTGAAAGCGGCGGCACTTGCGGGAGAGGCGGCGGCTAGCAGGCTGCCGACGGCCATTGTCGCTGCGAGGATCGTTTTCGGGCGCACGTACCTCCCCCTGAATTTTGCGGGCGGGAGCATGCACAAAGTCCTCTGCGGGGTTGGCGCATCTTTCCACCGGCAGCGCTGTAGCTCACGGCTGCCGATATGATTATTATAGTCGCCGAATGCATGACGGTACAAGTGAACTCTCGAAACTCGCAATGTTAACCATAGAATTGTTCGAGCACATTCTGCCTTGTTAACCAATATTACGCGCGGAATTGCACTATCTTGCTTTACCGCGACCGGTATCGCCGGCCGGTACCAGTTCAAGCGCGGATCGGCGCACTGGAAAAGCGGTTCGCTCAGGCCGGTACCGCCTCCGGTGTGAATACCGGCAGCGAGCACGCCATGGCGCAGGCGGTGCACGGCACGCGCCGGAAAGGGGACGAGGAGAGGTTACTCCGGATGCGCTATCCGAGTGTATCTGAGCACTAGCTGCGGCTGAAGCCCTCGAGCTCGGAGGTCGCCCAATCGATCGCCTGGGCGATCGATTGTCCGCCCTGGGTGCAGC
>DATMNH010000255.1:0-9299 GCA_035568975.1 Casimicrobiaceae bacterium
GTGGTGCGCGCTGGGGCAGATCCCGAGGGTCCACTCGAGGCGATCGCTCTCTACAATCGGCTGCTCAACGAGTACCCCAGTTACAAGGACAGCGACCAGGTCCTCTATCAAATGGCGCGGGCCTACGACGAGCTCGGCCGCACTGAAGAGGCCATCGAGACAATGGAGCGCCTGATTCGCACGAATCCGCATTCCTCACACCTCGACGAAGTGCAGTTCAGGCGGGGCGAATACTTCTTCACGCGCAGGCGCTACCGCGACGCGGAAAGCGCTTATTCGGGCATCGTCAACCTGGGACCCTCCTCCGAGTACCATGAGCTCGCTCTCTATAAGCTCGGATGGACGCTCTACAAGCAGGAATTCTACGAGGAGGCTCTGCAAAAGTATATTGCCGTGCTCGATTACAAAGTATCGATTGGCTACGACTTCGACCGGAAGCATGATGAGGACAACGATCGCCGTGTCGCCGACACATTCCGTGTGATCAGCCTGAGCTTCAGCAACCTCGGCGGGCCGGAAACCCTGCCGGAGTACTTCTCCAAGTTCGGGAATCGCTCCTATGAGGACCGCATTTACTCCAGTCTGGGTGAGCACTATCTCGGCAAGTTGCGCTACGACGATGCGGCGAAGACGTACCAAGCTTTCGTAGCGCTTTATCCGTTCCACCGCGCCGCGCCACGGTTCAGCATGCGCGTCGTTGATACGTTCACCCAGGGCGGGTTCCCCAAGCTAGTACTGGAGTCGAAGCGGGAGTTCGCTTCCAAGTACGGCCTGAAGGCCGAATACTGGCGACATTTCAAACCAGAAGAGTCGCCGGAAGTACTGGCCTACCTGAAGACGAACCTGAAAGACCTCGCGACGCATTATCACGCACAGTATCAGAACGCAAACGAAGCGAATGAGAAGCTCACGAATTATCGCGAGGCCAGCCGATGGTACGGTGCTTACCTTGAGTCCTTCCCGAAGGAGGCTGATTCGGGATCCGTCAACTATCAGCTTGCGGACCTGCTTTTGGAGAACAAGGATTTCGGCGAGGCGGCCAAACAGTATGAGCGCACGGCTTATGGATACGCGCCCCATCCGCAGTCGGCGGCTGCAGGATACGCCGCGATCTATGCATACCGCGAGCAGCTGAAGGTTGCCGACAAGAAGCAGCAGGACGCTGTCAAGCGCGATACAGTCGCAAGCTCGCTCAAATTTGCCGACGCATTCCCGCAGGACGAACATGCCGCGACGGTCCTCGGAGCGGCTGCCGATGACATGTACGAGATGAAGGACTACAAGGCCGCCGTCGAGGCCGACCAGCGCTTGATCGATAAGTATCAGGGCGCACCGGCGTCAATCCGCCGTTCCGCGTGGATTGTGGTTGCGCATGGCTCGTTCGAGCTCGCCGAGTACCCACAGGCCGAGCATGCCTACACCCAGGTGTTGGCAGTCACGCCGGAGGGCGACGCGTCGCGCGCCGCGCTCGTCGACAACCTTGCCGCCTCGATTTACAAACAGGGTGAACTCGCAAACGAGGCGAAGGATTATCGCGCGGCCGCCGACCACTTCCTTAGGATTCGCACCGCCGCGCCTACCTCATCTATCCGTGAGACGGCTGAGTACGACGCGGGCGCCGCGCTAATCCGGATGCAGGACTGGAAGGCCGCGGTAGATGTGCTTGAAGCGTTTCGCACTACCTTCCCGAAGAACAAGCTCCAGCTCGAGGCCACCAAGCAAATCGCCTACGCTTACCGGCAGAGCGGCGAGTTATCGCACGCCGCCGTCGAATATGAGCGCATCGCTTCCGAGTCCGACGATCCGGCGTTACGCAGCGAGGCGCTGCTTGATGCGGGAGATCTCTACGCGCAATCCAATTCCCAGGATCGCGCCCTGGATGCATACAACCGGTACGTTAAAGAGTTTCCCAAGCCGGTAGAGACAGCCATCGAGACACGGTTCAAGATCGCCGAGATGCACAAGGCGGCGCACGACGAGACGCTTTATCACAAGCAGTTGGAGGAAATCGTAAGCGCCGACGCGGGCGCCGGATCGGAAAGGACCGGGCGGACCCGGACGCTGGCGGCGCGTTCGGCGCTCGTCCTCGCAGAGCAGCTCTATGGAGATTTCGTCGTCGTGAAGCTGCGGCAACCCTTCGAGACCAGCCTGCAGGATAAGAAGCAGCGCATGGATGCCACGACTGCGGCCCTGAACCGGCTGGTGGATTACGGAATCGACGAGATGACGGCGGCAGCGACGTATTACTTGGCCGAGACCTACTCCAATTTCAGCCGCTCATTGCTTGAGTCCGAGCGGCCGGACGACTTGAAACCAGAGGATCTGGAGGAGTTCAAGAACAAGCTCGATGAGGCGGCGTTTCCGTTCGAAGAGAAAGCCATCAAGGTACACGAGAAGAACATGGAGTTATTGCACGCCGGCGTCTTCAACTCGTGGACCGAGAAGAGTCTCAGCAGGCTCACTGAACTGATGCCGGGCCGTTACGCGAAACACGAAACGAGCAGCGGCTTCGTCGGCGCAATCGACAACCATGCGGAGGGATCGCAAGCGCCGCAGGGACCGCCGGTGGCGCAGGCCTCCAACCCCTCGAAATCGACCAACGCGATCACCCAAGGCGTGGGCGTCACCGATGAAATTCGTGCCAACTACGAGTCAGCAGTGGGCATGCTGAAGGAGGAGCGGTACGAACCGGGCATTGCCTTGCTGCTTAAAATGACCGAGAAGATGCCCGCATTGACGACAGCGCACATCGATCTCGGCATGGCATACGCGCGAACCGGCGACCTGGACCGCGCGGAGGCCAGCCTGAACAAGGCGTTGCAATCGGATCCAAAACAGCCTGTCGCCTATAACGAACTCGGTATGGTGCAGCGGCGCAAAACACAGTTTGCAAAAGCACGCACGAGTTATGAGGCGGCCCTCACACAGTCCGCCGACTTCCCATATGCGCACAGGAACCTTGCGATTCTGTGCGACTTGTACCTCGGAGATTACCCATGCGCGTTGGAGCATTACGAAGCGTATAGCAGGATCGTTCCGGATGATGCCGAGGTCATCAAGTGGATTGCCGACCTTCGCAATCGTGCAAAAAAACAGGAGGGGCGATGAGGATGACTAGCGTTCATTGGATTTTCCTTGGGGTCCTTGCCTTGATGCCCGCGGCTTTGTTCGCGCAGCAAGCAGCGCAGCCGAAGACGAAAGCAACACAGGGAAAGACCGAAAAGCCGCAGCCAAAGAGAGAAGAGGCAAAGAAAGAGGAGGCAAAAAAGGAGGAGGCAAGGAATGACGAGGCAATGAAACTCACTGAAGAGCCGCAGCAAAAGACGGAAGAAGACGGGAAGTTGACGTCCGTCCCGGGGAGCAAGGCCCTCGGCATGTCCATTTTGGGCAATCAGGAAGCGCCTAAAGCGCTGGTCATCGTTCCCTGGAAGAGTTCGGAACTCGGCAATGGCCCCGGCGTCTCGACGTTGCTCGATGACTCGAGGCGGCCCGTGGACAAAGAAGTTTTCATGCGAATGCTCAGTTACTACGAAATTAGGTCGGAAACAGCGCGCCCCAGCGGTGCGACGACGGATGGGAAAGCGGCAGCGCCCGCCAATGTGGCGCAAGGGAGAAAGCCATGAATTTCACTGAACTGTTAGGACACGTCGGTATATTCGGAGGCGCGGTGATCGTTTCCCTCGCCCTGCTTTCCGTTTTTTCGGTGGGGATGATCATAGACAAGCACCGCCGATTCTCTTCAGCCTCGCGTGAGTCGGAAAAGTTCAAGCCCGAGTTCAAGAAGTTCCTTCACGGGGGTGATGTCCAGAATCTGGTCGAAGCCGCGCGTCAGCACCAGAATTCCCACGTGGCGCAAGTGGTCTCGGCCGGCATCGTCGAGTACGACGGCGTGGCCCAGAGCGGAGGCGATCCGACGGCTTCGCTCGAGCTCGTCACGAGCGCACTCCGCGACTCCATCTCCGAAACGCTGATCCAGCTGAAGCGGGGTCTCGGGTTCCTTGCCACAATCGGCTCCACTGCCCCGTTCGTTGGTCTTTTCGGCACCGTGGTCGGGATCATTAACGCTTTCCGGAGCATCGCGGCCACGGGGTCCGGCGGAATGTCTGTGGTTTCGGGCGGCATCGCTGAGGCCCTGGTCTCGACAGCCCTAGGTATCTTCGTCGCAATTCCCGCCGTCGTCGCCTTTAACCACTTCACCGGCCAGCTTGAGACTTTCCATGTCGCAATGAATCGGGCTTCGTCCCAGCTCGTGAACCGCTTGTTCAAAATACCAGAGCTCAAGGGGCTTGACGTCGAAGAGGCTGAAGTCAAGGCGCCGACGGTCAAGAAGGAAGGTCCTGCCTATGCGACTCGGTGAACCGGCCCGGATGCAAGCAGCCATCAACATCACGCCGCTCGTCGACGTGGTGCTGGTGCTGCTGATCATCTTCATGGTGATGGTGCCGCAGATGCGGAAGGGACCCGACGTCAACCTGCCGAACACCTCGAAACCGAACGCGCAAGGCGACGAGAGAGGCCGAATCCTTGTCTCCATAGACGAGTCTGGCGGGCTGTGGATCAACGATCAGCCTGTCGCAGCCGAGCATTTCGGCGATACTCTCCGCGCTGCGGTGGGCGCCGAGACGAACCCCAAGATCGTGATTCGGGGCGATGCAAAGCTCAATTTCCGCGAGGTTCGTGAGGTCATGGTCGCGATCGAGCAGACCGGTTTTCGCGGGGTAGGGCTGATCGCCAGGCGCACCGGCGCAGAAGGAAAGTGACATCATGCAGTTCAACAGCAACGATTCTGGCTCCAGTCTGCAGTCTGAAATCAACATCACGCCGCTCGTGGACGTGGTGCTCGTGCTGCTGATCATATTTATGGTCGTCGTCCCACTCCTCATGGAGGGCTACGACATCGATATCCCTCGAGCCTCCGCCGATGCCTCGGCCCCGGTTGCCGAAACCCAGTTGATCCTGAGCATCAGCTCGGCAGCGTGTCCCATCCTCGGGCCGCCGGCAGGGGAAGGAGTCCCGAAGAACTGTCAGGTGACGCTGGCGGATCAAAAGATCCCTGTAGCCGAATTGTCCGCGCGCGTCGCGTCGATTCTGGGCGGCCGACCCGCGGAACAGCGTGCGCTGTTCCTGGCCGTAGACGATCGCCTGAACTACGAGGGGGTCCTGCGCATCATTGATCTCGCGAAATCGGGCGTTGAGGATTTGAAGATCGAATTTGTCGCGGCCAATTGAGGTGGTTGCTTGGTGACAACCATGGTTGCAAAGAGCATTTTCAAAAAATCCGGGGCTCCGACGGCCCGCAGCATGGCAAAGAGCATGGCGATCCATGTCTTCGTGCTGGCCGTGGTGATGATCATACCGGCGCAAGCTTTGTTTCGCAGCGAGCCCCCCAATAAAGAACTCGACATCGTCTTCTATCGTCCACCGGAGATCGCCGTCAACTCGCGAGCCGTTCCGCCGATACCGCGAGGGGCGAGTGCTTCCGGGACTCCACCAGGGGCTCCTGCACCCGCTCTGAAACCGAAGCCGAACGCCCCGGCAGGTCCAGACTTAGCTGGCAAAGCAGAACTGCCACCAGGTCCGGAGATGGGCCCTCCAGTGGAGGCAAAGTCAAAGGTGGGAGACGCCGGCATCCTGGCACTCAAGGACAAGATCGCGAGCCTGGCTCAGGACACCGTCGTCGTGCCTCTCGGAGCCGACGCGCGTCACGTTGCCGCCGATGACGTAGGCAGGCCCTCGGCACGGTCTTTGTTGACGAGCAATACGCCGGGGTCGAGCGGTGGCATCAACGTCGCCTCCTTGAGCCGCGGTGTAGGAGGCGGTGGAGGAGGCGGAGGTGGAGGCACTGGGGCTGGAGGTGTAGGTGGCCGAGGCGCTGGCGGTAGCGGAGGCGGGATTGGTGGTGTGGGGACAGGCCGCGTAGTCAGCACGATCGCCCCGATCACCGGCGCCGACCGACCGAAAGCTCGCGGCGGGCCAGGTCCTGCCCGCACCGACGAAGAAATACAGATCGTATTCGATCGCTACAAAGCGTCGTTTTACCGGCTATACAACCGAGAGCTGCGCAATAACCCTGCCCTGAAAGGCCAGATGGTACTGCGCCTGACGATTGAGTCGGACGGCAGCGTGTCGATGTGCGTGCTGCAGTCGACGGACATGGATGCGCCGGATCTCGCCACGCAGGTCGTTGGCCGCGTCCGGACGATCAATTTCGGCGCGAAGGATGTACCGGCCGTGACGATCGTGTACCCGATCGATTTCCTGCCGGCGGCGTGAAGCCGGCGGCAGGAGCGGGATTGGCATGGACACCAGGAGGTTTGGAGAAGCTGCGAATCTAATCCGTTAAGTTCGACGCGATTTTGACAAAGGCAAAGCCACCGAAAGGTGGCGACGCAAAGTCACCGGTCTAATGGGCCTGGGGGGCCCTACGACGGCGGGACCGCCGGAATCCAGTCCAGGCGCGGACTGCCTCGTTCCTGATGAAAATCGGCTCGGTGAATGGGACGAGGGCGTAGATGACTTCTAGTGACACGAAGACTGCGAGGCCGTGCGGCAGCTGGATCAAAATCCTGCTGTTCGCCTTCGCACTGTTGCTGCTGAGCGCCGTCCCGGCGCACGCGCAGAGCGCGAGTTGTGTCGGCACTTACGGCGGGGTCCTCGACGGCAATGTCCACCCGACCGGGCCGTCACTCTTGCTGATCGACGGCGCTTGCACCATCAAGAACTACCCGGCGTCCAACCCGTATACGTGGAATATCAGTTGGTCGGGCATTAACAACACGCTGCTCATCTTCGACAACGTCGTCTTCAACGGCAATATGTCGTGCGACAGCAACCAGCACGGCGACTTCGTCTGGTTCGTTAATGGCTCGGTCACCCGCGGGCACATCTTGAAATGCGCGAACCTCTTCGCACCGGTCGACAAGATCGACAAAGAGAATCCGCCGGGGCCGCCCTTCGTCTCGATCGGGGTGCCCTTTACCTACACGCTCACCTTCCCACAACTGGTCAGTGCGACGACCGGCGCTGTGGTCAATCCCAACGGGTCGAACGTCGAAGTCGACCAGGTCGCGGTCACTGACAACCTTAATGCGACTGGGGTGTCGCTCAGCTACGTGAATAGCAGCGCTGCCTGGAAGGGCAGCGGCGCTCCGGTGCTTTTCGCGGTCACGAACGCAAGCGGGCTGCTCACCTTCAGCGGTTTCCCCCCGATCCCACCCGGGCAGCAGATCGTGCTGAGCGTCACTGTGGTGCTCAACAACGCCGTGCCGCCGAACTCGCCCGGCACGCAGTTCTCCAACACGGCCAACTGGACGTTAGGAACGACCATAGGCGGAACCTTCCATTACCCGCTGCCAGGACAGCAGGGGGTCTCGTCGCCGCCGCTGACCATCGCGGCGCCCGGCCTGGTGATGACCAAGGGCGGCCCGGCGACGATGAACCCTGGTCAGCTGGGCCAGTTCAACCTCAACGTGCAGAACACCGGCAATAGCGACGCGTGGAACGCGACCATCGTGGACAAGCTGCCGATGGGGCCGACGGGCGGCATGTGCAACATGACGCCTCAGGTGCTCAGTGCTCGGGTCTTCCTGGCGGACGGCGTTACGCCGGTCGCGGGCAAGGGCCCGCTCACGGCCGGTACGGACTACACGCTCAGCTATGCGGGAGCGCCCGCGTGCACGCTGACACTCAACATGCTGAGCGCCGCAGCGGTAATCAGTCCGACACAACGCCTCATCGTCACATACCAGACGCAGCTCGATGCGAACACACAGAACGGCGCCACGCTCACCAACGTGGCCGGTACGACGCTGTGGTACAACGGCCCGGGCGGCGACACCGGCCGCCAGAGCTACACCTGCACGCTGACCAACGGTACGCCCGGCGTGCAGGACTGTCAGGACGCGCACACGGTGACGGTCGTTATCCCGGCGTTGACCATCACCAAGCAGGTGGCGGTGGTGGGGGGCGGCCTGGCGGTGCCGGGCGCGACGCTCGACTACCTAGTGCACGTGACGAACACCTCCGCGAACCCGGTAAACCCGGTAGTGATCACGGACGACCTGAACGCAGCAGGGGCGGGGGCGCTCATCTACGTGGCTGGCACCGCGACCATGAACGGCTCGCCCAACGGTGTCAGCGTCACCGGCAACGTCATCACCGCGAACTACTCGGCGACCTACGGACCGCTGGCACCCGGAGGGACGATCGACCTGCGCTTCCGCGCCACGCTCGGCAGCACGCTCGCTGCCGGCACGATCGTCACCAACACCGGCGTCGTAGCGTGGAACACTCCCCCGCAGACAGCAAGCGCGAGCGTTTCGATCACTATCGGAGGAGTGGTCGGTACGCCCAATCTCGTCTTCACTAAGTCCGGACCGGCGACGATGAGCCTGGGGCAGTCGGCTCAGTTCGGCTTCAACGTCCAGAATACCGGGACGAGCGATGCGTGGAACGTCACGCTCCTTGACCGGCTTCCCAGAGGCGGCACCGGGGGCATGTGCTCCACGACACCCCAGGTACTTAGCGCCCAACTTTTTCAGGCTGACGGCGTCACGCCGGTTGCGGGCAAGGGGCCTTTAGTTCCAGGCACGGACTTCTCGATCAGCTACGTCGGCGCACCCACCTGCGAGCTAACGCTCACCGTGCTCACCGCCGTCGGCACGATCAGCCCGAATCAGCGTCTGATCATAACTTACCGCACACAACTCGACGCCAACAGCCAGAATGGCGCCCAGCTAACGAACGTAGCGGGCGCAGTTCAATGGTTCAATGCCGACGGCAGCGTCACGACTCGCCAAGCATTCACACGCACGTTGACCGACGGCACGCCCGGCGTCCTCGACTTCCAGGATGCCCACACCGTCACAGTCGTGATCACCACGATCGCTATCACGAAGCAAGTCAGTGTCGTCGGTGGCGGCGCTGCGCTGCCGGGCGGGCAGCTCGACTACCTCGTGCACGTGACCAATGTCTCGACGAACCCGGCCCCCTCCGTCGTGATTACCGACGATCTCAGCACCGCGGGCGCGGGCCGCCTCACGTTCGTGAACCCGCCAGCAACGATGAACGGCTCCACGACGGGTGTTAGTATCGTGGGCTCGCTGCTGACCGCCAACTACTCTGCTGTAAACGGTCCGTTACAGCCCGGGCAATCCATAGACGTGCGATTCCGGGTGCAGATTGCTTCTGGACTTGCCGCCGGCACGACGCTCACGAACACGGCGGTCGTAACGTGGAACAACCCCCCGCAGACGGCGAGCGCCAGCGTCTCGATCGATATCGGAGGAGTCCCCGGTGCC
>DATMNH010000256.1:0-4657 GCA_035568975.1 Casimicrobiaceae bacterium
CCGACCAGTCGCTCCAGCATGAGCAGCACTTGCGGCCTGCCGGACACGTCAGGGTGGATGGTTATGGGGAAAATGGCGTAGTCCATTTCCCGGTACACCCAGTCGAATTCGTCACGCCACATTTGTTCGATATCGCGCGGATTGACGAAACCGTGGCTGTTCGGGGCCTTCTTTATGAACATCATGGGCGGCAGATCATCGACGTACCAGTTGGCGCCGATCTCGACGAGATCGATCGGCTTGCCATGCTTCATCGGCCGCATCCACTCCGAGGCCCTTTTCGAGTAGTCGATCTTGGTCCACTCATCGCCGACGCGGGCGTAGAACGGTACGAAGTCGTTGTAACCTTGACTGTGGTCGTAGCGAAAGCCGTTCTGCAACAGCAGCTCGGCGGTGGAAGCGGACATCTCCCACCAGGGAGCGACATAGCCGCGCGGCTTCTTGCCGGAGAACTTCTCGATCAATTCGATCGATTTCTTGAGGACATCCTCCTCCTGCTGGCGCGTCATCGCCACCGGGTTCTCGTGCGAATAGCCATGAGCTCCGATCTCGTGCCCAGCCGCGACTATCATTTTCGTCTGTTCAGGAAAGGTCTCAATAGAGTGGCCAGGGATGAACCAGCTGGCCTTGATCTTGAACTTGTCAAACAGCTTGAGCAGCCTCGGTGTGCCAACCTCGCCCGCAAACACGCCGCGCTGGATGTCGGACGGCGAATCTTCGCCGCCATACGATCCGAGCCAACCGGCTACGGCGTCGATATCCACACCGATAACGCACTGAATCTCCTTGGCCATCTGAACATTCCCTCCATTCGCGCTTCCCGGCGCACGGCGAAGATCCGCTGTCGCGGTCCATCACCGAGCGAACGCCGCGCCGGCTTTTGTCGCAAGCGGCGCTCACTCGTGCAATCCTGAAAAGGATGCACCGAACCGTGCCCGCGAGCAAGGCCACGTTGCTCCTGCAAGCGACTTCCGCGGAGCCAGTCGCATGGCACCGACGAACGCACCGCATCTCCGCCAGCAAACTGACCGGCCGTGGTGCAATCAAGAGTACTTGCGACCTTGACGGCGCTTGCGCATCAGAAGTACGGCAACGACGATGACAGTCAGCGCGGCAATGCCGATGCGGCATAACTGGAGCCGGGGTGGAAGATGTGCGGCCTGTGCGGAGCCCTGGGCATCGAGGGTGATTGGACCGACGCCGCGGCTACGCCGCTCTCCGGCGCGCGCACAGTTCGCGCACAAAGGCTCGAGCGCGTGCACGTTGTCAACACGGTGCTGAAGCAGTTCAGCCTTGTCCTCTCGGATTGGGAGGGAGCCAAGTACCAGCTCAGCACGCGCACCGGGCGCACCGAAATCGTCGAAAACCTCGCCCAAGTTTGGCAGGCCGCGGAACGCTTGTTAGGACGGACGTGCGACCCGCTCGATCCCGTGCTGATCGAACGCATGGAGCACGCGAGTGGGGTGCAGGGCGTGATGGATTGAATGCCCATGACTGCAGAGACGGCGTACATCCCGGTCAACGTGATCACCGGCTTTCTGGGGAGCGGCAAGACAACGCTGCTGCGGCAACTGCTGAGCGCGCCTGGGCTCGCCGATACTGCAGTCCTTGTCAACGAGTTCGGCGAAGTCGGGCTCGATCATCATCTGCTTCAACGGCTCGATGGGGAGATTGTCCTTCTGCAGAGCGGGTGCGTTTGTTGCACCATCAGGGGCGACCTCAGCCTGGCGATACGCGACCTCTACGAGCGTCGCGAGCGCGGCGAGATCGCGTTCCGCCGGCTGGTTGTCGAGACAACGGGCCTCGCCGACCCGGTGCCGATACTGTCCACGGTGATGGCAGAGCCCGTCATTCGTCATCATTTCCGGCTCGGCAACGTGGTCACCACGATCGATGGCGTCAACGGCCTCCTGCATCTCGCGCGCCAGGAAGAATCTGCCAAGCAGGTCGCGGTCGCCGATCGCATCGTTATCACCAAGACCGACATTGCCGACGCAAGCAATATCTGCGCGTTGCGCGGGCGCCTCACCGAGCTCAACCCGGCGGCTCCGCAATTGGAGGCCGCGCCGGACGCCGCGCTCGATCCGGATCTGTTGCTGACCCGCGATCTCTACGATCTCGACGGCAGGGCCGAAGAGGTGCGCCAGTGGCTGGCCATCGAAAACCAGAGGGCGACTGCGCCGCGTCACCGCCACGACAACGTCAGCCGGCATGGCGCCGACATTCATGCCTTCTGCCTGCGTTACGGGCGGCCGATCGACTGGAACGTCTTCGGTGTCTGGCTGACAATGTTGCTCAATGGTCACGGCAATGACGTGTTGCGGGTAAAGGGAATGCTGAACGTGGCCACATCAAGCGGCCCGGTTGTGATCCATGGCGTTCAGCATCTCATTCACCCGCCCGATCACTTGCCGGAATGGCCCGATGATGACCACAGCTCGCGCATCGTCTTCATCGTAAGAGGACTGTCCCGCGACCTGATCGAGCGCTCATTTGCCGCCTTCGCCGGCCTCGTTGCCCGTGCCGAGGCCGGCTGACACGGCGCAGCATCGATCGGCCGACCCGCATTTGGGGAAGGGTGCTCTTGCTCCCTCGCCGCGTCGCAGCAACACGACTGGGGTGACGTTAATTCTGCCCCGAAGCGTGGGGCCTGTCGCTGCGGTTCGAACCGACCAGCGGATGGACGTCGGCTGCCTTCCAGTGCGCCCGCACCATGTCGCCGGTGTTGATTGGATCGACAAAGAACTCGGTGTCAGGCATGTTGACGACGAATTCCTCGTCGCTGGCACCCTCGAGCGTGATCTTCACCCAGGTGCCCTGATATTCGATGGCTCGTACCTTGCCGCTCACGGCGTTCGGCGAGTCGACCGGCTTCTGCTTCGCCAATGGATGCGGTCACGACGCACGGAGACGTGGAGGGTCGAACCGGTCGGCGGACGCCGCTGCAAACTCAACTCGCCCGTGCGTTGGCAGATCGAGCACGATCGTTCCATTCGACACGGCGCTGACCCGGCGCCCGAGCACGTTCTGGCCGCCTATGAAGTGGGCGACATAGGCGGGTCAGAGGCTTGGCGTACACGTCGTAGGCGGACGCGCGGCATTCTGTACTGCTTCGATATTTTGCCACCCGGGGGGCCGGAGTCGAGCGCGCGCCCCGGCGCGTTGCACCACCCCAAGGTGTTTGGTCAGGTGGAAATCATCTTTTTTTCGACCCCGACGCCGGCCGCCACCGCCCGCTCGTATTCAACCGGGACTGTCGCCGAGTCCTGTAGCGCGATGCCGGTGGAGTCGAACAGGGTGATCTCGTCGTCCGAGGTCCGTCCAGCCTTGCGGCCGGTGACGACCTCGCCGATCTCGCCGGCAATATCGCTCTCTTTGATCAGGCCGGCGCGCAACGGGACGTTTATTTCTCCGTCTGTTCGACACTGGCGGATGTCGTCGACGAAGATGCGCGCCCGCTGCAGGATCTTGGGATCGAGCTCCTGATCGCCGCCCTTGTCCGCGCCGAGGGCGGCGATGTGAGTTCCCGGCGTTATCCAATCGTTCATGACAATCGCGCCACGCGCCGGCGTCACCGTGACGACCACGTCGGCGCCGTGCACGACCTCGGCCAGCTTGATGGAAGCCTTGAGCTTCAGCTTGGGGAATTTGGGCTGCTGGCTGGCGATGAAATGATCGAGTGTCGCCTGGCTTCGACTCCAGACCTGCACCTCTTCCCAGGCGAAGACCTCGTTGCAGGTGGCGAGAGTGCCTTCGGCCATGTTTCCGGCGCCGACAATGGCGAGCCGCTTGGAATTCTTACGCGCCATCCATTTCGTCGAGACGGCCGCCGCGGCGCCGGTGCGCATCACCGTGTGATAGCTGCCGTCGCAAATGGCGAGCGGGAAGCCGGTCTCGGGATGCGTGTAGATCAGGATCGAGAACACGGTCGGCAGATCGTACTTCTCGCGATTGCGCTCGCGGATCGACACCCATTTGCACGCGGCGGCCTCCGGCTCCTCGATGTAGGACGGCATCGCTTCCCACTCGCCGGGATATTTGTCGAGGACGATGTGACCCTTCGGGTCCATGTAAAAGCGGGCGATAGGCCTGTTCGACGCAGGCGACATAGTCGGCCGGCGTGAGCAGACCCATCATGTCCGTGCGGCTCAGGATCAGCGTCTTGCGATTGCGCCAGCTCTCCATCTCTCATCCTCATTTCGATGTCGCCGGGCCGAGCGTCTACCTCCGACGTAGCTCCTCCAGCTCAGCCTGTCCCGGAGCATTCAAGCATTGCTACGGTTCGGATCGCAACCGAAACGATTCGTGCTCGCCCGCAGGCCAGGTAACAATTTCCTTAAGTCGAGGTTTGATGGCGCCCAAATCCCGGTGCAGATCCTGGGGCCCCGAGCAAACGAGCCATCCTGCCAATTAGAGCTGACCGTCCGCGTACGGTCGGAATCCGATGGATGAGATGTAACGCACCAGGATTTCAACCTAGGAGCTCAGCCCGAACGGAAAAGGCCCAGTGAGCGCGACCAGACGGCATCGACCGATTAGCTCGGTTTTCCGCAGCCAAACTGAGGCGACGAAAGGCAATGTCTCAGATCAGATCGCTGAATTCAGTTGCGGCACGTCACTCGTGTGGTAGCGTGTAGCGAGGCTGCAGGTTTCATTT
>DATMNH010000257.1:0-8648 GCA_035568975.1 Casimicrobiaceae bacterium
TGCATGCCATGCCAGCGGCCCATACTCGACACCAGTACGATACGAGTGGTGGATGACAAAGCGCGATCGTGCGTCGCGTCGCCGGATGACGTGGCTGCGACGGGCGCTTCCGAGCCGTCGCGCTTTGCCTTCGCCGCAGACGCGACGTCGAGGCCGCTGTCGGAGCCACAAAGCCAATCGGCCAGTTCGACCGCCGCGTAGAAATTCACCTGGAATGTCTCGCGCACCTCCGGCAGGGACAGCACAGATTGGCCGTCATGCTTGATCCCGGCGGACAGAATGGCAATCGCTACGGAGTTCGCAGGGATCTGCGCTTCGTGTAGCGCGGTAGTAAGGGCTCCCGGTATCGAGAGATCGGCGACCAGCAGGGTCGCGCGAGTCTGCGCCGGGATCTGGGCCTGCAGCGCTTCCCGGGATTCGCGGTTGCGCACGACGCCGATCACCTCGGCGCCGCCTTCCAGGCAGCGAAGCATGAGATCGCGTCCGAGGCCGCGGCTCACGCCGATGATCAGGGCGCGCTTTCCAGCCAGACCGTCGGCGGCGCGAAACGGTGCGCCGACCGTAAAGCCGACCCATTGCCAAACCAGCCAAGGCAGGCTGATGGCGAGGTTGGCGACGAAACCGAGTGCCCACCCGAACGCGGCGAACGGGACTCGCCAGCCAAGTGGCGCGGCAGCGAGTTCGCGATATCCCCGCGGGTCGCATTCGTGCAGCGCGATCACACTGTTCAGGACGTGCCGCAATGGATGGCCGGGAAGGAACAACTTCGTCATCGGGTCCAGGCGGCCGATCCTGAATCTGCTGAGCCGTGGTTTGGCCAGGTAGCGGGAAAAGCCAACGGGACGTGGGAAGCGAAAAGATGCCTCGGCCAGATACCGGGAAAGATGGTCGTAGAGGCGCGCGTCCGGCGTCAGACGCAGGTACGCGCAGACCGCGCGGTACTCCTCACCATCGATTTGCCACAGCGGAAACAGGAGCTCGGACATCCGCTACAGCTCGGCCATGCGCGCGACTCGCGTCGCGTGTGCGGCGAGCGACATCGTAATCGATTTGCTGGGCAACGATGGAAATGCCGCGCCATCCGCAATATACAGATTGGAAAAAAAGTTGGATCGACCCGTGGCGTCGCATCGTTTCGGTCCGTTGCCCATCGGCACTGTTCCGGCGTAGTGGATGCCTGCGCCCGGCGGAGAGCGGACGACGCCGCGCGGAAGACAACCGAGGCGGTACAGCGCGGAGCGCATCCTGGCGACGGAATGCCGAATGAAACGCTCCTTGTCTTCACTTTTCCGGTAACGAAGCTCGACCTTCTCCGAGATCCCCCCGTGATCGACGACCCGCTGATGGTTGCCGGGCGTGATCCGGTCCGGAAAGAACAGGGTCGCCACGCCGATCGCCGGCTTGATCGCGAAAAAAAGCTTCGTCGAGGTCCGCGTATCGAAGGGCATGCGCTCGATGAGCGGATGATAGATCAAGCTGGTGAGATGCAGCAGCTCGGCGTGCAGATAACGCGGCCACTGCGTCGACTCGCCGACGATGCCCGCGATCAAGCGATTGAACTGGAACGAGCGCGCGTCGGGAGGCTGGCCGATGCTCCGCAGCGCCAGGAAAGGGATTCTCACAACGGTCGTATCCATCAACCCTTCGGTCTGCGGCGCCACCTCTGCACGCGCTGCCTTGAGGGTGCGCAGGAAGATCGCTCCGGTCTGCAAGGCGCCGGCAGCGAGGAACACCACATCGCACGCCTCTTCACGAATCTCCCGAGTCGCCACATCGAGGTAGCGAATGCCATCGATCTTGTTGCCGCTCGACCGTAGTGCGAGCACCAGACGTCCCGCTACATAATTAAATCCCCGGTGAGTCTCGCACTCCTTCAGCGTGCTCAGGCGCGGATTGTAGATCGAACCCCTCGGGCAACCCCAGAGGCACCGCCCGGAATAATCGCAGGCGTCTGCGCGGGAGGGATCGGTCACCACAGCCAGACGCGCATGGCCGATTTTCACACCCAGCTTTTCCAGCTTCGACTTCCTTCGCTGGTAGGTTTTCAGCAATCGCTGATCGCTCTCAGACAGTCGAACGGAGGCCTGGGACGGATAGACGCCGCGCAAGTGGGGCGTCAGATCGTCGTCGATCGGCCCCGCCACCGGAATACGCTCGTATACCGTCTTATAGGCGGCCTCCATATCGGAGAAGGATACGGGCCATTCGGCAAGGTCGTTGTCATCGAATGCCAGCGCATTGGCCCCCCAGCCGTTGGCCAGGCCGCCCTTTGCGAAGGAGCCGTACGCAAAGAAGCTGTCGGAGGCGAGGTTCCAAAGGCTGTCCCCGGGTGAAGTCAGGAACTCGCGGGAAGGCGGGTACCTGAGCAGCTCGGGGGATGCCGGCGGCACCAGAGCCTGCAGATCGGCGCCGAGAAAATAGGCGATGGGGTCGGGCAGCCGGTCCTTCAATTCATGGAAGGTCGCAGCTTGCATGGGAAATGTGGGCTCCTCCCGGCCGACATCCCACAGTTCCACGTCGTGGCCGCGTTCCAGCAGCGTCAGCGCGGCATGGGCGCCCGATACTCCGCTCCCGACAACGACGATCCTGTTCACGGTTTGGCCGCGATCCCAAGCCTCCGCGCCGCTTCAGGCCAGGATGAGGTAGATCGCAACGGCGCCGAACACGAGACCCAGCGCGTGCCGTATGCCGACGGCTTCTCCCATGAGCAAACCGAGAAGCGTGATTACGACGATCTGCGCGATCGTCATCGCCGGGTAGATCTTGTTGAGCGCGAAATACTTGAGGATCTGGGAATAGAAGATGAATGACACCGCATAGGCTACGGCGCTCAGCCCGAAGAAAGTGATCCACGGCGAAGTCCTGACTTCAAATCCGGCGGCCTTCTTGAGCAGGACCTGCGCGAGTGCGGTCATCAAGATGCCGATGAGAACCAGCAGCGAGGGTGACAAGGTGGGCATTCCATCTCCTGTTGGGTCGAAATCGGATTTCGCTCGCTCGTGACACGGGTACGTGGGGCTTAACCCGTCACGCATATAGCGTTCGTGGCGTTTGCTTCGCGGGCGCACCGGCATTGTATCTGCCGGCGGGCAGGCGGCGACATGGCACAGCCTCGGTGCAAGATCGCCTGCTATTGCGTATCGGATTGATGATCCACGAACCTTCGGCCAACCTCGCCGGGAGTCGTCGCGCTCAAGCGTTTCCTTCCTGCAAGGCTGGATAGAGCACCTGGATCTGGGCGAAGTCGCGGCGCGCGCCCGCAGGCGAGAGGCCGCTGTACGCGCTGATGGCCTCTGCAGGCAGAGGGCCGACGAGCCGCGTCAGGTCGGCGAAGCGTATGCCTTGGCGCATCAGAAACGCGATGTAGGTATGGCGGAGGCACGCCGAGGTCACTTGGGGCGCATCCTCGATGGCGGCGTCATGAGCCGCGCCCAGTACCTGCGCATCGACGCTGTCGTGTGTCGCCGGGCGGCCGGAAGGTCGCACCAGCATTTCCGATCCGGGCAGCTTGGGAGCGGTTTCGAGCAACCGGCGTAACGCCGCGCCGAGATTCAGCTCGCGCCCCGATTCACCGCCAGCACGCATCGTGCCACGGGCCAGATCGACATCGCTCCAACGCAGCTCCAGCGCTTCGTCCAGAGTGACCCCGCTCAGCAGCAACCCCATCACCAACCGGATCTGGTCATCGGACGCACCGATGAGGGCGGTTGCTTCGTCGACCCGCAACTCCCGTGGAAACGTGGTTGGCCGCGGCAACAGCGTCGGCTCGGCGGCCCCCAGCGACATCGCTGGCGCACTGCGATTGGCGAGGGCCTGCGGTGTCGCCTCGTACAGCAGCGCGCCCGAGTGCGGCTGGATGAGCACCACGGCGGGCTGCGGTTCCGGTCGGTTGAGGAGCTCCACCAGCCACATCACCAGCAGTGCCAGCGCGAGCGAGCCGCCTAAGGCAAGCGCGGTGTCCCGCCAGTAGAGCGGTCGCCATGGCTGCTGGGGTGTGGTGGCTGCTTCGAGCACCTTGGTCGTGGGCGTTCGGGCACGCTCGCTGGCCTCGAGCTTCGCACGACGCTGAACCGCGTCCCGGTATGCCGTTTCGAGCTCCCCGAGTTCGTCCTGCCGGGACTTGTATTCGTTGAAGCGCGAATTGAATTGTGTCGCTTCCTGCCGGGTCGATAACATCTGGCTCTGGATGCGGGCGCTCGCGCTCTGTGCACTCACCAATTCTTCCTGCGCCTCGACGATCGCCGTTTGCTGACTCGCGGCGCGCTGGGCCACGATTTGCCGTTCGAGCTCCGCCAGGCGCGCGCGCTGGGTGATGACTTTGGGGTCCTTCGCCAGATAGTCGGGCGTAAATCCCCGTTCGAGATCGCGCAGTTCCTCGCGTATCTGCGAGGCGCGCTGCTCGAGATTGGCCAACGTCGGGTCGTCCCGCGACCGGACTGCCGCTTTGCCGGCGGCCGCCGATGCGCCGAGCGCGCGCACCTTGCCCTCCGCCGCGGCGACCCGGTCGTTCGCAGCGCTCAAGGAAGTGCTGAGATTCCGCACCCGCGCCAGGACCTCGTTCTCGTCGCGTTGCAGCGACACGATCTCGTTGCGAATCCGGAAGGCCTCAACGTCACGCCGCTTGGCGACGACGGTTGCTTCCAGCTTCTTCACTTCATCGTCCGCCTGCGCCATCGATTCACCGGTTGAAGTTCGGAACGCGCGCGCCAGGCGGTCCTGATACACCGCGATGATGGCGTTGAGCAGCGGCGCCAGCAGCTCAGGGCTCGGCCAGGTCGCAACCAGCTCGACGACGTTGGTGCTGGCGATCGGATTCGCCTCGAGGCGCGACTGCATCCCGGCAACCGGATCCGGACCGAATCCGGAGAGATCTCGGCCATCGCCCTGGAGTTGGAGAGCGACCGCTTCCAGTACCGGCCGGCTGGTCATTACCTGTACTTCCGTCAGGAACGGTTTGGCCGATTCGGGCGCGCTCCCGGCGGCGCCACTAAGCGCAGGCGACTCGCTCGCCGCGGTGATCTGTAGCAGGGCAGTGGCGCGGTACTCCGGCGAGCGCAGCCAGGTGAAAGCGAGGCTGAGCACCAGCGCGATCGTCAGCGTACCCAGGAACACGCGCCGACGGCGCCGATTGGTCTGTGCCGTCGCCTGCAGGAAGTCTGGCTGCACCCGGTCCCCGCCTTGATCAAGCCGCCCGCGTGAAGAACGAAACTCTAGCAGGGGCTGCGTCATTTTTCAGAGCCTCTTGTTGCTGGATTTCTCGAGGCGATCCCAAACACGCTCTTGATCCAAGCTAGCCAACCGCGTGTGACCGGCGCTGTCTCTTCCGGCCCGCTGACCTGGTAGCGGTGAATATCGGTACCCACAACCACTTCGATCTCCGCGCCGTTTTGGCCGGGCTCGAACCACCAGCGCACCGTGCGATTGGCGCCAACTACCTCGCAGCCGACCCGTTTGCCTGACTCGAGCAGGCGCACGCGATGATCGGGAACACTAGCGCCGGCAACCGGAAGAAGAACCACCAGGAATTGATCTTTTGCCGCATCCTGGGGAGGGCTTACTTCGATTCGCCAGCCTCCCGGCTCGCCGTTGGCCGGGCCAAGCTTTCGGATCGACGCGTAGAGCGTGCCGTTCTCATCGTAATTCTTGTCGTCGACGAAAAACTCGAGGCCATGGCCGCCGACGGCGTTGATCACGGCTTCCCTTGGTAACAGGACCTTACCCGTCAACCTGCCGCCGCCGTGCCCGGGTCGTTCCTGAGGTGCGACGGTCACGCTGAACCCGCCGGGAAGGATGGTTGGTGCATCGATTGTGTGCAAGAGCCAACGCTTCCGGAATGACGCGTTGGTCGAATCGACTTGATCGAACACGACGACGACGTCATCGACCCGATCGTAACCGAAGATTCGCCAGAAGCGCTCGACGCGACGCGTGCGCGCCGAGAACGTTCCGCTGCCGGACGCCGCGTTGGTATAGGCTGGTGTGATATCGGCCGCGACGACCGAAAGGCCATCCTGATCCAGCAGCGGACCCCTCGTCGCGGTGTGGTAGATATCGCGCTTTGCTTCCCACTCGGTGCGGTCGATCGGCGCCGCCTCCACGCCCCAGCCCGACCCGACCCGGCGTTGTCCTCCGTCGTTGGCAATCGGGCGCGGCTTGTCCTTGCCTGGGGCAGGCACCGTGTCGCTCGGGTCGGTGACGGTAACCAGATTATGGGCAATAGTCTGGTAGGTATAGTTCATGTGGTGGTCGGAGCCATACGTGGGTCCATACAAGCCGCTGTCGATCGCCAACTCGCCGCCCTTGTAGATGGTGAACGCTCCCTGATCCAGATGCATGTGTGACCAGTAGTTGTCGCCTGCCTTGAAGGTCACGTAGGTAGCGCCAGGAGACCAGTCGCTGCGCGCGACGATCATCCCGATGCCATCGAACTGTCGCACCAGCGGCAGGCGGGACAGTGCCGTCGGATCGTTGAATGATGTGGCAGTGAGCGGCCCCCAGGGCCAACCGGATGGTTCCGCGTCGTGCGCCGGCGGGCGCAGGCTGTACGCGGGCGCGTGCGCGAATTCGAGCGCCAGAGGAATGGCGTCGGGAACGATCTTGTCGAACGCCGAGCCGTCTCCCCAGCGAAAGTCGGTCGCGTCGGGCCGCTTCCGGTACACCAGAAAATCCAGAAATCCCCGGATGCCCGGTTCCCTGACGAACAGATCCTCGCCGGTGGCGCTGCGCCACATTGCGGGCAACTCGTAGATGGCTTGGCCGATGCCGATGCCGACGTACTCGCCGCCCTCGTGCCAGCCCCCGGTACTGCCCATGACCTGCCGCCATGCCGGAAGCACACGGTTCTTCCACAGATCGTAGGTGAAACGCATGACCGGATCGCCGCGCGGGTCGTCACCGTACAGCACCAGGCTGCATGCCATCAGGGCCTGGAGCGGCGCGTTGTAGAGGATCACGTTGTAAGGCGACATCCGGTCCTTGCGGATGCGCTCAATGAGGTAATCGCACCCCTCCGCCAACTTTCCGCGCAGTTGCACGCGCTCTTCGTCGCTCCAATGGTCGTAGAGCCAGTCATAGGCGAGCGCCAGCGGTTTAGCCTGATCGTGGCCGCGCCAGGTGAACTGGAGACCCATCAGCCGACGATGGACGATGGTCAGGTCGACGCTGCCTGCCTCGATTACTTCTTGCAGTGCCGCCGCCTCGATATCGCCGTTGCCTCCCGCGGCGCGGGAACGCACCTGGCGCAGGAACTCCGGGTTGCGCAGCGCAATCGCCACGAGGTCGGCAGCGCTCGGGCTGGGCAGACGCGGATGCGCGTACTTGAATCGGGGAAGGCTTACGGGTGGCAGCTGCTCGGGGGCAGGCAGTTGCGGCAGCTTGCTCTCGTCGACGCGGACTTCGGCGGGGCGCTGGCCGAGGACGAGCGCGCCGACTCCAGTTGCCGCGGCGAAGCCAAGCGCGCCGGCGATGATCCACGCCCGACGCTCCCCGGGGCCGCGGGGAGCACCGGCGACGCCGACTTCCACGTTGTCGGTGCTGGTAGCTGTGATCGGGATCGACCAGAACAACAACCAGGTTCCGGTCATCAGCAAGACCACCGTGAAGTCGCCGTAACGCCCGGGCAGATACTGCTGATACCACTCGAGGCCGAAGGCGAGGGATGCCAGCGCCACCGCACCGCCCACGGCGACCAGCCCGCGCTGGTCGGGAGGGCTTGCAAGCCGTGCCAGATAGGCCAGTGCGGTCGCCGGCCACACATCCTCGAGAATCGACGCGATGCCGATTAACGGATTCTCCATCTGTCCCACGAACGGGATCCAGTTGAATGCGCGAGTGATGCCAGCGGGATCGCTCGCCAGCTCCGCGATCGCGAAACCGCCCGCGATGAACGATGCGCTGATGATGGCGACGGCTCTCATCCGCAGCACCAGAAATGGCAGACAGAGGAGCAGCGCCGCTAGCGCTCCGGTTGCGGCTTCCAGCGACAGTTGTCGCATGACCATGACGATTTTGGACAGCAGCACGCAGGCAACAAAGGCGAAGAAGCGTATCAACACGCGCTCGCCCGGTACGGCCAGGGTGGCGGCCAGCAGCGCCAGACCAGCGATGTAGAGCTCGTAGGTTGCCCACTGCGCGAAACTGAAGCGTTCGGGATGCTGCAAGGTTTGCCAGATCGGCGAGACGCCATGGCGCAGGTTGCCGAGGTCGAGGGACGGGACGAGAGGCGTGAGTTGCGACAGCGCCCACAGCCCGATGGCAATCAGGCCGAGATCGACGAGACGGCCGCCCCTGAACCACTGGTTACGCCTGCGCATGACTATCGTCCAAGGCAGGCTTTCGCCGTGCATGACACCGGCCATCAATGCGCCGGCCACCGTGCCCAGCGTGTTGGCGACCAAGTCACTCAGGGCAGCGACGCGTGCGGGCAGGAATTGTTGCGAGAACTCCATCGCGAAGCTGAGCAACGCGCCGATCAGCGTGGGGATCGCGATGGCGCCGAGCATCCCACCGCGCTTGCGCCACCAGCGCGCGAGCATCAACCCGAGCGGCATGTAGGCGAGCACGTTGGTGACCAAGTCGGCCCGAGACAAGTGTCCCGCCAATTCCGGTACCAGGAACGCGAACAGCTTGACGCCCCTGGTCGTCCAGCC
>DATMNH010000258.1:0-2696 GCA_035568975.1 Casimicrobiaceae bacterium
CTGCTGCTTCACTTATGGCAGTCGCAGTTGATCGCGCCGTCGGGCGCGGTCAATACCGCGTTCTCCGAAGAACATGCGTTTGCGACGCTGTCCGAATTGCTCAAAGAGCAACGGCCGCATACGGCCGGTTCGCCTGAAAACTCCGCCGTGCGCGACCGGATCGTTGCCGAGCTCAAGTTGGCCGGATACGCACCTGAAGTGCAGGCGGCCTTTCAATGCACCTCCGCCGAGCGCAATCCCGGCTGCACTGCGGTTGAAAACATTATCGCCGTGCACAGGGGAACGGGAACGGGAACGGGGGACGGCAAAGCCGTGCTCGCAAGCGCGCACTACGACAGCGTCCCTGCCGGTCCTGGCGTCAGCGACGACGGCGCTGGCGTTGCCGTGGTACTCGAGCTCGCACGCGCCTACTCCGCCAAGACGACCAGGAACGACGTTATCTTTTTGATCACCGATGGCGAGGAGACAGGCTTGCGCGGAGCGCGCGCCTTTGCCGAACGCCATCCGCTGATGCGCGGTGTCGGGGTCGTCGTGAATTTCGAAGCGCGCGGCGCGTCGGGCCCGAGCATGATGTTCGAAACGGGCCCCGGTAATGCGCGGCTGATGGATCTCTTTGCCGGCGCCGTTGCCCGGCCGTCGGCCAGTTCCGTGAGCTACGAAATCTACAAGTTGCTGCCCAACGACACGGATTTCTCGGTCTATCGAAAGTTGGGGCTGTCCGGGTTCAATTTCGCGTTCTCGAATTCGGCGTCGCTCTATCACTCGGCCCGCGACAATCTGCAATACATCGATCCCAGATCGCTGCAGCATATGGGCGAACATGCGTTCGAGGCCGTCGGCGTTCTTGCCGATGCCGATCTTGCAACGCTGAAGAGCGCATCGGATGCCAGTTTCTTCGACATCTTCGGGCTCGTCACGGTGGTGTGGCCGGCCGCGATCAATGGGCCCATCGCGCTGATCGCGCTCCTGGGCCTCATCGGTCTGGTTGTCGTGCATCGGGACGCCTTCACCCTGCGCGCGACGCTTTGGGCCATCGTTGCTTTCCTCGCCGTGCCCGCGTTGCTGTTTGCCATTGGGTGGCTCCTGTCTTATCCCCTGGGCATCTGGCCCGGGGTGCATCCGCTCGATCATCCGCAGCCATGGCCCGGCCGTGTCGCGCTGGTGGCAGCCGGAATGCTCGTTCCCTTGATGGTTGCCGTGATCGCCGCAGGCCGCGTCGATTCGCGCGCGCTCCTGTTGGTGAATTGGATAGTGCTTGCGATGCTCACGGTCGTAGTCGCGGTCACCGTCGTCGGCGCGGCGTATCCGTTCCTGTGGCCGGTATTCGGGGTCGCCCTCGCCGGATGGATCGAGACCCTTATCAGAAATGGACCAGCGCGTTCGCTGGGCGTGACCGGGTGGATCGGATTCGCCCTGGCGACGTTCTTTTGGCTCGCTTTTTTGCTCGGGCTCGAGCTCGTGCTCGGCTTCGACTTGAGTCAGTACAAGATTCTCGTGCTGATCCCGTTCTCGCTGGCGCTGGTGCCCGTCTTCGCCGCAACCCTTGGGAAGGACTCGCGCGCCGCGCGGGCTCTGTCCTGGCAGTGCGCGCTGTGCGCCTTGGTCGTTGCCGGCGCGGCGACAGTCGCGAGCCAGACACCCGCCTATGCGGCGAACCATCCGCGCGGCTTGAACATCATCTACTACGACGATCGCACGGCGCAACCGCGCTGGCTTGCCGGCTTTGTCGGCGCGCCGGACGAAGCTTTTCTAAAGGCTAACGGGTTTGCGCAACAGGACGAGGATTATCTGCAGCTCGGACTTCTAAAGGAACGAGGGCGATTCAAGCCTGCCATCCAGCAGAGCCTGCACGCGCCGAGCTTCACCGTCGAAGAGGTCGCGACGCAGGCCGGGACGACCGTGCTGCGAGGCGTGCTGCGCAGCGGCCGCGGCGGCTTTCAGGTCGGCGTCGGCATCGCGCCCCATTCGGGCATCCAGTCGATCCGTCTCGACAATCAGCAGGTGATCGGCGCCGATCAGGCAAAGGGCAAGGAGCCAACGCTGGTACGGTTCTCGGGTTTGGGATTGCGCGACGTGCCGATGGAGATTTCGTTCGACGCAAACACCGCGCCAAAACTGATCCTGTTCGAACGTTCGCCGTTGCCGGATTCGGAAGAAGGACGCGCGCTCGCCGCGGCCAGGCCCGCCGATGCAGCTCCCGCTTACAGCGGCGATTCGGCGCTTGTCTTCATCGAGCTTGGATTGAAGCCGTAGAGTCATTCGTTGCGTCCGCGCAATCCCTGCGAGCGCTCGTCCTCGCGGAGCAATTCGCTCAATAGCTCGGCGCCCTGATTGAAACGATTTGCCCACTCCGGCAATTCCGGGGATGGCGCTGTGTGCGCGAGTCCCGCCAGAAGTACCCCGGGATCGACGGGGCCGTCGGGTCCCTTGAAGACACCGCGTATCGCAACCACCCCGATGACGCGATCCTTGCGCACGAAGCGGTGTTCAAGAAACCCCCACTTGCGATCCCAGCCGATTATGCGTGTGTGAATATCGAAGGTCTCGAACACTTTGAGATCGTGACGAAACTTGGCGATCGCATCGCCGACCACCGGGAACGCTTTGTGCTGCCGTGCAACTCCAAGCACGCCGGTACGCACGAACCAATGTATGCGGCCAATGTCGGCGAGCGCTAGATATCGACCGTTATTGAC
>DATMNH010000259.1:0-6805 GCA_035568975.1 Casimicrobiaceae bacterium
CCACGTGATCCGCCTCGATGGCCGCCGTCCGCAGCGCCAGAAAAGCTTCGACGAGGTCAAGGATCAGCTCATCGCCGACATGCGCCAGGCCTATGTCACCGAGCAGCAAGCGCTCAAGGTGGCCGCGATCCGCAATGATCCGGCGTTGAAGGTCAACCAGACCGCGCTCGACACGCTGATTGTGCCGATGCCCGATGCGGCCACTATGCGTCGCCTGATGCTGGAGCAGTCGCAATGATCCGGCCCGATCACCCGCGCGAACCCGCGCTTCACTAAAGAACCGCTCGTAGTACGCCGGGATGAGGGTTGAGATCCTCTCCACGACGCCCCGCGTTCGGAGCTTGCGTAACACTGGTATCCTCCCCCCATGTCCACGGCGCCGCGCCTCGTTGCCTCTCGTCGTTCTGCAAGCGTTTGGCCGGATGTCGCCGGCTCGCTCGTGCGGTATCGGACGCTATTCGTCAACTTCTTCCGGCGCGAGCTCTTCTCCCGCTATCTCGGCAGCGCGACCGGTCTCGCGTGGGCCTTCCTGCACCCCCTGGCGCTGCTCGCGGTCTACCACTTCGTGTTCACGACCGTCTTTCGCACCGGCCCGCTGAATGGCAGGAGTTTTCTGCTGTTCGTTGCCGTCGCGTTGTGGCCCTGGCTTGCGGCGCAGGAGGCGCTGTCGCGCGGCACCGTCAGCATCGCCGGTTACGCCGGGCTGATCCGCAAGGTCGCCTTCCCGCATGAGCTTGTCGTCTACGCGTCGGTCGCAGCCACGCTGGCGTTGCAATTCGCGGGCTATCTTGCGGTGCTGGTCGTACTTGCGCTGTTCGGCGAACCGGTTCGCTTCGAAGGCCTGCTGCTCGCCGTGCCGCTGTGGATAGTACTTGCCGTCGCGGTGACCGGTGTTACGCTCGCGCTGGCGGCGCTGCAGGTATTCATCAGGGACATCGAGCACATCTTGATGCCCCTGCTGATGATCCTGATGTACCTGACCCCGATCCTGTATCCGCTGGAACTCGTTCCCGAGGGCATGAAGCCGTGGGTCGCGGCGAATCCCTTCGGCTATCTCGTCGATCGGCTGCGCGACGCGTTGCTCGATGGCCGGCTCGCGCTCCGATGGAGTGACGCTGGCGCGGTCGCCGTCGCCGCGGCCCTGTTCGTCGCGGGGCGGTGGGTTTTCCTGCGCCTGTCGCCGCACTTCGAGGATTTCGTCTAGTCATGGCCGAGTCGCTATTGGCCGAGCCGCTATTGCAGCTCGCCGGGGTCGGCAAGGATTACGCAAAGGTAAGCGCCAACGCCGGCCGCATCAGACTCGTCTTCGATCTGCTGCGCGGGCGAGCTGCGTCAAAGGTGTTTCGCGCGCTCGACAACGTATCCTTCGAGTTGGCCGCGGGCGAATCGCTCGGAATCATCGGCGAGAATGGCGCGGGCAAGTCGACGCTGCTCAAGATCGTTGCCGGCGTCATCACGCCCACGCGCGGCACGGTCGCCGTGCGCGGAAGGGTGGGCGCGCTGCTGGAGCTCGGGTCGGGCTTTCATCCCGAGTATTCGGGGCTCGACAACATCGATCTCGCTGCCGCGTTGCTCGGGCTCGCTCCCGCCGAGATCGCCGCGAAACGCGATGAGATCATCGCCTTCGCCGATATCGGGGAGCACATTCACGACCTCATCAAGCACTATTCCTCAGGCATGGTGGTGCGGCTGGGATTTGCGGTCGCGACCGCGCTGCGGCCCGATATACTCATCACCGACGAAGTGCTGGCGGTGGGCGATGAGTCCTTCCAGAAAAAATGCGTCGCGTGGATCGAGAGCTTCCTCGGCAATGGCGGGACGCTGCTCCTGTGTTCCCACAGCATGTACCACATCCAGAAGCTTTGCCGGAGCGCGCTGTGGCTGCGCGACGGACTAGTCGAACGCCGGGGGCCCGCCGCGCAGGTCGCGCAGGCGTATCTCGCCTATCACGAGGAGAAATCGAGCCGCGTCAAGCAGCCGATCGCGGCCCCGCAGGCCGCCGCCGCCGGCATGTATGCCGTGCAGTCGCTCACGCTCGAGCCACCGGGCCAGGTCAAGACCGGCGCTGCGCTCGCGGTGCATGGTGCAGTCTATTCGCCGGACGGACGGGCGCCGGTCGTGCTCATCGGGCTGGTGCGCGCCGATGGCACGCCGGTCTATGGCATCGCGACCGACATGGACGGAGCGCAGCCTTGGCGCATCGACGATCGCCATTTCGGATTCACGCTGGCTTTTCCTCGGCTGCCGCTGCTGCCGGGCAAGTATTTCGTGCGCGCGCACGCCCTCGACCCGGAGGGGGTGCGGCTGTTCGACAACGTCGAGGTGACCCTGATCGTCGAAGGCGAGACGCGCGAGCTGGGTCTTGCCCGCATCGAGCATGCGTGGCAGGCAGCACCGGCGGTGAAGGCTTCCGCCGACATTCGCTCATTAGGTAAAATCTGACAATTTCCGTCGCCGCAGCCTCGGGCGCCGCGAACTTCCCCAATGGCCGACCTCACGTTCACGGGTGAGCGTTTCCTGCCTGCCTGCACCGGCGAAATCGCGTACGAGCACTGGCATCGTTACGCTTTCGCGCGCCGATTCGTCGCCGGCAAGCGCGTTCTCGACGCAGCTTGCGGCGAGGGCTATGGGTCGGCGCTGCTGGGCGAGGCCGCGGCGTCGGTCGTGGGCGTCGACATCGACGGGGCGACAATCGCCCACGCGCTCACCCGCTACGGCAACGGCGGGCGCGTGCGTTTCATCGAGGGCTCGTGCATCGAGCTCCCGCTGCCCGATGCGTCGATCGACGTGGTGGTTTCATTCGAGACCATCGAACATCTGCGCGAGGAGGATCAGCCGCGCATGGTTGCAGAGTTCGCGCGGGTGCTCTCTCCCGGAGGCGTCGTCGTCATCTCGTCGCCGAACAAGCGCCTCTACAGCGATGAGCGAAACTACGTCAACGAATTTCACTTGCACGAATTGTATCGCGACGGCCTCGCGCGTTTGCTGACGCCGGCATTCTCCGGGCAGCGCTGGTACCACCAGAGCATCGGCACCTGGTCGGGAATCTGGTCGGAAGATGCGGCAGCCGACGCCGAAGCGTGGATCGGCAGCGCCGACGGCGTGGCTCCGTACACCCGCCGTGACGGCATGTATTTCGTGGTCGTTGCCGCTCGTGATCCCGAAGCACTTCCGCTCGCGGCGCCGTTCGTATCGCTGCTTTCGGACGCCGAGGATAGCGAAGGCAGGCGTGCGGCGAACAACGTCAGCGAGATGTTGCGGCTCGATGCGCTGCTCAAGGCAAGCAACTCGGCACTGGACCGGCAGACGGGACATATCCTCCATCTCGAGGTGCTGGTCGCCGAACGCGATAAAGCGATTGTGGCGCGCGATCAGAAAATCGACGATGCGGCCAAGCTTCTCGCGGAACAGAAACGTCAAAACGAAGAGCGCAATCGTCAAACAGCGGATGCGAGCGAGCTCCTCGCGGAAGGGAAACGTCGGCTCGCCGAGCGTGATCGCGTCCACGCCGATCTGCAAAACGAGATCGCGCGCCTTAGCGAGGCGGTGAATGCGAAGGAACGCGTCGTGAACTATCGGCAGAGCTTTCGCTGGTGGCTGGCTCTGCCATGGATGCGCTTCAAGCTCTGGCTCGAGGCGTGGCGCCGATGATGGTCGATCCGATCGCCACGATCGACATCGTGGTTCCGGTGTACGACGCCATCGAGGATCTGCGGCGTTGTGTCGACAGCGTATTGGGGCACACCGCCGGCGACTATCGCCTGCTTCTGATCGACGACGGTTCGCGTGGGCCCGCCGTCGCAGCCTATTTCCGCGAGCTGGAAGCGCGCGCGCTGTCGCAGCTCGTGCTGCTCGCCAACGAGCGCAATCTCGGGTTCACGCTGACTGCCAATCGTGGCATGCAGGCGGCACGCGAAGGCGCCGACGTGGTACTGCTCAATTCCGATACCATCGTGACCTCGGGTTGGCTCGATGCGCTCGCGAGATGCATACACTCGGATCCGACCATCGGTACCGCGACACCGTTCTCGAACAACGCGGAAATCTGCTCGCTGCCGCGCTTTTGCGAGAACAACGTGTGGCGGGCGGGTCGCGATCCGGAACCGATGTCGCAGGCGCTGAAGGACGCCGCGGTGCCCACGTATCCCGATTTGCCGACAGGGGTCGGGTTTTGCATGTACATCCGCCGCGAGACGCTCGACGCGATCGGCGCGTTCGACCCGGTGTTCGGACTGGGCTACGGCGAGGAAAACGACTTCTGCATGCGCGCTGCCGCGGCGGGCTATCGCAACGTGCTGTGCGACGACGCGTTCGTGCTGCACACGGGCGGCAGCTCGTTTGGCGACAAGCGCGGCGACCTTGCGCAACGTAACGGCGCAATCCTGGCCGAACGTCACCCGACCTACAATGCGCTGGTACGCGACTTCATCGCCGCCGATCCTATCCGTCCGCTGCGCGAGCTCGCGCTGTCGCACTACCGCATCCTCACCTCGGATGCGAGCGGAATCCTCCACGTCATCCATGGCCATGGCGGCGGAACCGAGTATCACGCCCGTTCGCTGATCGCGGCATCCAGCGCCGCCTTTCGCCACTACCTGCTCATGATCGTCGGTGACGAATGTATTCTCGAGGAGCATGGCGATGACGCGGTTCGCAGCTACGACTTCGTCCGTTTCGCCGACGAGTCGTGGAGCGCTTTTCTCGGCGGCATCTGCGAACGGTTTCGTATCGATCTCGTGCACCTGCACAACATTTCCGGCGGCCGAGACGGCTTGGCCGAGGCGCTGGCGACTCACGGCATCGCCTATGGCTATACGGTGCACGATCTGAGCTTCGCCTGCCCTACGATCACCTTCCTCAACGCGGATCACGCCTACTGCGGGGCCGTGGTCGATCCAGGCGTGTGCAATGCCTGTCTCGCGGCGCAGCCCGCGTTCGCCGACACCGACATCGTGCAATGGCGCGAAAGCCACGGCGCATTGCTCGCCGGTGCGGCGTTCGTGATTGCGCCATCGCGATGGGCGGCTGCGACATTGCATCGCTACTTTCCGCAGTGTGCAGTCGACGTGATTCCGCACGCCGCGTCGGATGGGACGACGCGACCCGACGCGGTTGCGGTACCGCAGACGATGACCGACGACGACCGGCCGGTCGTTGCGGTCCTGGGCGCGATCGGGCCGGACAAGGGCTCGCGCCGCCTCGAGCGCATGGTCGAGTTGACACGCGAGCGCGGCTTGCCGCTGCGCTGGGTGCTGATCGGATATCTGGATCGCGGCCGCGAGCCCTGGCGATCGGACGACGGTATATTCACGATGCACGGGCCGTACGATTCGCGCGTTTTAGGGTCGTTGCTCGACCACTACCGTGTGCAGCTCGTTGCATACCCGTCGGTGTGCCCGGAGAGCTACAGCTTCACCTTGTCGGAAGCGTGGACTGCGGGACGGCCCGCGCTCGTGCCGCCGATCGGTGCGCTCGCGGACCGCGTGGCCGCCACCGGCGCAGGCTGGGTGTTGAGCGAGGACGACTGGCGCTCCGACGAACGCATGCTCGAGCGGATCGCCGCGATCCTTGCGCCGGGCGAGCACTTGGCGCTGGAAGCCGCGGCTACCCGAGCGCGAAACGTGGCGATGCCGACCCTCGCCGCGATGGCCGAGCGCACGATGGAAATCTATCGACGCTCGCTGCGGCCAGCCGTGGCCGCTGCCGGCGCGCCCAATGCCGCGGCGCGTTGCCCCATAGCGGCACCGCGTTGTCCCATAGCGGCATCGCGTTGCCTTGACGCGCTGCATTACGCGCCGTGGCGGCCGAGTGCGCCGCCCTCGACAGAGGCAGAAGCCGAAACCGCGAGCGCGGACGATGCGCTTGCGCTCGTCGCGCGCGCAGCATTGCGCATCCGGCACACATTGCCTGGTCGACTCCTCTACAATCTCGCGCCCAAGGCCCTGATCGACACTCTAAAAGGGCGCTTGTCACCATGATCGACGCTGCCTACGGCGAGTGGCTCGCTCGCGGCGAGGCCCACCAACAGGCGGGGCAGCCGATCGACGCGATGCTCTGCTTTCGCCGTGCGGTCGCGGTGAATCGGCACGCGGTAGTGGCGCAATCCCACCTCGGCGAAGTGTTGTCCACCTTGCGGCTGCGCAACGATGCAATCAGCGCGTGGCGCGCGGCTCTTTCAATGCAGCCGCGCCACGTCCCATCGCTGCTGGCGATCGCCGACGAGCTGCGTCGCAGCGGCGCGTACGCGGATGCCGTCGCTTTCTATCGCCGGGCACTCGAGGTCGAAGCCAACCATCCCGAAGCTCGCATGGGACTCGCGCTTGCAACGATCGGTTCGGGCGATGCGCAGGGGTTCGCCGACATCGCGACGCTGATCGCGAACGGCTCGACTCGCGTGGTGCCATGGGCTGAGCTGGCGCGACTCGGCGCGGCTTCGCCGCCGTCGCCGTCACGGTCGCTCCTTCTCGAGCGAATCGAAGCCTTGCCCGGCGGTACTGCACCGGCACCCATGCTGGCGCTCGCCGTGGAAGACGCGGTGGAGCGAGGCCGCGGCGAGCATGCGCGCGCGCTGATCGATCGCCTCGGCTCATTCTCGGAGCCTGTCGACGATCCGGAAGTGCTGCGGCGACTCGCGCTCGCCGCCTCCGGGTCCGCGTCGCAGCGGGCCTGGGCCGAGCGTTACGCGACGCGTTGCCTGCAGATCTTCACCCCGGTTCTGCCTCTGCAATGGCCACGCCGAACGGCCGGGGACGCCATTCGCGTCGCGTATCTGATCGCACCGGGACGCCCGCTGCACATCGCCGGC
>DATMNH010000260.1:0-99544 GCA_035568975.1 Casimicrobiaceae bacterium
AGGCGCCGACGCCTATAGCGTAAGCAAGCTATTCGTCGGCGTCAATTAGACCAATGTCGATCCGTCGTGAACGCGTCAGCCCGAGTAGACCGGCACGCGGCGGTGCAGTCAAAGGTCAAAGCAAACGACCTGACCGGTAAAATCGCCGCGATCGCCGCATCGGGTGGCGGCCGTTCCTGCCTGACTACGCTCGTAAAGTACTATCCCTATCTCGCGTGGAGGACTGATGGACCGCTGGCGACTTTCTCTGGTTACCGGGCTGCTGCTGGTGAGCACAAGTTCATCAGGCTTCGAAAGCGACGTGCATTACGGATTGACCCAGTGGCTTGCGCTTCAGGCAGGTTTCGATGACTTGGCAGCGAAGACGATTGCGACCGGTGATCAGCGCTCGGATTCGGGCGACATGCAATACATCGAGCTTATTTTTGCCTACGCGTGCATCGGCAAGGATGACCTGGGATCGAGGCACGCAGGACAATATCATTATCCTTCCGACGGTACGGTTCCCGGCGCGCCGGAGCTACGTGCGGTTTCACCCGGCAGCGACGCGGCAAGAAAGGCGGCGCTCGCCATGACCAAGATCCCGGCGGGCCAGGCAAACTATATGCTGTTGAGGCTCGGTGAGGCACTTCATATTCTGCAGGACTCCTGGTCACACCAAGGGGTTCCGGACATCGCACAACCCGCGCCGACCGTATTTACGTGCGACGATACGCGAGCGTGGGGCCACCCCAAGGCACGTGGCGGCTGGAATTCACACAGGGCGGATCTCACGATGTACTGGCCGGATGACACGGTTGCGATGGCCAAAGCCACCTACGACATCCTGACGCAATATCCGACGCTCTCCGAGACCAAACGAACTGCCCGCGACTGGAACGAGATTCGTCCATTACTCGATGGCTTCATTTCGGCATCGACCAAGGCCGAAAAGACAAGGTGGTTTCTTGCCCACGGCCTTCGCGACGTGTCGTTCCTGGAAGGCATCAGCCTGCGCGATGGCGCCCAGCCCTTCGCGCTGAAATGGCCGGGACGCAAACTTCCGCCGCTCGCCACACCGCAATCGCGGCAGCATTACGTGGAAGCGGATCTGCTCGACTTCTATAATCGCTTCTTTACGCAATGGGTCGCGACCAACGATTTCGAAGCGCTGGCGTCGGAGTTCGGGGAAGACCACGGTCGGCGCAACGCCAAACAACCCGACCGATCGGCCGTGGCAGCCGCGAATGCGGAGCTTGTCGCACGCCTCAAGATCTGGCGTCTGCGAGATCACGGACGGGTCGCAGAGATAGCCCACTCGCTGAAGCCGTTAACGGCGGCCCAACGTTCGGCGCTCGACGCAATCGGCAGAGAGCGCAACGCCTACGCTATCTATGACTCGCCATCGGCCGCCTACTTTCCCTTGCTGCCCAGAGGCAATGACGTATCGCCAATGCTGCCGTTCTTCGTGACCATGGCAACGGCGCCGAACGGCACCAATCCAACCGCGGTTGCGGTGTTGAAATTCCATCACGTGCCCTACGACACGTTGGGAGTCGTCGCTGAAAAGATTGCCGGTCGTTGGCGCGTGATATGGATCGTGTCCGCAGTCGATCACTAAGCAGAAACGGATGCAAACGGCGAAGAAGTACAGAACTACATGTTCGTCGGAGAAGTCCGGGGCATAACTGCGGTGTCCGGTTTGGCTACGCTATCTTGTTCTGGTTACCTCTTCTTCCTCACCGGGTGGCGGCTTGCCGTGGATTCGTACATAAGTCTCATAGGCTTCCCTGGCTTGTCTCGACATCTCGTCGAAACGTCTGGCCTGTTCAGGCGACGTTTGCGCGGGGAAGGTGCGATCCAACTTGCCTTCTTTCGCTTTGGGCAGCACCCAGACCTTGACGATGCGATGCTGCCGAGGACAGCGTGGATCGGGTGCCTGGGCGACAATAATGCTATCCATTGGAGACAGCTTCGCCACCAACTCCGGCGCCGGCATCGAAACGTTTACATTGACGACGGAATCGGTGTTCCCTTCGAACTGAAGTTGAAAGGCCAGAGATTCCGACAACCTCTCGAGTACATCGTACAAGCGCGCGTCCCGGGCCACTAAATGGACACCGGACGTGCAATTGCCTGGGCTGATCCGGATTTCCGGCCCCGCCGACTGCGCGCTGCCCAAGAACGAAACTATGCAGAGGCCAATGCCGATGCGAATCTTCACGGCGGGCTGCCTTCAAGGACTTGCGCTATAGGTTCGACACCGCTTGATCATCGTTGGCTCACCACCATCCTTTCAGAAGCCGACCGGGTTGGAAATCTTATCCGAGACCGGCAAGTCCGCCTAGCCGACCCGTGCCGTGTACGTCCATTACGCACTGCGCCGAGGGCCTGACGACATCGGAGCCTGAACAGAAACGCACAATCTAAAGAGGGTCGCTTGAGGTCTAAATACTCCACGCGTTGGCATGCCATTCTTCTGTTTGCCGGTATGTTTCTCGTTTCCGGTGCCCCGGCCGCATTCGAAAGCGACGTGCACTTCGGGCTTACCAAATGGCTCGCTTTGAAGGCCGGGTTCACGCCGCAGGAAGGGGAGGCGCTCGCGACCGGCGATCAGCGAGTCGATTCCGGCGACATGCAATTCATCGAGCTCGTTACAGCGTATGCGTGCCTTGCAAAGAACAAGGAAAGCTCCACCCTGGTCGAACGACATCACTACCCAGCAACGGGGCACGTACCCGGTCCACCCGAACAGCGCGCGGTTGTCGCTGGGAGCGATCCCGTGCGAAAGTTGGCGCTCGATGCGACCAAGGTGTCGCCGACTCAAGCCGGCTTCCTGTTGCTCAAATTCGCGGAGGCGCTGCACGCACTGCAAGATTCGTGGTCGCACCAGGGTGTTCCGGACCTGCCCCGCCCGCTCGAGGGCGCGGTCGTCTGCGATCCGACTCTGGCGTGGGCACACCCGCTCTCGCGTGGGGGGTGGAACAGTCACAAGGCCGACCTCACTCACGAGTGGCCCGCGGATACGGTAGCGATGGCGAAGGCGACCTACGATCTGTTGCTCCAATATCCGGCAATTGCCGACCGCAAGCGCTCACCCAAAGAATGGGCCGAGATCCGACCGATGCTCGATGGCTTCGTCCGCGCCTCCACCAAAAGCGACAAGAAAAAGTGGTTTGTGGGACAAGGAATTCTCGACGTGTCGTTTCTCGAAGGCATCACCCTTGCTGACGGCGCGGAAGCGTTTGAGCTTCGATGGGGTGGACACAGGCTTCCTCGGCTTCCTACGTTGCAATCGACCCAGCATCGCATCGACACCGAGTTGCTCGATTTCTACAGCCGTTTTTTTACCCAGTGGATGTCGACCGACGATTTCGACGGATTGGCAACGGCCTTCGGGGCGCCACCGATCGCCGGCGCGAATGCAAGCGCTCGTTCCCCCGCTACGATAGTCAAGGCAGAGCTTGCGGCTCGTTTGCGAGTCTGGCGAATCCGTGATCACGGTCGAGTGGCCGACCTGGCCCACGCTTCCCAACCGTTGACGGCCAGCCAGCGAAACACGCTTTCGTCGATTGCAAAAGACGGCAAGTCACTTGCCCGCTATACGTCGCCAACCGAAGCGTTCTTCCCCCTGGAGGTGAAGGGGCCGGAGCCGTCGCCGCTGCTGGGCTTCGTGATTGCCGCGATCGAGCGTTCGGCGACCGGGCATGAACGAGCCGTAGCAATGACCAAGCTTCGTCACGCGCCCTATGACACGGTCGTGATCCTCGCCGAACGCCTGGACGGCCGCTGGCGCATCGTCTCACTCGGAGCAACCGTCGACCATTGAGGTTGCGTACGCGAGTTGCAGGTAAAAAAAGCTCCGGCGATTCGCCGCCGGAGCTTTTGTGTTCCGCCCGGTTATCTGGTGAGCGGTTTCAGTTCTGCAGACCCGGCGGCGTGCTGCTGGT
The DNA here is from genome assembly GCA_035568975.1 of Casimicrobiaceae bacterium. GTDB lineage: Bacteria > Pseudomonadota > Gammaproteobacteria > Burkholderiales > Casimicrobiaceae > PALSA-1003. The sequence goes on from DATMNH010000260.1 coordinate 3,930, forward strand.
CGGGAACGGCCATACGCCGTTGGTGAACTTGAGCGTAAGGAAACCATTGTCCTGGCAGGTGGTCTGCAGGCTGGCCGTGGCCGCGTCCAAGCGTACCTGAGCGCTACACCAATCGGGGCCTCCGGCGACCCAACCGCCGGTCCGGAGGTGATTGGATCCGGGGCTGGCAACGGTTGTCCCCGCCGGGTTGTAGTAAGCGATTTCCTTGGGACGGAGGGGATCGCGAATATCGAACACGCGGATCCCCGAACTGAAGTAACCGCATGCCAAGGTCGTCGCGTTTTTCCGGTTATCCACGCTGCAGTAATGAGCGCCATACGTGAATGATCCGAGCCCCGCAAGATCGGGAAGGACCTTGGAGCAGTTCTTGGGGTCGTACGCTTCCAAGATCAACTTCGAAGCGATCGTTGGTTTGGTCTCATCAGAGATGTCTATGATACGAGCGAAATTCCACGCGGGCAGCCCCATGGCGCACGCAGCCTGCCAACCCGCAGAGCTGTTCCCCCCGGAACCCGCCTCGTCGGCGTGGATGACGTAAGGCTTGCCGTTGATCATGACCTGAATCGCGTGCTGCGCCCCGCCACCATCGTCCCAGGTGATCGTGCTGACTATCCTGAGCTGCGGATTGGCCTTGCGCGACTGGATGTCACTCGTGTCGAGGATCTGGAGCCCATTGTTGGGAGGCGATCCGGCAACGCGTGTCGGGTTCGGGAGGCCCTGACCGAGTATCGCAACGTAGGCGCGGTTGCCATCGTCGCTGATGTTAAGGCCGTGCACCCGCCCCGGCGCCGTGAAATACTGGGTGAGCAGTTTCGGTTTGGTCGGGTTGGTGATATCGATCGGATAGATGTAACCTGAGCCGAGATTGGCAGCGTAATAGGTTAGCCCATCGGGTGCAAAGTTGCCTTCGTGCCCGCGCACGGCGGCAACAAACTGGCCGTTTGTGCTGTCGAGACCGACCTGCGCGCCGGTGAGCAGTTGCGGATGACGACAATCGCCGGACAGGTCAAAGAGCTCGATTTCGGGACCGCCGTTGCCGTTTAGCGCATTGACGCCGCCCAACATCTGACGCCGCTCGTTCACCTTCAGCGATTCCCACGGATCAATCATCGCGGTCGTACTGAGATAAGCTGTGGGAGTCGGATTGGCGGGGTTGGTCGCGTCGATGACGACGGCGCCCACCTGGGTTCGGTTGGCCGTGGCCGATGAGGTGTCGAAGAAGTTGCAAAGGTGGCCGGCCTGATCCTGGAAAAACGCGTGCTGCCAACTTCCGCCGTCGCCTTTGCTCTGGCCTACGAGTTGCAGGTTGCAGTTGTATCCCTTGAAACCCGCCGCGCGCACGGCCGCCGACACCTGGCCTTGCAGATCGGTCTCGGGGTGGTCATTCGGTCCGCATGATGCCTTCGGCACGGTCAGCGGAATCGCCTGATCGGCCGATGAGCCGCCATCACCGCCGTTGCAGCCCCACAACACGACCGTGGCCACCCCGATGACACCAAGACCAACATACCTGCGGTACCAACGCGCGAATTTCATGACTTCCTCCCAGTGTTTGTTGCCGCCACTATAATCCATCAGATGCGTCCATTGGTTCCCGCCAAGCTCTACGTATGGCTCTGGACGGTCCGCCGAATCAGTCCAATTACAGGAACTGTGGATATTTTTGTCAATTCAATACCACAACTTCGCGGACTCTGCTACTTGTCTTAGCTCGAGTCCAATAGGGCGTCGAAATTACGTTGCGTTGCAACAAGCCAATGTGATCATCATCAGCCTGACTCGATATCGCGGTCCTTGTTGTCGCGCAGGAACAGCGCCCCGACGACCACGGTCATGATCGCCACCACGATCGGATACCAAAGCCCGTAATAGATGTCGCCGCTGGCGGCGACCATGGCCGTGGCGAGCAGCGGCAGCATGCCGCCGAACCAGCCATTGCCGATGTGATAGGGCAGCGACATCGAGGTGTAGCGGATGCGGGTCGGGAACAACTCGACCAGGAACGCCGCGATCGGACCGTAGACCATGGTCACGTAGATCATCATGATGACCAGGATCAGCAAGGTCATCGGATAGTTGATCGTCGACTTGTCGGCGCTCGCCGGGTACCCCGCGGCTTTCAGCACCGCGGCATATTGTGCTTCGTCCGCTCCCTTAAGCTCCGTATTGCCGATCTTGGTAACGACATTGTCGGCGGACCCCGCAGGCAAATCGGTCGACGTGAATGACAGCCCCGACTTGGTCAGGAAATCCTTCGCCTTGTCGCACTCGCTGAACTTCGACCACGGCCCGACAAAGATATGGAACTGACAATCCTTCGCCGCGACGGTGATCGGGTTTGCCGTCTGGAATGTCTCAAGCGCGGGATTGACGTAGTGGGTCAGCCCCTTGAACAGCGGGAAATAGGTGAGCGCCGCAATCAGGCAGCCGGCGAGGATGATCTTGAGCCGCCCGATCTTGTCCGAGAGCGCCCCGAACACGATGAAGAAAGGCGTCCCGATCATCAGCGCAGCTCCGATCAGCAGGTAGGTCGTCGCACCGTCGAGCTTCAGCGTGATGACCAGGAAAAACAGCGCGTACAACTGGCCGGTGTACCAGACCACACCTTGCCCGGCGGTCGCGCCCAGCAGCGCCAGCAGCACGTACTTGTTATTCGGATACTTCAGAAAGCTGTCGCGCAACGGCGCCTTCGACCCTTTGCCCTCGGCCTTCATCCGTTGGAACACCGGTGATTCGTTCAGCTTGAGCCGAATGTAGATCGAAAAGACCAGCAATATCAGTGAGACCAGGAATGGAATCCGCCAACCCCAGTCGGAGAATTCCTTCGGCGCCATCCAGCCACTGAAGCGACAGAGATAGATGATGATCAGCGCCAGGAACAAACCCACGGTCGCCGTGGTCTGGATCCAGGCGGTGTCGTAGCCGCGCTGGTTCTGCGGCGCGTGCTCGGCCACGTAGGTGGCCGCGCCACCGTACTCGCCGCCCAGCGCCAGGCCCTGCAACAGGCGCAAGCTGACCAGCAGAATCGGCGCCAGCCAGCCGATCGACTGATAGGTCGGCAGCAGGCCGACGGCGAACGTCGAAAACCCCATGATCACGATCGTTATCAAGAACGTATATTTGCGGCCGACCAGATCGCCGATACGCCCGAAGAAGATCGCGCCAAACGGTCGCACCAGGAATCCCGCGGCATAGGTGGCGAACGCCGACAGCAGCGCGGCGGTGTCGTTGCCCTTGGGAAAGAACAACGCTGCAAAGAACGGCGCGAGGATCGCATATAGGTAGAAGTCGTACCACTCGAAGACGGTTCCAAGCGAAGACGCGAAAATGACTCGCCGTTCTTCGGTCTTGGAGCTCAGCTGAACATGCGCGGGCCCTACGGGACGACTGGCTGTGCTCACTTGGTTTATCCCCCGAGCGATTAGAATGCGAACCTTGCAATCCGGACCGCCTTCCGGTACGGCGTGAAGGTCGATACAGGCGCGACGCCGACAAGGTCGCCGCCGCTGGTATCATCCGGTTGCACTTATAGCGCGCCGGTGCAGCGTTGAATATTCGACTAAGGTCGAATGCGCCAACGGGCAGAGCACGGCATTGCGGATACTTAAAACCGTTGGCAGATCGCGAGGTGTCGCTCCATCTGCGACGGGCATTTGCACGACGCGCTGATTGCCCGCAGCCGGCTCGACGCGCCGGGTGCCGAGAGGAGGAGGTGGCCAAATGCTAAACAGTTGGACGCTGTTTACCATTTCTACGGGTTACGTTGCCATCCTTTTTGCGATTGCCTACCTCGGGGATCGCCGCGCGCGAATTGTCGGACCTCCAGTGCGCAAACCATGGGTCTACAGCCTTGCGCTGTGCGTGTACTGCACTTCATGGACGTTCTATGGAGCCGTTGGACGGGCGGCAAGCAGCGGTTGGGACTTTCTGCCGATCTATCTCGGCCCCGTGCTGGTTTTCCTGTTCGGAGGACCGCTTCTCAGCCGAGTCATTCGTATCTCCAAGCGTCACAACATTACGTCAATCGCGGATTTCATCGGCGCGCGATACGGCCGCCATCAGCCGATAGCGATGCTGGTAACTGCGATTGCCGTCGTGGGCGTCCTGCCCTACATCGCCCTTCAGCTCAAAGCGGTCTCGTCCGGATTCGAAGTTCTCGCCGGAACGCCTGCAGACACCGTGCACCTCGTCGACGGCGCGCTGACGATCGCACTGATGCTGGCCGCGTTCGCGATTCTGTTCGGCACGCGCGACCTGATCAGCACGGAGAACCACCATGGGATGGTCTTGGCGATCGCGTTCGAGTCTTTGGTCAAGCTGGCAGCATTTCTCGCGGTGGGCGTGTATGCAGTGTACTGGCTGCGCAACGGCATGGGCGACGCCTATGCGCATGCGCTGGCGTTACCCCAGATATCGAGCGCGATGAGCGACTCGTGGCGCATGGGATTCTTTTCGCAGACATTGCTGGCCGCGGCCGCGATCATTTGCCTGCCCAGACAGTTCCACGTCACCGTTGTGGAGAACACGGTACTTTCGGATCTCCGCGCCGCGCGATGGATCTTCCCGGCGTACCTGGCGATTATCAGCGTCTTCGTGGTGCCCATAGCGGCCACGGGACTCGAGCATTTTTCGCGCGCTTCGGTTCCGGCCGATACCTTTGTCCTCGCATTGCCATTGGCCGGCAACCACACGTGGCTGGCACTTGGCGCCTACCTGGGCGGCTTCTCGGCAGCGACCGGTATGGTGATCGTGGAGACGATTGCCCTCTCGACGATGATTTGCAACGAAGTCGTCATGCCGATGCTGCTGCGCTCGAAGCGCCTGGGCCAGCTTCCCGGCCAAGACTTGTCGGGCTTGATCAAAACCGTCCGGCGCGTCGCGATCGTGGTGATTATCGCGCTCGCATACGTCTACTTCCGCCTGTTCACCGGTCCGGGTACGCTGACTCAGATAGGCCTTCTATCATTCGCGGCCGTGGCTCAGTTTGCGCCCAGCCTGGTTGGCGGCGTTCTCTGGCGAGGAGGGCGGTATCGCGGCGTGGTGACGAGCCTGGTCGTCGGCTTCACGACCTGGGCCTATACGCTGCTCATGCCGGCCGTGCTGCAAGCAAGCGGACACGATCTTGAGATTCTGCACAACGGCGCGTTCGGCATTGCCTGGCTCCGGCCTGAGGCTCTCTTCGGCATGTCGGGCATGGATGCGTTGACTCATGGCGTATTTTGGAGCCTTACGCTCAACCTCATTTCCTTTGTCGGCGTCTCGCTCTTGAGATCGCCGGGCTTGCGGGAGCGCCTCCAAGCGGCGAAGTTTCTGGAGGACGGCGTGGGAGGAGAGGCGCCACAACGTGAACTTCCCCGCGGCTCGGCAACGGTCGGCGATCTGCATGAATTGGTGGAGCGCTTTCTCGGGCCTGAACGGGCCACGGCAGCCTTTGCTGAATACTCCACCCGAGTCGGGCGAGGAGCGCTCGACCGCAAAGACCGCGCCGATCCCGAGCTGGCGCGCTTTGTCGAGCATTCGTTGGCGGGCGTCCTCGGTACGTCGAGCGCGCGCCTCGTGCTTAGCACGACGTTGCGCGGTCGTGACATGCAGCCTGAGGACGTCGTTCGGCTGCTGGATGAAACGTCGCATGCCATCCAGTTCAACCGGGAGCTGCTCCGGGCAGCCCTGGAAAATCTCTCACAAGGCGTGAGCGTCGTTGATGCGAACCACTGCCTCGTCGCTTGGAACCAGCGCTATCAGCAATTATTCGATTACCCTCCAGCCATGGTCGCCGTCGGACGACCGATCGAAGACCTGATCCGCTATAACGCGACGCGCGGATGGCTGGTCTCCGCTGATGTCGACGCAGCAGTCGCGCGGCGTCTGTCGTTCATGCGCACCGGCAAGGCACACTCTCACGAAAGGGAACTTCCGAATGGCACCGTCCTGGAGATTCTGGGCAACCCGATGCCGGGCGGCGGATTCGTCACCAGCTATTCCGATGTCACCGCGTACAAGCGCGCACAGCGGGCGCTGCAGGAGTCCAACGAGACATTGGAAGTCCGAGTCACGCAGCGGACTCGAGAGCTAACCGCGCTGAATGCCGAACTGGCTGACGCAAAAAATGCCGCAGAACGTGCCAACGAAGCGAAGACGCGTTTCCTCGCCACCGCTTCACACGACCTGGTGCAACCGATGACCGCCGCGCGGCTGTTCATCTCCTCGGTCGACCGCGATCAGGTTTCACCGTCTACCGCTCCTCTCGTTGCGCAAGCTGAAGCCGCGCTCATCGCGGGTGAGAATCTGCTCGGGGGGCTGCTCGACATATCTCGCCTGGACGGAGGCGCCCAGGACGCTCACGTGGAGCATTTCCCGCTCGCCCAAGTGGTCGGACCGTTGGCGGCTGAGTTTACGGTGCTAGCTCGCGAGCGGGGACTGCGCTTGCGCACCAGAAATTGCGACCACATAGTCTTGTCGGATCCGCAGCTGCTGCGGCGCGTGTTGCAAAACTTCCTCTCCAACGCGATACGCTACACGAGGCGCGGACGCGTGCTGCTCGGCTGTCGGCGTCGAGCAAATAATCTGAGCATCGAGGTGTGGGATTCGGGGCCCGGCATTGCCGAGGAAAACCGTAAGCAGATCTTCGAAGAATTTCGACGCTTGGACGAGTTCGACGACGGCCAGGCTCGAGGCCTGGGGCTCGGCTTGGCGATCGCGGATCGCATCGCCGGCATGCTCGGGCACCCGTTGTCGCTGCGCTCGTGGCCGGGACGCGGTAGCGTTTTTTCGATCTCGGTGCCGTTCGGAGACATCGCTGCCGTTTCGTTGCCGCGTCCCTCGATCCCCGACCTTGCCGAAGATCGGCTTGCGGGTCGACGCGTTCTTTGTATGGAAAACGAACCCGCGGTCTTATTCGGAATCGAAGCTCTCCTGGCGAGCTGGGGATGCCACATCGTGACCGTGCGCGATCGAGAGGCGGCGATGATCTGGGTTCAAAAAGGAGAAGCCCTGCCGGATATTCTGCTGGTGGACTATCACCTCGATCGCGGCGAAAGCGGGCTCGAATTGGCGGAAGAGATGCAGGACCTGTGGGGTAGCCGCGTACCGAGCATCGTGATCACCGCAGATCACACGCAGGACGCGCAGACCGCGGCGAATGCGCGGGGCTGCAAGATACTTCGCAAGCCCATCAAGCCGGCTGCGCTGCGTGCCGTGATGAACAGCATGCTTGCCTAGTGGTTTAGCTGTCGTCGTCCAAGCCGTTAAGCTCGGCCCGCTCGCCCGTTTGCAGCAAGCGCTGCGCGAGAACCGCCGCCTGCGTCCGGCGTTCAATGCCGAGCTTGCGCAGGATCCCCGTGATATGCGCCTTAACCGTTGCCTCTGTAATGGCCAGATTGCCGGCGATATATTTGTTGCTCTGGGCTTCTGCAAGCATGATCAGCACCTTGAGTTGCTGAGGTGTCAGCGTCGACAGTCTGCGCGCCAGGTCCCGGTCCTGTTCCTCCGCACCGGCACGGCGTTCGGGCGTGCGGGGCGCGGACACGCCGCCGCCTAAAACCGTCCGTAGAGTCTCGCCGATGGTCTCGATGCGCGCTGATTTCGGAATAAAGCCGGACGCGCCGAAATCCAGGGCCCTCTGGACGACGCTTGCAGCTTCCAAAGCCGAAACAACAATGATTGGAACGGTTGGATGTTCCGCTCTGAGATAGAGGAGCGAAGAGAATCCTTTCGCGCCGGGCATGCGCAAGTCCAGAAGGATCAGGTCTGCGTCCGGATGCTCGGCAATCGCGCGTTGCAACGTATCCAGAGACGATGCCTCGACGATTTGCGCGCCGGGTATATGCCGGCTCACTGCTTCCTTCAGAGCAGCGCGAAAAAGAGGATGGTCATCCGCAATGATCAGTGTCGGCTGCGTCATGTCGTTGCCTCCCTCGGCGATTCTAGCGTGGTCCTCGGGCACGGCCTATTCCACTTTAGTCGCAAGTACACGTGACGCTTACCGCTCGCCCGCGACTAGGAGGCGCTGATCTGGCCGCGACTCTCGGTCGCCAACAACTCGCATCAGGACTCATCGACGCCGGCGACGCGCTTGGGTGGCAGGCCAGGCGGACCACATCGCGAGAAACATCATCGCCAGAGAAGCGCCGACAAGCACGCCCACGACGAAGCTTTCTACGATCGCCACGCTTGCCACGAACGCGTCGATAACGATGGAACCCGCCTGGGCTCTTCGCATTTGCCGGACTATTCCGCGACCAAAGGCGCCATCAACGCCTTCACCAAGGCGCTGGCGAGGAATCTGATCGAAAAGGGTATCCGGTTAACGCCGTAGCGCCCGGCCCGGTTGGACGCCACTGAATACCATCCCGGGGCCGCGCGGTGCCGCGAGGCATATGGATTACCGCATCACTTCGAGGCGGATGGATTTTTCTATCCGCTCCACCCTAAACTAGCGGGTCTATTGCCTAGTTCAAGTATAGTGGCCACGATAAATCAGACCGGGGGCGTACCTTATGAAAATGCTAAGGCATTACTTTATCAGCGACAACCTCGACGACCTGGAAGTCTTTGAAGAGCAACTGGAGGCGGCCGGCGTCTCCACACCGCAAATCCACGTACTCAGCCGGAACGACGCGGAGGTGCACCGGCATCATCATCTCCACGAGGTCGAATCATTCATGAAGAACGATATTGTCCACTCGACGATAAAAGGCGCCGTGGTCGGGGTTTGCGCTTTCGTGCTAGTTCTTGTCGTCGCGCATTTTGCCGGCTGGACGAAAACCGCTGCAGGCTGGATGCCCTTTATTTTCCTCGCTATCCTCCTGCTCGGCTTTTGTACGTGGGAGGGTGGATTGCGGGGAATCCAAACGCCCAACCACAACTTTGCCCGTTTCGAAAAAGCCTTAAGCGAAGGCAAGCATATCTTTTTTGTGGATCTCGAGCCCGACCAGGAAGCGGTATTGGAGAAGCTGCTAAAGTCTCACCCGCAAGTGGAGCTGGCCGGAACGGGATCATCCACCCGCCACTGGCTTATCGCCTTGCAGCAAAAGTCGGGGATGATTCGCCACTCGTGAACGTGCAACTTCCCGCGTAAAGAGCCACGGGTCGCCAGGCGACGAGGGTTGTGTCGATCAAACGCTTGCAGCGCTCGCCGGTTTCCGAACGGCGCTCATCCCGTCGCAGTCCCGTCACCCCAGACCAGCTTGATCACAGCCGAGGCGTCCGATGCTGAGATCAGGCTTGCTGCGCAGCTAGATCTCTTCGTCAGCGTCTACCGATGCTGCGCTGGCGCCGCGGACTCCCCCCCGAAGAATGTTTCCCGCGTAAGGAACGTGTAGTCCGCTTCAAACGCTCCGATCCCCAGAAGCACCAGCAGCAAGAGCGGCGGCAGCAGGATGGCAAAGACCATGGCCAGCCGCTCCCAGAGCATGTGCATGAAGACAGCAACGATCAGCCCGGCCTTCATCAGCATGAATATGATGATCAGCGTCCACCTTAGATAACCCTGGAAGTGGAAGTAGTCGACAAGGTAAGAGGCGGTGCTGAGAACGAACAGCAATCCCCAGATCTTGAAATAAATGCCGAGCGGATGTTGTTGCCCCTCGATATGCTGCGCCTCCGCGGAGTGTTGTTGCCCCGCGGGGGGATGTTGCTGCCCCTCTGCGTGTTCCATGGTTCCTCTTACCAAAGGTAGAAGACTGCGAAGATGAACACCCACACCAGATCGACGAAGTGCCAGTAGAGACCCATCGTCTCGACGATCTCGTAGCTACCCTTCCTGCCGGTCAAGAAGCCTGGCCTCTGCTTATCGAGGTCGCCCCGCAACACCTTGATCGCCACGATGATCAGAAAAATCACGCCGATCGATACGTGCGTGCCATGGAAACCCGTGATCATGAAAAAACTCGAACCGAACTGGGCCGCCCCCATGGGGTTGCCCCAGGGACGTACCCCCTCCTCAAAGATCAGCTTGGTCCACTCGAAAGCCTGCATGCCCACGAATGTAGCGCCCAAGGCCGCGGTGAGCAGCAGGAAGATAAACGTTTTGACACGATCTCTTCGATAGCCGTAGTTGACGGCCAGGACCATCGTCCCGCTGCTGCTGATCAAGATGAAGGTCATGATCGCGATCAGGATCAGCGGAATACTCTTGCCCCCGATCGTCAATGCGAAAACCTCGCTCGGGTTGGGCCAAGGAACGGTGGTGGACATTCGCACCGTCATGTACGAGATCAGGAAAGAGCTGAATATGAACGTATCGCTGAGGAGGAAGATCCACATCATCGCCTTGCCCCAGGGGACGTTCTTGAACGCCCGCTGATCCGAAGACCAGTCGGCGACGATGCCTTGCATGCCTTCAGGCCGCGGGAGAGCTTCTCCGTTGCTCGTCAGCGCGGGTTGCGCCATTTACTTTGCTCCCCTCTACGTATGTGTGTGCAACAGCACGGCGAACAAAACCAGCCAAACCAGGAGCAGATAGTGCCAGTACACCGCGCACAGCTCCACGCTTAATCGTACCTTCGCGACCTCGACGCCGCGCAACACTTTGGCGGTGGTCCTGGCCCAGACCCACAGGCCACCCAGCAGGTGCATGCCGTGCAGCGCGGTGAGCAAATAGAAAAAAGAATAGGCTGGATTGGCCGTCAGAAAATAACCCGCGGCGTCCATTTGTTGCCACGCCCAAAGCTGTCCTGCCAGAAAAGAAAAGGTGAGCGCGCCGCCGGCAATCAGGCCGCTTTTCACGCGGTCCAGCTGTCCCCGTCGTGCAGCAATGCGCGTCCGTTCCATCGCGACGCTGGCGAGGATCAGCACGGCACTGTTCAGCCACAGCACCCTCGGAACGGCGAGCCTGGTCCAGTCCTCCCCCATCATTCGCATGTGGTAGGCACTGATGAGCAGCGCAAACAGAGACGTGGCGACGGCGAGAAAGACGCCAAGACCGACTTTCACCGTGGGCAGGGAGAGTGCGCCGTCGCCGTGAGCGATTTCGATCGGGCGCTGCTCCAACCAGGGCTTGACATTGACCGTTTGTCGTACCAGCCACCCGACGATGATGGCCATGATGCCGCCCATGAACAGCAATGCGTAGGTCATGACTAGCCGCCGATTGGCTTCGGAATGCCCGAGGTGCTGAGCGCTTGTGGACCAAGCTCGCTCGCGTCGGGGGTTTTCTCGAGGCGCTCCGCCTTCTTACCCGGTGGCTGGTTCTGCGGTATGAAGTCCTCGGGGCAACCTGGCACGCTGTAATCGTAAGCCCAGCGATAGACCACCGGTAAGGTCGCGCCAAAGTTGCCATGCTTCGGCGGTGTATCGGGAGTCTGCCACTCCAGCGTGGTGGCGCGCCACGGGTTGCCACCCGACGGCTTGCCGTTGAAATAGCTCCAGATCAAGTTGTACAGGAACACTACTTGTACGGCACCCACGATCAAGGCCGCGATGGTGATCGCCTCGTTCAAGGTCTGCGCCGACTCGGGGATAAAGACCGTGTTTCCCATCGCGTAATACCGGCGCGGCACGCCCAGGAAGCCCAGGTAATGCATCGGGTAGTAGATCGCGTAGGTCCCGAGGAAGGTTACCCAGAAGTGAAACTTGCCCAGGGTATCGTTCAGCATGCGCCCGGTGACCTTGGGGTACCAGTGGTAGATCGCTCCGAACACGACCAGGATCGGCGATACGGCCATCACCATATGGAAGTGGGCGACCACGAACATGGTGCCCGAAAGCGGGATGTCCACGGGCACGTTACCCAGGAACAGGCCTGTTAATCCGCCATTGATAAAGGTGAAGACGAAGCCGATGGCAAAGAGCATCGGGACGGTGAAGTGGATGTCGCCCCGCCACAAAGTCAGCACCCAGTTGTAGACTTTGAGGGCGGTCGGGATGGCGATGATCAGCGTGGTGGTGGCAAAAAAGAAACCGAAATACGGGTTCATCCCGCTGACGTACATGTGGTGCGCCCACACCATGAAACTAAGGCCACCGATGGCCAGAATCGCCCACACCATCATCCGATAGCCGAAAATGTTTTTTCTTGCATTGACACTGATCAGGTCGGAGACGATGCCGAAGGCCGGCAGGGCGACAATGTAGACCTCGGGATGGCCGAAAAACCAGAACAGGTGTTGAAACAATATCGGGCTTCCCCCGTTGTAGTCGAGGTGCTGTCCCCTCGAGACGAGAGCGGGCATGAAAAAACTGGTGCCCAGCGCCTGGTCCAGCGTCATCATGATGGCGCTGACGAACAAGGCGGGAAAGGCCAACAGCGCCAGGATGGTCGCCATGAAAATGCCCCATACGGTCAGGGGCAAGCGCATCATCGTCATCCCTCGCGTGCGTGCCTGCAACACGGTCACCACATAGTTCAAGCCGCCCATGGTGAATCCGATGATGAAGAACGCCAGGGAAATGAGCATCAGGATAATTCCCCAATTCGCCCCGGGAGTACCGGGGAGGATGGCCTGGGGCGGGTACAGGGTCCAGCCGGCGCCGGTGGGCCCGCCGGGTACGAAGAAGCTCGCCATGAGTAACAGCACGGCGAACAGATAGACCCAGTAACTCACCATGTTCACATAGGGGAAAACCATATCGCGGGCGCCGACCATCAGCGGGATCAGGTAGTTGCCAAAACCCCCGAGGAACAGCGCGGTAAGCAGGTAGATCACCATGATCATGCCGTGCATGGTGACAAACTGAAGGTAGTTGCTCGGGTTGATAAAGGAAAACGCGTGGGGGAACCCCAGTTGCAGCCGCATGATCCCCGACAACACCAAGGCAACCAACCCGACCGCGATCGCGGTGATCGCATACTGGACGGCGATGACCTTGGCGTCCTGGCTCCAGATGTACTTCCCAACGAAAGATTTCGGATGGTAAAGCTCTGGCTCTTCGACTTCGGCGGGTGGGACGAAGGCCGATTCGTCATGCGTAACGGAAGTCATCGATAGTTCCTCTTTGCTAGTTCTTCACGATGCGCGATTCGCTTGAGTGACATCGTTATTATAACGATAACAATATGAAAAGCATGGCGCTCGAGCGGGCCGGTCACCGGAAGGTATCGATGTAGGCAACGAGGTCATCGGTTGCCTGGTCATCGGACAGAATTGCGGCCATGGCCGCCATCTGCTTACCGTACAGGTCCTTCGGATGGGCGCCACGAATACCCTGTTTGAAATTTTTCAATTGAGTGACCAGATACCAATCGCTCATACCCTTGAGGCGAGGGGCATTCGTCGCCTTTATGCCCCGCCCGTCATCGCCGTGGCAGGCCCCACAGGTCGCATAAGGATCTTGACCCTTCTTCACACTCCCGTGCACCGTGGCAGGGGCAGGATTATCCGGCAGCGTCCTGATGTAGGCGACGACGTTATTGATGGCGGCGTCATCAGCTAGCGTCGCCGCCATCGGCGCCATCGTCTTACCAAAGACATCTTTGTCGTTTGTGCCACGAGCGCCGTCCTTGAAATTTTTCAATTGCCGTTTCAGGTACCAGTCTCCTTGGCCACTCAATTTTGGCGCATTCAGCGCAGGGTTGCCCTCCGCCTGCAGGCCATGACAGGCGGCGCACACTGCAAACAATGGCTTGCCTGCTGCAGCATCGCCGGGTACTTGAGCTTTGGATTGAGCGTACGTCGGATAGCTGCTTAACCACTCCCGAAAGGCACTCTCTTCTTCAACGATGACTTTGCCGCGCATGGCGAAATGTGCAACGCCACACAATTGTTCGCAGAAGGCGTCGAAGGTCCCGGTCCGGGTGGGTGTGAACCAGACATAGGTGACCAGGCCGGGCACCATATTCATCTTCGAGCGGAACTGTGGCACCGTGAAGTCGTGCAAGACGTCTATCGAGCGGAGTTCCAGCTTGACCGGCTTCCCCATGGGAAGATGCAGCTCCGGGCTCGCTATCAAGACGTCGTCCTGCCCGTTCGGATCGTCTGGATTCATGCCGAACGGATTTTCATCGCTGATGAACCGGGCATCGACGGTGCCCAGCGCGCCGTCCTTGCCGGGGAAGCGATAGCTGAAGTTCCACTGCCGGCCCACGACCTCCAATACCGCCGCGTCCTTCGGGACCTCGATGAACTTCGCCCATGCGAACAAGCCGGGGGCCAACATGGCGATGACTCCCACCGTGGTCCCCAGGATAAGCGCGCCTTCCAGCTTTTTGCTCTCGGGTTCGTACTGCGCCTTGATTCCCTTCCGGTGACGGTAGCGCAACACGCAATAAGCCATGAACAAATTGATGGCGACGAAGACAAACCCCGTGACCCAGAACGTGATCGTTACGGTCTCATCGATCGCGTCCCAATTGGAGGCGATCGGTGTGAAATACCACGGACTCAGGTAGTGAAAGAGGACGGAGCCGACGACCAATAGAACCAATGCGACTGCTACGGGCATAACGGTGGCCCCAGTTGATTGGACAGAATTTCGTACGCTTTAAAGAGGCGGAAGCAGCGCTCCAACGCGGTATTCGCCTCGCTCGGAGTAGCGCAGGTGCACAGGCGGACTTCCCCGTGCTTTACGCCCCTCGACAGCCGCTCGACGAACGCATTGTCGACCCAACAGCCCTTGCCGTCCAGAGTGTTCCAGAGGCCCTTGGCCGCCAGGCGCAAGAACCCATTGCCCATCGGCATGTACGGGATATCGGTCACGATCTGATTGGGATGAATCTTCACTGTTCGTCTTTTGCCGATTGCAATGATTTGATGGCGCGCCCGACAGGAGTCGAACCTGTGACCTTTGGCTTCGGAAACCAACACTCTATCCAACTGAGCTACGGGCGCCCGCCGTGCATTTTACTCAGGGCTTGCGCTGCAGTCCATTCGACCACATCGTTCCTCTCCGGCGCCAATATGCCCGGGCTATAATGCGCGCTTCCGCGATACCGTCCTCCGGGCCCCGCCGAAGGATTTCATAATGAGCGACGAGCAGTCCACGTTCATCAAGACCCACAAACAGCTGATCATAGTCGTCGTGCTCGCCTTCGCGATACCGATCGCCTTGATCGCATCGCTTACCCAACTCGTCACCGATATGAAACCGCCTGGAAAAGCGGAAGCCGACAGTCAGCTGCTGTCGCGCATCAAGCCTTTCGGCGAGGTCACGATAGCCGATGCGAGCAGCTCGAAAGGCAATCTTACCGGCGAGCAGGTCTTTCAATCGCAGTGCAAGACTTGTCACGAGCCGGGAATCGCCGGCGCGCCCAAGGTCGGCGACAAGGCTCAATGGGCCGTCTCGATCAAGAAGGGTTACGAGGCCCTGGTGCAGCACGCCATCAATGGAATTCAGGAAGCCGGCAAGGTCATGCCTCCCAAAGGCGGCAACCCCGATCTCAGCGATTTGGAAGTGCAGCGTGCGGTGGTTTACATGGCCAACCGATCGGGTGCGAATTTCAACGAGCCTCCTGCACCCGCCGCCACCGTGTCCCCATCGACGCCCGCCACGACGGCGACGGCAGCGCCGGCTGCTGTGGTTCCGGCGCCCTCATCTTCCACCGCGGCAGCCGCTGCTAGCGCCGCCGGCGTGACACCGGCCGCGATGACCGCGGCGCCGAGCGCAACTGCAAAGGCGAACGGTCCGCTCGATCTGGCCGCGGGCCAGGCCCTGATGCAAAAGGATGGCTGCAGCGCATGCCACGCCGTCGACAAGAAGATCGTCGGTCCTGCGTTTCAGGATGTCGCCGCGAAGTACAAAGGCGATGCCGGAGCGTATGCCAAGTTGACTCAGAAGGTCAAAGCGGGTGGCGCCGGCGTTTGGGGACCGGTTCCGATGCCGCCCAACTCACAGGTCGCCGACGGCGACATCCAGGCCCTTGTGAGCTGGATACTCGCACCGAAAAAATAGCGGGTCGAACAGATAAGGGTCAGCGCATCAGCATCGCGCGCAGACTCTTCAGCCGCGCGTTCCCCGCTTCTTTTTCCCGCGCGAGCTCTTCCGGACCGGCGGGCACGTCGGCGTGGCGTAAATCCTCTTGTGTCAACTCCGCGATAAAACGTGACGGCTCGGCATCGTGCCATTCGCCGGCGCGTTTGCGCCGCCGGCACCAGGATAACTGCAGGCTCTGCTGCGCGCGCGTCATGCCGACGTACATCAGACGCCGCTCTTCGTCGACGCTGCATGACGCGACCGACTCGCGATGCGGCAGAATGCCTTCCTCGACACCGACCATGAATACGTGCGGGAATTCGAGCCCTTTGGCCGCATGCAAGGTCGACAAGCGGACCGCATCGGGCGCGTCGCCCTCCTGACCTTCGAGCATGGTGATCAGCGCAATCATCTGCGTCAGCTCGAGCAGATTCTTTTCATCGGCCTCGCCTTTGGTCGACAGCCAACCGACGAAATCGCGCACGCTTTCCGAGCGTACCTGCGCCTGTGCCTTGTCGAACGTATCGAAGAGATAGCTTTCATACCCGATGGCTGAGACCAGATCGGAGAGCAGCGTGCCCGCGGGCTCGCGCTCGGCACGGTGCCTGAGTCCGTTGATCAATGCGCCGAACTCGACCAGCGCGCCATGCTGCGGTGGCGCCAGATCGACTGGAAGTGCATCGACGAAGATTGCCGCGAACAGGCTCCCGCCGTTCGCCCTGGCAGCGGCGCCGAGCTTGTCCAGCGTTTGCGCGCCGACGCCGCGTCTGGGCGTCGTCACTGCGCGGACGAACGCCGGATCGTCGTCATCGTTGGCGATCAGTCGCAGGTACGAAACGAGATCCTTGACCTCGGCGCGCTCGAACCAGGACTGGCCACCACTGATGACATAAGGCACGTTTTGCGCCGATAGCGCCCGCTCGAACGCGCGCGCCTGATGGTTGCCTCGATACAGGACGGCGAAGTCCGAAAATCGGCCACGCTGCTCGAACTTCTGCGCCAGCAGGCGACGCGCGACGCCCTCGGCCTCGGCTTCGTCGTCCGCTGCGGGGACGACGCGAATCAGGTCGCCCAGACACCGCTCGCTCCACAATTTCTTATCGTAAAGCTTGGCATTGTTGGCGATCAGTGCGTTTGCCGAGCGCAATATGCGCACCTCGGATCGATAGTTCTGCTCGAGCTTGATGACCTTGAGCGAATCGAAATCTCGTGGCAGCTGCTCGAGATTCTCGATGGTCGCGCCACGCCAGCCGTAGATTGCCTGATCATCATCGCCCACCGCCGTAAATGCCGCGCGTGTGCCTGCCAGCAGCTTCAGCAAACGATACTGGACCGGGTTGGTGTCCTGATACTCGTCGATCAGCAGGTAGGAGAGCCGGTCGCGCCATCGTTCCGCGGCGGCGGCGTCGCGTTCGAGCGCCGCGAGCGGCATGGCGATCAGATCATCGAAGTCCACCGCCTGATAGGAGCGCAGCGTCTGGTCGTAGCGCTGATAGGCGCGCGCCGCGGCAAGGTCGGCATCGTTCGACGCGGCGCTAAGCGCTCCGGAGGGTGTGACAAGCGAGTTTTTCCAGGCACTGATCCGCCACTGCGCAGCGCGTGCGCGCGCCCGGTCGGTCGTCGCCAGCAGCTCCGCGACAATACTCTCGATGTCGCCCGGATCGAGAATCGAAAAGCGCGACGCCAGCCCCAGCGCCGCGGCCTCGGTCCGCAGGATCCTCAAGCCCAGGGAGTGAAAAGTGCAGATGATCGGCACTTTGGCATCGTCGCGCTTCGGCAGGAGCCGCAGCGCCCGCTCGCGCATTTCGCGCGCGGCCTTGTTGGTGAAAGTGATCGCCGCGATCTGAGCAGGATCGAACCCGCGCTCGATCAAATGTGCGATCTTGGCCGTGATCACACGCGTCTTGCCGCTGCCCGCACCTGCGAGGACGAGCAGCGGGCCGTCGAGGTATCGCACCGCGGCGCGCTGTGGTTCATTGAGGGGGAAATTCATTTGCTCTCAGCGGACACGCTAGAATGACGTCGATTCTAACAACGCGTGCCGCTTGACAGCGCGCCAAGTTCCCTTCCGGCCATGAGCCACTACGCCGTCGGCGACATCCAGGGATGCCACGCCGAATTCCAGCAACTGCTCGATGTGATCGCGTTCGACCCGGCGCGCGACTTGCTATGGCTGGTCGGTGACCTCGTCAATCGGGGTCCGGATTCGCTTGCCGTGTTGCGCACGGTCAAGCACCTCGGCGCGGCTGCCGTCACCGTTCTCGGCAATCACGATCTACACCTGCTGACCGTGGCGGCAGGACATCGACGCGCGCATCGGCAGGACACGCTGGGCGACATTCTCCAAGCGCCGGACCGCGATGAACTGCTCGCCTGGCTGCGAACGCGACCGCTGGTCGTGCGAGACGGCGATTTGCTGCTCGTTCACGCCGGCCTTCTGCCCTCGTGGACGCCCGCGACCGCCGAAATGCTGTCGGGAGAAGTCGAAGCCGTGCTGGACTCACCCGGACACGACGATTTTCTGGGCCACCTTTACGGCGATCAGCCCGCGCGGTGGGATGCGACCCTCACCGGCTATGACCGGCTTCGCGTCATCGTCAACGCGTGCACGCGGCTGCGGTTTTGCACCGCCGACGACACCATGCAGCTCTCCGAGAAGCGCGGAATCGCGCACACGCCCGAGGGTTATGCGCCGTGGTTCTCGCACGTCGAGCGCAGATCCGCCGGCGTCACGATTCTGTGCGGACATTGGTCGACGATCGATCTGATGCTTTCGCCCAACGTGCTGATGCTCGACTCAGGCTGCCTGTGGGGCGGGGCGCTGACCGCTATCAGGCTCGACGATCGCCGATTGTTTCAGGTGCCAGGCCGCTCAAGCCTAAGGCCACACGGATAGCCTGCTCGGCCTCGCGCGATAGTTCGCGCCGACGCCGCGCTTGCGCCGCCAGCGCCGGCATGAGGGTCATTTCCACGACGATCGCGCGCTCCCCGAGTACGCGCCAGAAGGAGCCCATGAACGACGTCTCGCCGACGTACGCGGGCGCGTCGGTGTAGCTGCCGTCGCGCTGACGGTAGCGGATGGCGATCGGCTGCAGGTGTCCTTTCGCATCGATCACCGGCTGCAGCAGCGAACCGTGAAACGGCAGCAGCGTCGTGCCATCCGTCGTCGTGCCCTCCGGGAAAATGGCGATCGTGTCCCCCGCGGCGAGGACTTCGCGTGCATCATCGTTGACGCGATGCGCGTCGCGCCGCCGCTCGCGCTCGATGAAAAGCGTTCCGCATCCGGCGATCAGCAGCCCGACTAGCGGCCATCGCTTCAGCTCTGCCTTGGCGATGAATCTCGCCGGCTGAACCGTGTTGAGCACGAAAATATCCAGCCACGAGATGTGATTGGCGACGATGAGCATGTTGCCGGGCAATCCGCCGGGCGGCAGTCCCTGCACCCGCGCCTCGACGCGCATGATCCCGAGCAGGCGCTCGCTCCAGCGCCGGATCAGCGCCTGTCGTCGCGGAAGCCCGATCATCGGAAACACGAAGGCGGTCGTCGCGATCCCCTGAAACACGTGCAAGCTCACTCGCGCGTAGCGATAGACGCGTACGGGCAACGGCGTGCGGTCAGCGGAGTTGCGTCGGGACGAACCGGTCATGCGCTTGTCAATAGACGAAAGGCGCGTCACCCTGCCGGCGGCGATCCGAGCGGTGCGAGCGAATAAATGAACGGTCACCAGAGATGATGGCCATAGTGCTCGTGATAGGTCGCCGCCAGCGCTTCGCGATCGACGATATGATTCTGGCCGCCACGCGACGCGATCTTCAGCGAGCCGAGCAACGACGCGAGCCTCCCGGTGCGGTCCCAATCCCAGCCTTGCCCGATGCCGTAGAGCAGCCCCGCGCGGTACGCGTCGCCGCAACCGGTGGGATCGACCAGCTTAGTCGGTGTCAATGTCGGTATCTCGAACACCGTCCCGCCCGCGTGGATGCGCGATCCGTCCGCGCCAAGCGTCACGATCAGCGCGTCGACGCGCGCTGCAATTTCCTGTTCCGACAGGCCGGTGCGCCCGGCGAGCAGGCGCGCTTCGTAGTCGTTCACCGCGACGTAATCCGCGCAATCGATCATCTCGATCAACTCCGGACCCGAGAAGAGCGGCAGTCCCTGCCCCGGATCGAACACGAACGGAATGCGCGCATCCGCGAATTCGCGCACGTGCGCGGCCATGCCGTCGCGACCGTCGGGCGCGACGATGCCGAGCGTGATTCGATCGACATCGGAAACATGATTCAGGTGTGCCTGATTCATCGCTCCCGGATGAAACGCCGTGATCTGGTTGTCGTCGAGGTCGGTGATGATGTAAGCCTGCGCGGTAAATGTCCCGGCGACGGTGCGTACCGCCTCGGTCGCGATGCCGAATGAAGACAGACGCTCGATATAGGCGCCGCCGTCGTCGCCTATCGTCGCCATCACCACCGGATCGCCGCCCAGGCCCTTCAGGTTATAAGCGATGTTGCCCGCGCAGCCGCCCCACTCGCGGCGCATTTCGGTGATTTGAAACGACACCGACAACACGTGCGTCTGGTCGGGCAGGATGTGGCGCGCAAAGCGGTCGGGAAACACCGTGATGGTGTCGACCGCGAGCGAGCCGCAGATCAGTGTGCGTGGAGGCATGGAGCGTCTGAAGCCGGAAAAACGCGAAGTTTAACCCGGCGCCCGGGCCAAAGCGGTCCGCGCCTGGCGCTTAACGCACCGCAAGGCGCTCAGTCAAGCGTCGCGGCCGATCTCGCGGACGATGAATTGCTGGCGGCGCGACACCGGAAGAGCCTCGGTCACGCCGCGCAGCATCACCTCCCAATGGGCGTCGCCATCGGCGCTCACCCGCCGCTCGAAGCCGCGTATGGCCTCGCGCGCGACCAGACAGTTCCGGTGCACGCGCACGAAGCGCGGGCCGAATTCCTCTTCCAGCCTGGTGAGCGACTCCTCGAGGAGAAACTCCCGATCGGCGGTGCGTATCGTTATGTACTTGAGCTCTGCCTTCAGGTAGACGATTTCGTCGATGGGAACAAGCACCACCCGCGATCGCTCGGTCACCGACAGAAAGCGGCGCGCCGCGGCCGGCAGGCGGTTGAGCTTGGTGTCGGAAAGGGGTTTGAGCCGCGGCACCTTTTGCAGCGCCGTGAGGAGGCGCTGAACGCGTACCGGTTTCACCAGATAATCGATGGCGTGCACTTCGAACGCCGCGATGGCGTGCTCGTGGTACGCGGTGGTGAAGATCAGCACCGGCGGAAGCGGCAGCTTGAGCAGGTGGCGCGCGAGCTCGATGCCGTCCATATCGGGCATGTGGATGTCGGTAAGCACCAGGTCGGCCGGCGTCGTACCGAGCAGGTGCAGTGCCTCGCGGCCGCTACCGGCTTCGCCGACCACCAGCAGCGGGAGCGCGCCGGTGCAATCGTCGAGCAACTCGCGCAGGCGCCTGCGGGCGGGGGCCTCGTCATCGACGAGCACGATCCTCAGCGGTGCTTCAGTCATGCGCGTCTCCCGATTCCACGTACGTACGATACGGCATGCGAATGTGGACTTCGTAGCTGTCCCGGTTCGCCTTGCTCGCCAGGCTCGCCTCCGCGTCGAAATGCAGCGCGAGCCGCTCGCGGATGTTGGCGAGCGCCATCTTGTTCCCGCCGTAGTCCTTGGAGGTCATCTTATAGGGGTTGCGAAGGATCGCGTGCACCTCACCGCGGCGCAGAAATATATTAATCGCGATGACCCCCGGAACGCTAGACTGCTCGATACCATGGTAGACGGCGTTTTCGAGCAGTGGCTGCAGCAACAGCGGCGGGACCTGCGCGTCTCCGGGCATGTTGTCGATGTGCCATTCGATCGTGAGGCGCTCGCCGAGCCGCAGTTTTTCGAGGTCGAGGTATTGCCGGCAGAGCTCGACCTCGTCGGAAAGCGGCGCAAGCTGACGGTTATCGCGCATCAGAACGCGAAAAAGATCCGCAAGGTCCTCGAGCGCGGTTTCCGCGCGCCGCGGTTCGCTGCGCATCAACGACAACACGGCGGTGATACTGTTGAACAGGAAATGCGGCCGGATGCGGGCCTGCAGCGCTTGCAGCCGCGCTTCGGTAATCGCGGGCGAAAGCGCTTTCGCCCTCAGCTGAAAGTAGAACAGCAGCACGCCCGCGATCAACAGCGCGAACATTACGTGCCGCAACATCGCTCCGGTCGTCATGTCCGGAATAAGCGCCGCGAGCGCAGTGTTGAAGGCGAGGCCGACCGCGAGCGTCAAGGCCATAATGGAGGCGGCGCCGACGGCGTACGGCGCGCGCTCCAGCCATGGCGCAAGCAAATACAAAATGAGCAGCTCGAAAAGCAGATGCGGCTCGACTATCGCGCTCATTTGCACCCAGGCGTCGGAGATCGCGGCCCAACGCGCCTCGCGGACAAACGCCGCGATCATGACAACAGCGTTGACCAGGAGCAATATCCGAAGGATCGTTCCGAGATTGCGCAGCTCGGGAAGCGAGAGTGGGATCGTGTTTTGATTTATACTCATCCGCAGTATTCGTTGCTTCCAGTGCGGCGACGGAGAGCTCGTCGTCGCCGTCGCAGCAGGTCCGGATCATTACGCCAGGCGATGTAACGTCTGCTTCCTATTGTGGGCAAGAGGTCCGGGTGAGGCAAGCCATGTCTGCAGACAGATCAGATTCCGAGAACGATGCCGCCCGCGGCCGGTCGGGCCGTTTCAGCGAGCCTGTCGCTGAGCTCGTGAAGCAATACACCGCGTCGGTCGATTTCGATCAGCGTCTGGCGGAAGCCGACATCGCGGGATCGCTGGCGCATGCCCGCATGCTTAGCCAGATCGGCGTACTGACTGCCGACGAACTGGCGTCGATCGAACGCGGATTGGCCGCGATCAGAGGCGAGGTCGAGCGTTGCGAATTCGTGTGGTCACGCGACTTCGAGGATGTACACCTTAATATCGAGAAGCGGCTGATCGCGCTGATCGGCGACGCCGGCAAGCGCTTGCACACCGGCCGTTCCCGCAACGATCAAGTCGCGACCGACATGAGGCTGTATGTACGCTCCGCTATCGACGACGCCGCGACGCGTATCACCGCGCTGCGACGCGCGTTGCTCGATCTGGCCGAAGCGCACGCTGCGACCGTCATGCCGGGATTCACGCACCTTCAGATCGCGCAGCCGGTCACATTCGGTCACCATCTCATGGCCTACGATGCGATGCTCTCGCGCGACGCCGAGCGATTCCGCGATTGCCGCGTACGCGTCAATCGCCTGCCCTTGGGCAGTGCGGCACTCGCGGGAACGAGCTTCCCTATCGAGCGCGACCGCGTTGCGCGCGAGTTGGGCTTCGACGGCCTGTGCGAAAACTCGCTCGACGCGGTCTCCGATCGCGATTTCGCCATCGAGTTCGCGGCGGCGGCCGCGCTGACGATGATGCACCTGTCGCGCTTCGCGGAAGAATTGGTTCTCTGGTCCAGCCCGGGCTTCGGCTTTGTCCGCCTGGCCGACCGGTTCTGCACGGGCAGCTCGATCATGCCGCAAAAAAAGAATCCCGACGTGCCGGAGCTCGTTCGGGCGAAAAGCGGACGCGTTTTCGGGGACCTGGTCGCGCTGCTGACGATCATGAAGGGTCAGCCGCTGGCGTATAACAAGGACAACCAGGAAGACAAGGAGCCGGTGTTCGACATCGTCGACACGCTGCTGCCCACGCTCATCATAGTCACCGATCTGGTCGCGGGAGGTATCGAGATCGACGCCGCGCGCATGCGTGCTGCGGCGGGCACGGGATTCGCGACGGCGACCGATCTCGCCGACTATCTGGTCCGGAAAGGCGTTCCATTTCGTGACGCGCACGAGGCGGTGGCGCAGGCGGTGCGTCACGCGGAAGCGCTCCAAGTCGATCTCGCGCAATTGCCGCTGGATACATTGCAGCGTTTTTCAGCGCTGATCGGCGATGACGTCTATAGCGTGCTTACTCTCGACGGCTCGGTGGCAAGCCGAAATCGCGCCGGAGGTACCGCGCCCGAGCAGGTTCGTAACGCGATCCGCACCGCACGCGCAGCGCTCGGCGCCCGCTGATCTGTTCGTTCAGTCGTCGTTTCGGTCGACACTGGCGGCGCAACAGATTTTCAATCAAGGAGCAGCAATGGAGACGCGCAAGCTTGCGTTCCTGGGACTGGGTGTGATGGGCTTTCCGATGGCGGGACACCTCGCACGCGCCGGGCACTCGGTCACCGTCTACAACCGCACCGCCGCCCGTGCGCAGAAGTGGCTTGCGAGTTGCATCGCGTCCGCGCCAAAGAGCTCATCCGCGCCGACGCCTGCCGCTGCGGCGGCAGGCGTCGGCATGGTCATAATGTGTGTCGGCAACGACGACGACGTGCGCGCGGTGGCACTGGGCCCGGATGGCGCGGTCGCGGCGATGCAGCCGGGCAGCATTCTCGTCGATCACACGACGGCGTCGGCGACGGTCGCCCGCGAAGTCCATCGCGCGGCGGCGGCTCGTGGAATCGGTTTTCTCGATGCCCCGGTCTCCGGCGGACAGGCCGGTGCGGAGAACGGCAAGCTGACGATCATGGTCGGCGGTGATGCCAACACGTTCGCCACCGCGGAGCCGGTGTTGGCAACTTATGCGAAGGCGGTCACGCTGATGGGAGGCCCGGGTTCCGGGCAGCTTACGAAAATGGTCAACCAGATCTGCATCGCTGGCCTGGTTCAGGCACTTTCCGAAGGGATCAACTTTGCCGTGCGTGCCGGGCTCGACGTCGAAAAGGTATTGGACGTAATCGGGAAGGGCGCGGCGCAATCGTGGCAGATGGACAATCGCGGCAAGACAATGGCAGCCGATCAATTCAACTTCGGCTTCGCCGTCGACTGGATGCGCAAGGATCTTTCCATTTGCCTGGACGAGGCGCGTACCAACGGCGCGGCGCTGCCTGTCACTGCGCTCGTCGATCAGTTTTATGCGCGGATCCAGGCGCAGGGCGGAGCTCGATGGGACACCTCCAGCCTGATCCGATTGTTACGGTAGCGGGATCGAAGGGTCCTCGATCGCGACTTCGAAGGTGATTTTCGCGGTCTTGGCCAGCATTAGCGTCGCGGAGCAGTATTTTTCCTTGGAAAGCTTCACCGCGCGTTCGACCTGCGCTTGATTGAGACCCTGGCCGCGAATGCGATAGCGCAGGTGGATACGGGTGAAGACTTTGGGATCCTCTGCCGCACGCTTGGCTTCCGCGTCAACGACGCAGTCGGTTATCGCCTGCCGTGCCTTTTTCAGGATCCACACCACGTCGAACGCGGTGCAAGCCGCCGTTCCCGCCAAGACCAGCTCCATCGGCCGAGGACCCAGATTGCGGCCCCCTGCTTCCGCCGCACCGTCTACGACAAGCGCGTGACCGCTGCCGGTTTCGGCAACAAAACTGACGCCGTCGATCCACTTTGCCGTCGCTCTCAATTTTGTCTGCTCCGAGGTCGATGCATGCGCTTGCTAAGCTGCCAGTACAAAATTACGTCGTGGACAAACCAATATGGTGCAACGCAAAAAATACTTGCCTTGTGCAGTGCACTATGCGATTATTTTCGTGTCCGCGGTTCGGATCCTCCTCCTTTCCAAACGCGGATACATTCCTCCATTCTCCTCCTATGGCGGAATCCTGCGCGGCCCCCAAAGGCCGCGCTTTTTTTCCGCGCGCACTGCCCGCTACCGCCCGGTGCGGAACCCCACGTGAACGCCCTGTTACGATTGACGTCATAAGGCTGAACGCCAACACCGGTCGTGAATGGACCCTAAAATTACTTGTGCAAGCTCACTTCTTCATGATGACCCGTTTGCCACGACTGGGACTGGGCCGGTCGTCCTCAAGGACATAGATCGATTGTTGCGAATGTCGTTCGCGCTCGCGTCGCTGGTTTTCGTCCCTCTTGCCGCGGCGCACGCTTTTCTGGACCACGCGATACCCGGTGTAGGCAGCGCGGTTCATGAGTCGCCCGCGGAGCTCAAATTGTGGTTCAGCGAACGACTCGAACCTGAATTTAGCACCGTCGAGGTCCTGGACCCGCGCGGTAAGCGCGTTGACAAGGGCGATCCCCGGGTCGACAGTGCCGATCCGCTGCTGCTGCGGATCTCGCTACCGCTGCTCGCGCCCGGCAGATATAGCGTGACATGGCGCGTGCTGTCAGTTGACACGCACGTAGCCAAGGGTCAATTCACGTTCGATATCGCGCCGTAAACGCCTACCTAGGCATTACGCAGGCACGCCTTCCATGATGGACGCGATGATTGTCGCAGCGCGGACCGTCCATTTCGCCTCGGCCATATTGCTGTTTGGCGGACTGCTGTTCGCGCTCGCCGTGGCGACGCCAATCTGGCGCGATGCTGATCGGGTGACCCAACAGCGTGGGCGAAGACACCTACCGACGGCTCTTGTCTACGGGGCCTGGACTCTTGTGGCAAGCGCGATCTCGGGAGCGATCTGGCTCGCCGCCGAAGCCGCCATGATGAGCGGCACGCCTCTCGCGCAGGCAATCAGCGCCGATACCATCGGCCTGGTATTGGGCAGAACTGAATTTGGTCGCCTCTGGGTCTTGCGCCTTGTCCTTGCGATGGCACTCGGGGCGCTGCTGCTCTCGATCGGCCGGTCGACCAACGAGCAGCGAAGGTTACGCATCGCAGTCGGCGCCGTTCTGGTCGCTGCCGCATATCTCGCCTCGCTCGCATGGGCCGGACATGCCGCCGCCGGGCAGGGGTCTGGCCGCTACGTGCAGATTGTGTCCGACGTCGTCCACTTGCTAGCTGCGGGCGCTTGGCTGGGCGCCCTGCCCGGACTCGTGTTCCTGCTTGGAGGTGCACAGCCGCTCGAGGCTACTGCTGAGACGGTACGGCGATTTTCAACGCTCGGCGCGGTGAGCGTCAGCGCGCTCGTCCTTAGCGGTCTGGGCAACGGCTGGTACCTCGTCGGCGGTGTGCCGGCGCTCCTGGGCACGGACTACGGTCACTTGCTACTCGCGAAACTCGCGCTCTTTGCCGCGATGGTGACATTGGCCGCGGTAAATCGTTTGTCTCTGACCGCGCGGCTAACGGTCCAGGACACCTCGAACCCCTTGGTGCTGCGTTCGCTCCGGCGCAATGCGGCCTTCGAGATCGCCGCCGGAATAATCGTCGTCGCGATTGTCGGCGTGCTTGGGATCAAGGTCCCAGCGGCACATCAATCTCCCGTATGGCCGTTCACTTACACGCTGAGCTGGCAGGCCGCGCAACAATCCTTCGCCGCTGGCGCGGCGGTATTGGTGACGGGCATCGGCGCATGCGTCGCCGCCGTCGTCGCGGTTAGCGGCATGTTCCGTAGCCGGCCGCGTCTAGGTGTAGCCGGGCTCGGGGCGATCTTGGCGAGCGCTGCGGTGGGTACCTGGCTACTTGCGGTGCCCGCGTATCCGAGCACCTATGCTGAAGCGCCAGTACGATACGCAACTGACTCGATCGTCCGCGGCGCCAATCTCTATGCGCGAAATTGCAGTGTCTGCCACGGTCCCTATGGTCGCGGTGACGGTCCCGCTGCACTTTCACTGTCTGTCGTGCCGACGGACCTGGCCGCGCACGCGTCGGGTCACCGCGTGGGCGAACTCTTCTGGTGGATCGCACACGGGATTCCGGGAACGCCGATGCCCGGATTCGCGTCGCGCCTCAGCGACAACGAAATCTGGGATTTAGTCCAATTCCTGCGTGCCCAATCGGATGCAGAGGCTGCAACAACCCTCAGCAACCTCGTGCAGCCGTGGCGCTCCGCCATTGTGGCGCCCGATTTCACGTTCGAGCTGCCTGGACAAGGACAGGAATCTTTGAGCCAGCAGCGAGGAAGTTCCATCACGCTGCTCGTGCTGTACACGCTGCCGCAGTCACTGCCTTATTTGCGCGCGCTTGCTGCCGAGACACCGGCCTTTGGAGCGATCGGCTTGCGCGTCATTGCCATTCCGCTGTCTGCAACTGCACCGTCGGCCGATGCGGAAACCCTGGGTGACGGCGGATCGAATGTCGCGATCACGAGTGCGGACGTGATTACCGCGTACGCGATGTTCGCTCGCCGAGACACCGCGGCCAATGCCGCGCCCGCGACCGTGGCGTTTCTGATCGACCGTCAGGGCTACCTCCGCGCGCGCTGGATCGGCGTCCCGGGTTCGCTACCCGATCGGACGGCCGAAACGATCGATCAGGCAGAGCTATTACGCCACGAGCGGCAGCGCGCGCCGCTGCCAGCCGGGCACCTGCATTAATCGCGGGATCTCAAGGCCGTGCGTTGCGTCAAGATTGGATGTTCCGATGCCGCGTTGCTCGGAACCGCCGCAGCGCGCTACGCGCGTTCGGGGCCGTCATCGGTCCTCTGGCCGAGCAATGCTCGAAGCAGAGTCGGCGCAGGCACGCCGTCGAATCGCTTCGGGAGCAAGTACGCTACTACGCCGACCAGCAGCGCCGGTGCCAGCCACGGCGCGACGACGATCAACGCGGACCAGAAGCCAGAGGCACCCGCTTGCCCAAGCTGGCGCCAAAGCTCGCGGCCGCCATCTATCATCCCGTGCCAGCTAGCATGTCCGGCAACGGTGGAGAGGACGATCACGCCAAGCAAAGGGCCAAGCACGGCGGCAAAAAGCAGGCGTAGCGCGAAGAAGGCGAGGACCAGGCTCACGACTTCTCCCAATGCAACGCCGACGTTGAACGAAACGACCGCGACAAGCGTGTGAGTCCCTGCGAATTGCCAGGCGTCGGTCAAAAGACGACCCAAGCCGAATCCGCCGAGCGCTCCGACCACGGCGGCGATGAACCAGCGACGGCGCAGACTTGGCGCAGCGAGATTTCCGATGGCGAGCAACACCATGCCGGCGGCAAGGACGGTATCGGAGAGAACTGCGAGCCACCCGACGTCGATGTCGGCAAGCGCTCCCTCTGCGGCCGCCGTCAATGTCAGCGCCTGCAGTGCGGCAAGCACTATGACGACCGGCAACAGACTGCGGAGCTTCCGGAAAGGAGCGATCAAGCACAGTAGAAACACGAAGCGATCGATGGCGAACGCGTCGACAAGACCAGCCTTCGCGAAGAGCCACGCTGCCTCATACCAGCGCGGATGGAGCGGGATCCAACCCGACGCGCCGGGAATCTCATAAGTACGCGCCGATTCGTCGATGGGAAGATACTCGAGCCGCAGCTTGATCCGTCGTCCGAGCTCGGGCGCCACGTTCACGCGTATCCAGATATTCGGGCGAGGTGACTGCAGCACATATTCGAGCTGTAAGTCGAAAAAGCCCTGGTTCCAGAAGAGGTCGGTGGCGACCGGCAATGACGGGCCCTGGAGATGGGCGAGAGCACTGGAATAGCTTGCAAACGAACGGTCGGAAAGAAGTGAGAGTCGCACTTCCCGCGTCGTCGGCACCAGCATCGCGCCGTCCGCGGATAGCTCGATTAGACGACCGGTTGCGGCGGCAGCTTGCTTCAGCTTAGCGTCTACGTGTTCCAGGTCGAGGTAGCCCGGACCGCGCTTTGGCAGCGAGAAACTGGAAAGAAGGACCAGGGGGAGCCTGACGAGCAATTGGACGCGGCCATCCTCAGGCTTGACGAACCCCTGAAAAACGATCTCCGGGGGAAGGTCGCTGCCATTAGCGATGGCCGATCGGGGAAAGGCGAGAGCAGCCAGAAGGATGATCGACCAAAAATACGCGCGGAGCGAGCACCCCACTGAGGGGCCTCTCATCCGGTGCTTACGGGAGCAGAGAGCACGCTGCTGGCTGGCATACATGCGGACGTGCACTCGCGGGTTCGGTGGGCGAAGGACACAGCAAACGGCGGCCAGAAGCTCTGATGGCGCTGGCCGCCGCGCAAAACATCCTACCATCCTGCCCTTCCCTGGATGCCGCCCCTTTTTGTGTGTAGCGGCCGACGCCGCCGATCAGTTTGGCGTCACCAGGAACCTTTGCAGGCGCCGACCACCTGTCGTTTCGGTCGTGTACGCGTTGCCTTTCGAGTCGACCGTAAGCGTATCCAAGACGGTGAATTCGCCGGTGTCGTGACCAAAACCATTGCCGAACGAGCCGAGAATTGCCGGCTGTCCGGCAAGCGCCGCCGCGTGGTTCATGACCCACACCCTCTCGTTGGCGCCGTCGGCCACGTACATGAAGGTCTGCGCGGGATCCGGCGAAAAACTGATATCCGAACCCGAGCCCAGCGTACCGAGCGCCGCCGTACCGGGGATGACGGGAATAGCCGTCACAAAGGTGCCCGGGGTAGTACCGGAGCCCTTGGTGAAGACGTTGATTCGATCGTTGCCACGGTCGCAGGCATACACCATCCCGTTATTGGGAAGCACCACGCAACTCGGGTGACCCTGAGCCTGACCGGCGACGCCGGCGGCGAACTGACCGGCGCCCGTGCCCACGCCTCCCATCTGGCGCAGATAATTGCCGGCCGCATCAAAGACGACCACGCGATGGTTGCCGTAACCGTCCGCGATGTACACCTCGCCGTTGCCCGAATCGACCGCGACATCGGCCGGAAGGTTAAGCAACGTATGGCTCACACCGGTCCTGCCGACATTACCGCCGCCGGTTCCCGTGCAATTGATCGAGCCACCGAGACCGTCGTCACAACTGAACTTGGTCCCGATCGTCAGCAACTGGGTGCTGCCGTCGTGCGAATACTTTTGAACGACGCCGTCGCTGGTGCCTGCAATCCAGACATTGCCTTGGAAATCGACGAAACAGCCGTGCAATCCGTTGGGGAGAACCGCGTTCTGTCCCGCAAATGGCTGCCCGGCCGGTACCAAGGCCGGATTGCCCCAAGTATTGACCACGTAGCCGATCTGATTGAATTCGATCAACGGAGGAGCCGCCTTCGACTGATTGATCGATCCAATGATGCCGGTGATATTGGCGCCCCCGACTCCTTCGGGCGAGGCCAGACCGCCGGTTTGAAAACCGCGCGTCACCATAAAAATATGGTCCTGCGCGGCGGCGCAGGTCCCGCTGACCTCACCGGTCACCCAGAAGTTGGGCAACGGCCTCATCCAATAGGGATCGACAGCGTTGCTCACCGACGGCGTCACAAACCCGCGGATCTCGCCTCCCGGGAACATGGTCGTATGAATGTTGAAGTAGGTTTCACCAGCGGTCAGGCCGGCGATGAGCGCTGCCTCGGCATTCGCCAGTCCACCCCGCAATGTGACGAATGCCGGGTTGTAAGACGAAGCCGAGGTCAAGTCCAGAACAAAATTATCGCTGCCACTCGTGACCCCAAGCGGAAAGCCGGGAAAGGCGGGCACGACTGTCGCCACTCCAACGTTCACCCCTGTTACGAACGGAGAAGCCAAGCAACAGTGAATGTGCGCCATGGTCGTGTTACTGGTCAAGCCGGAGAACACGACGTGTCCAGTCAAAGTTTGAGCCGTCGTGTCGAGGTCGAGACTGACAGCGCCTGTCGCCAGCGACCCGCTTGGGGGCACCTCGTTCGATCCGATCAGATTAACGTTGAAGTGTATTAGCGCCGCGTCAGCCAGCGGAGCGGCGACAAGCATCGCCGCGGCCAGCGCTGAGGCAAATAATGAATGTTTCATAGGGGCTCTCTCCTGTGACAATTCGTTTCGACGTCCACTTAGAGGACGAGCTATTTCGGACCGAAGGTCGGCAAGGTTTTAGTTAGGATCTTTTGAATGCGGTTGCCACCGATCGTTTCGCCCACGTATATGGCACCCTTCGAATCGATCGCCATCATGTGCAGGAAACTGAACAGTCCCGGATCGTGTCCGAACCCGCCGAATCCCGCGACGGGGGTGCCCCCCGTCAGCGCAGTCGCGTGACTAAAGGTCCACAAGATCTCGTTTTGTCCGTCCGAGATGAAGGCCCACGTTTGCGCCGGGTCTTTCGAGAAATCGATGTCCCATGCGGTGCCGGTACCTTCCTGGCCGGTACCGATCTGGCCGGGAATGATCCCGATGTTGCCCACGAACGTGCCGTCTCTCTGATAAACGTTAATCTTGTTCTGGCCTCGATCGCAGGCGTATATGAGCTGGTCCTTGCCGAGCCTCACGCAATGCGGATGGCCGCCATCGCCGGCGGTGAACTGAGAGGGGCCCGTACCCACGGTGCCCATCTGGCGCAGATAATTGCCGGCCGCATCAAAGACGACCACGCGATGGTTGCCATAGCCGTCGGCGATGTAGACGCTGCCTACCTGACCCGTGATCGGGTCCGGGTTGGGATCGACCGCAATGGCCGCCGGGAGGTTCAGGAGCGTGTGACTGTTGCCGGTCTGCGGTGGGACGCCATTGGCACAGGCACCGGTACCGCCAGGAAGATCGGGTCTGTCGCAGACGAACTTGGTGCCGATCTGGAGCAACATGACGCTGCCGTCGTGGGTGTACTTCTGAACTACGCCATCGCCATTGCCGCCGATCCAGACGTTGTCTTGGTAATCGACATAACAGCCGTGAATGCCGTTTGGCAGCACGGCGTTCTGGCCTGCATTTGGCTGTCCGGCGGGAACCAGCGCCGGATTGCCCCATGCGTTGACCATGTTGCCGGCGGGATCGAACTCGATCACCGGTGGAGACGCCCTCGATTTGAACGCCCCACCCAGCGCTCCTGTGCTCGGGTTCGCTCCACCGACACCTTCCGGCGACGTCAGACCGCCGGTTTGAAAGCCGCGTGTCACTATAAAAACGTGGTCCTGCGAGTCGATGCAGGTGCCACCGACCTGACCGACGACCCAACCATTAGGCAATGGCTTGGGCCAGTTCGGATCGACTGCCATCAACGGCGGCGTGAGCGCCGCCGCTCCGATGTTCCAAAGGCTACCGACGAGTGCCAGCGCCAACGTGGCCGCGTAGCCACAGCGTGTGACTTTCATGAAATCCTCCTCCTACCAATTAAGTTTCAACGTAGAAAGCTTCAACGCAGAACATTACGGTAGAGCTACTTCAAAGCGTCTCGAGAGTGGCGAGCGACGCTGCCTCGATCGGTGAATTCCACACGCCAAGACCGACCGCTGGAATCGTCGCGGCGGCGGTTGTACTCCAGTCTCCTTCGAGTCAGAGTGTTCTTGCCGGAGCTGAGTGTCGATGATTGCTTAGCCTCGACCTCCTGGACATGAACTAAGTCGGTTTTCGCCGCGCGCATCGGCGAAGGCGTTACATGCACCGCACATCGTTGATGCGGATGTTCAGTGCAGTTTCAGTACACTCGGTAGTGCTACAGCTGCAGCACGACAAAAAATGTAGACCTATTCCGCAACCCGCACAAGTATCTGCCCAAGGATATTGTTACTAAGAATGTCTGCCCAAAAAATCATTCGCAAGTCGGTCGAAACCAATCTTCGGCAACGGCGAGCCGCACGGCATGCTTCATGACCTCGTCCACCTTGCCGCACGCCGGAGCCGTTAACGCGCGCTCTTGCGATCAGGGTTCGGGCGCAAACGACAATCGAGGCGAAAAAAGGCAGGCTGTAGCCAAAACGGCGGCCGAAGCCGCCGTTTTGGTACCCGATTGGGCATGTCGCCGTTTATTACGCCTTACGCCGACGCCACCAGAGGCCGGCCATACCGATGCCCAGCAAAGCCAAGCTGCCGGGTTCCGGCACTGCGACCGAAACGGAGTCAAGCTTCAAGAAGCCGGGGTCGTCGCGGAAATTGAAAGACAGCGACGTGGTCGCGGCGGTAGCCAGCGCAGTGAAGTGCAGCACCTGGTAGGCGCTCGCCGCCGGATTCGTCAGGCTCAAGAGAGGCGGCTGAGTATCCCAGACGGCGGAAAAGGAGCTGGGGTTACCACCATCGGGCTGGAAGTCAAAATTGATATTGTAGAACCGACCAGGCAGGGTGTTCAGTACCTGAGAAAGCGTGCCAATCGATCCGACAGGCCCCGCGAAAGCGTCGCAATTTCCGTCTCCCGGCCCCGCAAACGGCGCGCCCGGGCACTCCACGCCCATAAAACCAGTGTTACCGGTCAGTGTCCACCCGGTGAAGTCGCCGGTCTCAAAACTCCCGTTTGTTACAAGCTCAGCGGCCTGCGCGGGCCCGCTAATCCCTACCGCGAATCCCATCGCAGCAACCGCCGCCCCGAGAACCATCTTGGCCGAACGATTCATCTTCATCCTCCCTTGCGCTAAAGTTTACGAGTATGCCCGGTTGGCTCAAAGCAATAATCGTGCGCTGCGTCGTATTTTACAAAAAAACAAAGCCTTGGCTACCGTTGATCCGACGCTGACACCCGCAACTGTAAAATTGTTCGACATTGGAACGACGGCCCGCAACGCTGATCTTGATCGAGGGAATCTCTTGAACGTTTGTCGTAAGCTCGCCGTCCGCCATCGACGAAAGCCAAGGCAGTCGGCGAATAGGGCTCGCGCGATGACCGCGCCTTCCGAGGCTGGCGCGCAGTGGAACATTGCTTGCCGAATCCGTGCTGCCGGACATCCTCGACCGCGCTGCCTGAAAGCTAGTAGAACGCGAGTCGCTTGGATGCCGCCTCCATGCAACGCGCGAGATGCGAGATATTAGCTGCAGTGCAACACAATCGCGCCCGAATTCAGCAGGCGGAATGTTTAAGGTTTTTTTTACAGCATTGCATATTGTATTTGTTCTGTGGGGTATTGCATATTGCATACCACGGGTCTACATTGAATGCGCAAAGCCTGTTCGAGGGGGAGCCACGTGCGCTATCCATTGCAAGACAGCTGTAGTGGCGCGTTCATCGCGCTGATTCTCGTCCCTGCGTTTTGTTTCGCGCCGCTGGCCTCCGCGGAGATATTCAAGTGCGTCGCCAGGGATGCAACGGCGCTGTACCAGAATTTCCCATGCGAGTTCGACTCGCTCGGTTGGATGCCACTGAATCCGCAGGCCGCGAAGACGACATTAATGCCCCCCGCCGCAAGCCAGCCAAAGCCGAATGCCGCGCTCGTTAACGTTGCATCGCCCGTTAACGTTGCATCGCCCGTTAACGTCGCATCGACCGTCAAATCAACCTATACAGGCGAGCCCCGCATCGGCATGACCGCCGACGAAGTAAGGGCACTCTTGGGCGAGCCTGACGACGTACTTGAGGACGAGCCTGGCAACAGCGGTCGCGTCTCGAACTGGCGCTATGCGGACGGCAGGGTCGTGCAATTCGATCACAAGCACAATGTGTTGGGAGTACAGCGCTAGCGGGTGTACCCGTTGCTAGGTCGTTATGTACTTTTGTAAGTGGTTTGAGATCACCAAAGGAGGAATGGAATGTACGCTTCACATGTTCGAGGTAGCAAACTAGAGCTCGCGGCGCTGTCAGGCGCCATTGCGCTGGCATTGGTCGCCGGCGGGGCTCAGGCGCAGATCAGTCAGAGCGCCGAGCGGAAGAACATCAATCGAGTGGGACACACCGACCTGCAAGGTCGACCGTCCTACATGCCGAACGTCATCGATTATCCCGACGGGCGCACGATTCTGTTCGCAGGCACGCACAACAACGCTCCAGTGCCCGTGGCGGGCTGCACGGCGCCGGCGCTGCCGAACCCGCTGAACAACAACGTCTGCGAGTTCAGTGGCACGGTCATCATCGACGTCACCGATCCGGCCAACCCGGTGGAGAAATTCCACATTCCGGCGCCGGGCGGCGGCCAGGGCCAAGCGCAATCGGAGCGCATGTGTCTGGGCTCGCAACTCCCGAACGCCGCTGCAAACGGCCTCGTCGGCAAGGTTTACATGATGCGCAACGTCCAGGGTGGCTCCAGCTCGGGGTATGAAGTCTGGGATGTCACCAACGTATCTGCGCCCGTACTCGCATCGAACCTGCTCAACATCCGCTCCACGCACAAGATGTGGTGGGAGTGCAGCACAGGCATCGCGTACATGCCGGGTAGCAAGAACTCCGTCCTCGTGGCCGGCACGCCGCTGTGGTACCAGTCGCAGGCGATGCTGATCTACGATTGGAGTAATCCCAAGGCAGCTCCGAACTACATCCGCACCTTCGGTCTGCCGGGCGGCGAGCCGACTTCGCCGACTGGAATGGTTGGGGTCCCCAACTCGCTGCACGGCGCGATCTCGGCCTTCGAGCATCCCAACGCGTCGCAACGGCTGGTGCGTGGCGCGACGGCAAATGACATCATCGGCAACCGCATCTACGCGGCGTGGGGTGTGGGTGACGACGGCGTGATGACGATCATCGACCGCAAGAAGCTGCTGCCCGCAGCCTATGGCGGAACGTGGGTGCCGGCGACGCCTAACAGCCTCGACTCGCCGACCCAGGCGGAACTGATCGGACCGGCCTCGCCGACCGTCGGATACTTGACGATGTCGGCCCAGCAAGGCGGCCATACGTCGATGCCTATCTTCGGCGTAAAGCCGCCCAGCATGCAGTTTCACAACGAGTTTGCGACGCTCGACATCATGGTGCTGACTTCGGAAGCGACGGCTGATGGCGTCAACGGCCGCTGCAACGAGGCGCCGCACCCGGCCTTCTTGGTCGACATCAGCATTGAGAACTCGATGAGCGCGCCTCCGGGCACCCGCGTCGAGCACGACCCCTACCAGGGTCCGATGGTGCTGTCGACAATGTGGATCGATCCGCGCTTTGGTGCAAGATATCCGCGCGGGAATTACTGCACGCGCGGCGCGCGGTTCGGCGTCCATTCCAGCGAGGAAAACTTCAGGAACCCGTTGTACGGCAAGCTGACGGTTCTCGCGTATTTCAATGGTGGCGTGCGCATCTGGGACATCCGCGAGCCGTACAACCCCTCGCAAGTGGCGTTCTACGTTTCGGAAAGCAACGCCAACACGGCCCCGGCCGGCTACATGTCCAACAACGCAGAGGTCGACAATCGCGGCAACATCTACATAGTCGACCGCAACGGCGCGGGCCTGGATATCCTGCAACTGTTCGGATGCCCGGCGCAGATCGTCGCCGGGACTGCTCCCACCTGCCCCGCCATCAACTAACGGCGCGAATGGGAAAGAGGGACGAACCAGCACCGGGGCCGCGAGGCCGCGTGAGCTGAATCCGGAAGCCCCGCTTCAACCACAATGGGCCGGCTCGATGCGTAATGCGTCGAGCCGGTTTTTTTTGCCGCCAGCGTCTGTCTGGAACATCAATGAGGAGGCTCCGGGCGACGAAAAGGCGCGCCGTTGCGGCGCGCCTTTTTTTCGACAGGGTTACGTAGAGTTTCCCGCTCGATCAGGAAGATCGGCCAACGGCTCAAGGTCTCGCGCAATGCGGTACATCTCGGTACGCGCGCAGACTCCTCAGTTGGTCTATGAGCTTAGCAGTGCAGGCACGAACCCAGCTCGGTACTTGTCGCGATTTACCTGGCGAACAACCCAACCGACTCGAGCTCCTCGCCGCTGGGAAGCGTAATGCGCGCTTTCAACCTGTCTCCGGGAGCCGGCACGAGGCCCGGCGCCGTAAACTTGTCGTCGCCGGCCCGGACCAACTTCACCTCCTGTGCGGGACGCTGAGGAGCGATAACAGTCAATGTTCCCGTGACGTTCTTGGTCGCAAGCGGCTTGCCTGCTTCGTCGTGGACGTACAGGTTGATCGTTCCTTTCTCCATGACGAATTCGACCACAATCGCGTCGTCTCCCCGACCCATGATTCCTCCGTGCTCCGACGCGTGGTCGCCGTGTGCGTAGGCAGTCCCGAAAGCGATCGTATTGAAAACCGACGCAATTACCATGGCGAGCGTTTTCATTTGTTCCTCCTGATGCATATCATTGCGTTGCTTATCGAGCGCCTGTCGACGCAGCACACGCGCCTTGACGTCGCGTCGACGCGACACAGTGCGCACGGGTGTGCTTGAACCTTGTTTTCGTCTTCATTCAGATTGCTGCTCGTGGGGCTTATGCCCGTGGGTTTGTGAAAGCTCCCATTCCGTCGTCGCCGTGGACAGTTGATGCAAGCCGATATCCTGTCTCATTCATCGGGCAAGGTTAATCAGTATAGCGCGGCCCTCTGTCACCACGAAGCGCACCCAACCCAACTTAAGGTCCCAGTTTTGCGAACCTTATCGCGTTGCGATGCACTGTCGTGCTAGGGCGTGCTGCTTTGACAGATAAACGCCCAACGTGCTATTCTTATAGACTTTGCAAAAGTTAACCGGACAGGTCATTTTTCCATGAAAACCTATTCCGCCAAGCCGCAGGACATCACGCGGGATTGGTACGTCATCGACGCCAATGACAAGGTGCTCGGGCGCCTGGCGAGCGCTATTGCGCATCGTCTGCGCGGCAAGCACAAGCCGATCTACACGCCGCACATCGACACCGGTGATTTCATCGTGGTGACCAACGTCGACAAGATCAAGGTCACGGGTAACAAGCAGGACGACAAGCTTTATCATCGTCACAGCGGATACCCGGGCGGCGTGCGCACGACATCGTTCTCGAAAATGCAGCAGCGCTTTCCGGGCCGCGCATTGCAAAAGGCGGTGAAAGGCATGCTGCCGAAGGGTCCTCTGGGCTACGCCATGCTGAAGAAGCTGAAATGCTACGCCGGGGCCGAGCATCCACACTCCGCGCAGCAGCCGAAAACGCTCGTTTTTTAAGGCCAGTCCATGATCGGCAACTATTACTACGGAACCGGGCGTCGCAAGAGTGCGGTCGCCCGCGTGTTTATCAAGCAGGGTTCGGGAAAGTTCGTGGTCAACGAAAAGCCCGTCGACGAATTCTTTACTCGTGAGACCGGCCGCATGGTCGTGCGGCAGCCCCTGAAACTGACCAACCACGAGGCGACGTTCGACATCATGGTCAACGTTCGCGGCGGGGGCGAATCCGGTCAAGCCGGCGCGGTCCGGCACGGCATCACCCGCGCGCTGATGGATTACGACGGACAATTGAAGCCAACGCTTTCCAAGGCCGGACTCGTCACGCGCGATGCGCGCGAGGTCGAGCGCAAGAAGGTCGGCCTCCACAAGGCGCGACGCCGCAAGCAATTCTCCAAGCGCTGACGCCGGTCCCGTTGCTCGACCAAGGGCCGCCGCGAGGCGGCCCTTTTTGTTTGGGCCACCTCTTTTTGAGCGCCGGCCTGATATTCCAACGTCATAGGACTGCTTGACAATGTTAAAATCCCCGCTGTGAGGATAGGACCATGATAGAGATCGGAATCGTTGGCGGCACCGGCTATACGGGTGTCGAGCTGTTGCGGCTGCTTGCGCAGCATCCTCAGGCGAATGTCAGGCTGATCACCTCCCGCAGCGAGGCCGGGGTGCGCGTGGACGAGATATTTCCGAGTCTTCGCGGGCTTGGGCCGTTAAGCTCCCTAAGCTTCAGCGATCCGGCCGGCAGCGACTTGAAAGCGTGCCACGTGGTGTTTTTCGCAACCCCCCATGGCGTCGCGATGGGCCAGACGCGGGAACTGGTGGGCGCCGGTGTGAAGATCATCGACCTCGCCGCCGATTTTCGCCTCAAGGATCCGGCACTGTTCGAGCGCTGGTACAAGATGCCGCACGCCTGCCCGGACCTGCTGGCCGAGTCGGTGTACGGATTGCCCGAAATGCATCGCGCCGCCATTGCCAAAGCGCGTATTGTCGGCAATCCCGGTTGTTATCCAACTGCCATCCTGCTTGGCTTCCTGCCGTTGATCGAGGCCGGCATCGTCGATCCCGCGCATTTGATTGCGGACGCGAAATCGGGTGTGTCGGGCGCGGGCCGCAAAGCGGAGCTCGGGCTCCTGTTCAGCGAGGCGTCCGACAATTTCAAGGCCTATAACGTCGGAGGCCACCGCCACCATCCTGAAATCGTCCAGGGCTTGAACGGTTACGGCACGGAACCGGTGACCGTGGTCTTCACGCCGCATCTGGTCCCCATGATCAGAGGCATACACGCGACGCTGTACGCACGCCTTACCGATGCCAGCGTCGATCTCCAGGCACTGTTCGAAAAGCGGTATGCGGAGGAGCCGTTCGTCGATGTCATGCCCGCCGGCAGCCACCCCGAGACACGCTCGGTTCGGGCCTCGAACGTCTGCCGTATCGCCGTGCATCGGCCCCAGCGGGGCGACATCGCGGTGGTCCTCGCCGTCGAGGACAACCTGGTCAAGGGCGCCGCGGGGCAGGCGATTCAGAACATGAATCTGATGTTCGGCCTGCCCGAAACGACCGGCCTCACGGCACCGCCGGTCCTTCCCTGACCGATCTCGCCATGCGCGGACTCGGGCGCAAGCTGCGCCAAACCTTCGGCATCAGCGCCCCGCGCATGGCGGTGCGCACGCACTTGTCCTGGCGCTGGAAGATTCCCGCGCTGCTCGGGCTCTTGTTGCTCATCGTGGGCATGTGGTGGTGGGGGTTCGACTTCGGGCAATTTCTCGGCGGCTTCGACCGCGGTCGGGTAGCCCAGAGACAAGGCAAGTTGGAAAGCGAAGCCGTCCAGCTCAAGGATGAAAACGCCAAGCTTCGGGCCCGGGCGGCGCAGCTTGAAAGCGATCTCAACATCACGCAAGGCGCTCAGGCGACGCTTTCGAAGCAATCCCTCGAGCTTCAGGCCGAAAATACCCAGATCAAGGAAGAGCTCGCTTTTCTGCAAAAACTGTTCAGCGACACCGGCAAGCAGGGCACGATTTCCATTCAGCGTCTCTCCGCAGAGCGAGAGCGCGACGACGCGTACCACTACAGTCTGCTGGTGGTCCGCGGCGGCAATCCATCGGACGAATTTGCCGGACAGTTGACGCTTCAAGCGGGGCTCTTGTCGGGAGGGCGGCTCGCGACCGTCGCGCTGCCCGATGATCAGCCCGATGCCTCCGGCACGCTAAAGCTCAAGTTCAAGTATTATCAACGCATCGAGGGGACGATACGCGTCCCGCCCGGAAGCCAGCTCAAGACCCTGCAGGCCAGGGTGCTGGAGCTAGGGCAACCGTCGCCCAGAGCGACGAAGAGCTTGAACATCTCGTAGGAGGCCCCCATGTTTGAACGCAGGAGATCGCGCCCGCCGCAGAAACGTATCGACAGCCTGATCGGCGCCGGCACCGTAGTCCAAGGCAATGTGATGTTCGCCGGCGGCTTGCGCATCGACGGAGCCGTCGACGGCAAGGTGGGAACCGCGGACAACTCGCCGGGAACGCTGGTGATAAGCGAGCACGCCCGTGTCGACGGCGAGGTCAAGGTATCGCACGTCGTTATCAATGGTTCAGTCAGCGGCCCGGTGATCGCCAACGATTACCTGGAACTGCAGGCCAAGGCGCGGGTCAATGGAGATGTAGTGTACCGGGCGCTGGAAATGCACGTAGGCGCGATCGTGCAGGGGAAATTGATGCACGCGGAACCCGAGACCGCATCGATTGTGGAGCTCAAGCGCGCCCGCAGCGAGTGAAAGTTCACCGCGCCCTGAATTGACTGCCCGGGCTCCGGAGCCGATAATGGGAGTGCGCTGTTCAAGGAGTCTGCAATGAATGCCATGACCGATATGCCCGCACCGCTGATTTTCACGGATGCGGCTGCGACCAAGGTGAAATCCCTGATCGAAGAGGAAGGCAATGCCGACCTCAAGCTGCGTGTGTTCGTGACCGGCGGCGGCTGTTCCGGCTTCCAGTACGGCTTCACCTTCGACGAAACCGTCAACGAGGACGATACGTCGATGGAAAAGAACGGCGTCACGCTGCTGATCGACCCCATGAGCTACCAGTATCTGGTCGGCGCCGAGATCGACTACCAGGAAGGCCTCGAGGGCGCGCAATTCGTGATCAAGAATCCAGGCGCAACCAGTACCTGCGGCTGCGGGTCGTCTTTCTCGCCCTGAGCGCGAAAAGCCTCGCTTGTTGACAACGGGGGCTAGAAGCCCCCGTTTCATTGTTAAACCTTCACGCCCGATACACGCCCCCAAGGACACGCGGTCCACGGGCGCCCGTCGCCGCCGGAACATTGCCCGGCCGCCCGGCGATGGTTTCGCGCGCCAGCCACGCAAAAGCGAGCGCTTCGACTTCATGGGTCGCGATTCCCTCTGTCGCCGTTGTCACCAGTGCCCGCGGCGCGAGCGCCACCTCGAGCTCACCTATCAGTACGGTGTTTTGTGCCCCACCGCCACACACCAGCACTTCGCTCGCACCGGCGCAGTGCTCGCCGATCGCGGCGACGATGCTCTGCGCCGTCAAGGCGATCAGCGTACGCTGCACGTCCTGCGCTGTGTACGACGCTTTGAGGTATTTGCCCAGCCATCGCAGATGAAAACGGTCGCGCCCGGTGCTCTTGGGGGGAGGCAGCGCGAAATAAGGCTCCGCCCGCAGCGCGTGCAATAGCTCCGAGATCGCTCTGCCGCCACCGCCCCATGCGCCATTGCGGTCGTATGGCGCTCCGGTGTGACGCTCGCACCACGCATCCATGAGGGTGTTGCCCGGCCCGGTGTCGAACCCTCGCACTGGCCCGCCCGCCGGCAGATCTGTCACATTGGCGATGCCGCCGATATTGACCACGACACGGTGCCTGTCCGGCAGCGCGAAGACGGCGGCATGGAATGCCGGCACCAAGGGAGCTCCTTGGCCGCCGGCCGCCACATCGCGACTACGAAAGTCTGCGACCACGGTGATGCCCGTCGACTCGGCCAATCGCGCCGGGTTGGCGAGCTGCGTCGTATAGCCCAGCTCAGGGCGATGACGGATCGTCTGTCCGTGCAGTCCGATC
Organism: Casimicrobiaceae bacterium; assembly: GCA_035568975.1. Classification (GTDB taxonomy): domain Bacteria; phylum Pseudomonadota; class Gammaproteobacteria; order Burkholderiales; family Casimicrobiaceae; genus PALSA-1003. Next base: position 46,391 of record DATMNH010000260.1, read on the forward strand.
GCCGTGACGTCGCACGCACGGCGATGCGCCGCCGACAGGACCACCTCGACCGCAGTCGCACAGCAATCCATCAGGGCGTTGGCTGCGAGCGAGCCGCGATGGATTTCGTCGGCGCCGCTTCGCTGCAGGGCGTTCAATTCGTCGCGCAGCTCGGCAGCGAATGCGACGTGGGTCCTGGCCATTGCGCGGCAGGGCCTGACGCTGAAGTCCGCCAGAACCGCGTCGACGCCGTCGAGACTGGTGCCGGACATCAGCCCGACGAAGAGCTCGGAGCTCACCGCAGTTCAGTGCTCGGTTTCGTGCTCAGTTCCGTAGCAACTATTCGGCGCCGGCGAGCGTGACACCGTGTCCCAGCGCGAGCTGGGCGCTCTGCACCGAGACGCGTTCGCGATACGCGCCGAGCGCGGCGGCCGGCAGAGGTTGCGCCGCCGGCAATGCGATCGTCATCGGGTTGCGCTGTTCGTTATTGACCCGGAATTCGTAATGCAGGTGCGGGCCAGTAGCCCAACCCGTCTGGCCGACGTACCCGATGACCTCGCCCTGCGCAACGTGAGCGCCGTGCTTGATGCCGGTTGCGAACCGCGAGAGATGCGCATAAACGGTCGAAAACGTGCCGCCATGCTGCAGCACCACGGCGTTGCCGTACCCGTTCTGCCACCCGGCGGAGGCGACCTTGCCGTCGCCGGCAGCGTGCACAGGCGTACCGGTGGGCGCGGCGAAGTCGACTCCCTTGTGGGCACGCCATGTCTGCAGAAACGGGTGAAATCGCGCCAGCGAGAATCCCGATGTGATGCGCGTGAACGATACCGGCGAGCGCATAAAGGCTTTGCGCAGGCTCTTGCCGTCTTCCGCGTAATATCCCTCGCTGCCGTCGGGCCCCTGCCATAAAAATGCGCGGTAGAGGTTGCCCTTGTTGACGAATTCCGCGGCCACGATCCTGCCCGCCCCGGCGCTCTGCCCGTCGATTTCGCGCGTCTCGTAGACGACCGTGAACCAGTCGCCGCGCCGCAGATCGTGGTGAAAATCGACGTCGCCTGAAAATATTTCCGCGAGTTGCATGGTGACGGCGTCCGGCAGCCCCACGGCATCGGACGTTGCGAACAGGGATGAGCGGATTTCGCCCGCACGCAGCTCCAGACGCACCGTCGACCCTGGCGGCGCGCTCTGCGCCGAAAATCCATCCTCGACGCGCTTGACGGTGAGCAGCTCGCCGCCCTGCGCCAGGTAGGAAAGCGCGATCAACCGGCCGTCGTCGTCGGCTTGCGCGCGGACTGCCTTGCCCGGCTTGAGCTGATAGAGGGGCCGTGCGCGAGCGTCGGTGCGCAAAAAGTTCTGCGCCGCGAGATCGTCGATCCCCAGACGCGCGAGCACGCTGCCGAGGGTATCGCCGCGCTGGATGCGCTCCTCGCGCCAATAGCCGCCTGTCCGCAGCACTGGCGCAAGAACAGGCAGCGACAGTTCGCGAACGATCCGCCGTGCCGGGTCGGCCGGAACGAGCGAGTCCGGCGCAAACGCAAATGCCGCGACCACGCCGGCGACCGTCAATATCATGATTGCGGCGGCACGGCCTGCCGTGAGATAGCGGCTAAGCGAGGTGCTGCTTTGCGCTAGAATCCGACGTTTGCTCAGGATGGTTCCGGTTTTATGTGTCAACTGAGTGTCAACTGAGGCCAACTGAGGCCGACCGAGGTCCACCGAGGCCTGCCCCGAGGTCAGCCAAGGACCGACGGATTGTAGCAGAGGCTCCATTGCCCCCTCTCCAGCAAGTCATGCCCATCGACATTGCCCACCAGTTGGCCGTCTTCAAACGAGGCGCGGATGAGCTGATCGTCGAAGCCGAGCTCGAGACCAAGCTCAAGCGCGGCAAACCGCTGCGGATCAAGGAAGGCTTCGACCCGACCCGGCCCGATCTGCACCTTGGTCACACGGTCCAGTTCAACAAGCTCCGCCAGCTTCAGGACCTTGGGCACCACATTATTTTTCTGATCGGCGACTTCACCGGAATGATCGGCGATCCCACTGGACGCAACATCACACGGCCACCGCTTTCGTCCGATGAGCTTATGGCCAACGCCAAGACCTATACCGACCAGGTATTTCTCGTCCTGGATCGGGAAAAGACGGAGGTCGCATTCAATTCCGCGTGGTTGTCCGCGCTCGGCGCGGATGGAATGATCCGCCTCGCCGCCAAATACACGGTCGCACGCATGCTCGAACGCGACGACTTCGCGAAGCGCTATCAGAGCGGACAGCCGATCGCCATTCATGAGTTCCTGTACCCGCTGGCCCAGGGCTACGACTCGGTCGCGCTCAAGGCCGACGTCGAGCTTGGCGGCACCGACCAGAAATTCAACCTGCTGGTGGGCCGGGAGCTGCAGCGGCATTACGGGCAGGAACCGCAATGCATCCTGACGCTGCCGCTGCTCGAGGGCCTCGACGGCGTCAACAAGATGTCGAAGTCGCTCGACAACAGCATCGGCATCACCGAGGCACCGAACGAAATGTTCGGCAAACTCATGTCGATCTCCGACGAGCTGATGTGGCGCTACTTCGAGCTCTTGTCGTTCAAACCATTGGACGAGATCGCAAGGCTGCGAAAGGAATGCGTCGAAGGCCGCAATCCTCGCGGAGCCAAGGTGATGCTGGCGCAGGAGATCGTCGCGCGTTTTCATACGCGAGCCGCGGCCGACGCCGCGCTTTCCGAGTTCGAGTCTCGATTCCGCGACGGCGCCATGCCCGAAAGCATGCCCGAGGTAACACTGCACACCGCCGGCGTGGGCCTGGCGATTCCGCAGTTGTGCAAACAGGCGGGCCTTACCCCGAGCACCTCGGAAGCGATCCGCCTGATCGAGCAGCGCGGCCTGAAAATCAACGGTGACATCGTGACGGACAAGGCCTCGGTGATCGCCGCCGGCAGGACGGTCGTGGTGCAGGCCGGCAAGCGAAAGTTCGCGCGAGTGACGGTCAGCTGATCGAAGTCGTCCCAACCGGCCCCTCATCCGCGACAACGTAACGATTGTTGCCGGCGATCTCGCGCCGGCGATCGTAGCTCACCGCCGCTACGCGAGGCCGGGATTACCCGCCACGCCGACCAGCCTAGGCACATTCAATGCGCGCGCGGGAATCGTTTTCTGCCCGCGCAGATAGCGCGCCATCAGCTCCCAGATCGGTTCGCCGCCGGCGAGCCTTGCCTCCTCCGACACCGGAGCCCAGCCGGCAACCTTGTAGCGCTTGTCGGCCAGGAGCGGTGCTCCATTCAGGGTCAAGGCCGAGATGCGACTGCCCATCGCGGCGGCAGGGTCGCAGGTGTATTGCAATCCACCGACGCGCACCATGTCGCCACCCTGTTGGTAGTAAGGATCCGGGTTGAAAAGGTTGTCGGCGACGTCCTCGAGAATGATCTTGATCGTCTCACCGTTGAACTCATTGACGGTCACATACGGATAAGTGATCGCCGTTTGATTCATCAGCTGTTCGAACGTGATCGGCTGTCCCGGAAGCAGCGTCGTGCCCCAGCGAAAGCCCGGCGAAAACGCGATCTCCACATTTTTTTCGGCCATCAGGCCATCGAGGATCAGTTGATCGAAGCTGCCGTTGAAGTTGCCACGCCGGTAAAGCAGTCCTTCGGTCACGGCCAATTTTTCCTGCAGCTGATGCTGATACGGTGCCCGCGCCTTGGAAATAAGCGCGGCCATGTCGCCTCGCGCAGGGAGCAGGTTCGCGAACACCGGCAGCAGCTTGTAGCGGAAATCGGCAACGCTGCCGTTTTTTACATCGAAGTCGAGTACGGCCAGAAACTTGCCGTTGCAGCCGGCGTTGGTCACCAGCGTCTTGCCGCCGGCGTTGGCGATGACGGAAGGGCGAGGGACTCCGTCGTGGGTATGTCCACCTAGAATGGCGTCGATACCGCGAATTCGCGAGGCGAGCTTCAGGTCGACATCCATGCCGTTGTGAGACAGCAACACGACGACACGCGCCCCCTTCACGCGTACCTCGTCGACGACCTGCTGCAGCTCCTGCTCGCGGATGCCGAAAGTCCAGTCGGGAACGAAGTATCGAGGATTGGCGATCGGCGTGTACGGAAACGCCTGACCCACAATTGCGATCGGCACTCCGTTCTGCTCTCGAATCACGTACGGGGCAAAGACCGGATCGCCGAAGTCAGCGGTCCTGACGTTCTGCGCGAGAAAGTCGATCCGCCCCTTGAAGTCGCCTTCGACGACCTGCTTGACGCGATCGGCGCCGAGCGTGAATTCCCAATGACCGGTCATCGCGTCGACGCCGAGAAGCTTGGACGCAGTTATCATGTCCTGACCTTGCGTCCACAGAGCCGTTGCCGAGCCCTGCCAGCTATCGCCGCCATCGAGCAGCAGCGCAGCCGGGCGGCTCGCCTTCAGCCGCTCGACCAGCGTGGCGAGATGTGCAAATCCGCCGACCTTGCCATACGTTCTTGCCGCAGCAATGAAGTCGCGTGAAGTAAATGCGTACGCGTCGCGCGTCCCGGGCGCAATGCCGTAATAGCGCAGCAAGGACTCATCGACCAGATGCGGAGGCCGTCCAGCGGCATCGCCCAAGCCGAGATTGACGCCCGGCTCGCGGAAGTAGGTCGGCAGCAATTGCCCGTGGCAATCGGTGAAGTGCAGCAGATGAACGTTGCCGAAGCGCGCCACATCGTAGACCTTCGATGCGTTCTGCGCTGTGGCGCCACGGCCCGCCAGCGGGAAGCCCGCAACGGATGCTGCGGCGAGGAGCTCAAGGAATTCGCGGCGATTCATGTGCTCCTTCGCCGAGCGTCGCTCTTTCTACCAGCCGTCATTTCCGCGCAAGGAGGAATCCACTGGATCTGTTGACGGGCAAAAATGGATCCCCGCCTTCGCGGGGATGACGCCGCTGCCTCCTCTTGCCGGCGACGCGAATGCACTGCGACGATGCGTCGGCAGCACCCGCGACTCGTCTCGCGCGATCCCCACGCTGCGCGTGGGGCCCCTCGCCACGGGCTCGCGCGGCGGTTTTCCAATCGCTGCGATCCTTCGGGTCTTGCTCTTGGACATCCGCGTCACTTGTTGACGGGAGACTGGGGGTCCATCAGCAGCGCGGTCACATCCTTCATCTGTTGCTCGGTCAGAATTTGATTGTGGCCGAAGCGCGGCATGGTCGAACACGCGGCGAATGCATCGGCGTTGAATATCTTGCCGTAGGCGTAACGCTGGGTATCGGCGCCGTAGCCACGCTGCTTGGCAAATTGATAAAGGCTCGGGCCGATGGTGCCGTACGAAAGCTCCTGCGGCGTGAGCTGGTGGCACGCGTAGCAGTTCGCGCCTACCGGTCCCGCGACATCGTCGGAGAATTGCTTGCCGCGGCCCTCCTGCGCGATTTTCTCGCCATTCTTCCAGTCGCCGAGAAGCTTGCCATCAGCAGGATAGCGAATCGTCGCGAGATTCAGCTTTTCAATTTTTTCGGCGACTTCCTTTGCCGGGGCCTTGCCGGCCAGCTCGCTGCACACCCGCTGGGTCTCGTCCTGGTTCAGGCGGTCGAGTCCAGCCTGACCCGTTGCCTTGAAAGACGCCTGCAGCATCGCGGCCGCCTCGGCGGCGATCTCGTCGTTGGACGGCGGCGCGATCGCGCAAGCGAGCGGAAGAAGTGCGAGGCCAATCACGAGAGCGATCCTGATCGGATTCATCGTTGCCTCTTTATCGTTTGATGGCGGGCGCATCGAATGCTGCACCGTTGGCATTGCGCGCAAGGAACATGGTGAGCGCAATGGACGCATCCGATCCGTAAAGAAGCTCCGGAAAGCGTTGCTGGCGGAAGCAGTCGTAGAGCCGCCACTGGAAGGTACGCAACTCGCCTTGAGAGACCCTATACGCGGGCCAGGTGGTGTATGCCTTTTGTGCGCCTTCGGGCTTGGTCAGATTCGGCAGGTCCTGCAGCCGTATGCGCTTGCCGTCTTCGCTGTGGCAGGTGACGCACCCGAAATCGTGCGGTCCGCCACGGAAGTAGAACATCCTTTCGCCGATGCGATACATCGCCGCCTCCTTCGGATGCGCAAGCGAGACGTTCATCGGAACACCGCGCGATTCCGACGTGATGTAGGCGACCAGCGCCTCGATATCCGATTTCCTTGCGTTGCCGTTGCCGAAGGGAGACTTCTTCGCGTCGGCTTCCGTGTATCCCTGCTGCGCGACCATGCACCACACCAGGCGCGTTTCCAGATCCATGACCCGGTCGGCGTCGGCGAAGTATCGCGGCAGACGCGCGTACGCGCCCTTGACGACGCCCGCGCCCAGTCCCAGATCGCACTGTTCCATCGATACCTGCCGGGGGCCGCGCTTCTGCTTCCAGAGCTCCTCGCCGCGCGCCTCCCACAGCTCCGCCGGATTGCCGTCCTGCAGCGCGGCGCGATACTTGGCGATCTCGTCGACCGCGGAGCTCTGCGCAAGCACCGAGGGTATCGCGACCGCGCTCAGAAGCGCCACGAGCCAGGAGCCGCGGCGCGGAAAATCAGGCATGGGTGTCCTCAATGAATTGGAGGGCGCGGTATTATGCGACGCTCGCATTGCCGCCACGCATTTCGCTTAGCGACAGGTCCCGCGCTAAATTCGCGGCTTGACTCGAGGGACTTAAGCGATCGTCGCCTCGTCAGTGCGCTTGTCGCCGCGATTGTCGAGCCAGGTAACGGTGACTTTCTCGCCCTTCGCGCCACCCTTGAACTTGAACGACAGAAACGGATTCTTCGACACCGCCGGCCCCCACTGCGCCGCCAGCACGGTCTTGCCGTCATACGTCACCGTCACGCTTTGTATGAACCACGCCGGAATGATCGCACCTTGCGCATCTTTGCGCTGGCCGGTCTCCATCTCATGATTCATCAATACCTTGACCTCGGTTGAATCGCCGACAACACTGGCGCGGATTTTCATTGGCTCTGCCATGTCATCCTCCGCATCCGCCGAGTGTCACTTTGACTTCCTTGGCCGCGACATAGTATTTACCGTCGGCCTTCACCAGCGCGACGATATTCGAGCTTTGTCCCATCTTGACCCGGGTGGTGATCGTCGGATCGGTGCCTGCGGGAATGTCGAACGACGCCGCCAGCATGTTGGGATTCTTTTCGATCAGGATCGCGATCGATTCGGTCTTGGGAATGTTGCTGGTGATTCCCACCGGCACCACGGCGCCGTTCTCCGCGATGTCCGGCGTCTGAAAGAAAACGATGTCCTTGCTTTGCGCCGGCTCGCCGCCACCCAGCGCCTTCATCGTCTCGGCGAGGTTGTGGGTGTCGAACGCGGCCTTGTTCCACGCTTGCGCTTGCGCGGGGTGCGGCGCGAGCAGGCCCGCGCCGCCGAGGAGCGAGAGCAGCGTCACGCCGCCGCCGGTTCTCAGTAGAGTCCTGCGCTTTCGATTCATCGACTATTCTCCGAAAATTCAAGCTCCATTTTACGCCTTCCTTGCCGAAAGCCTGGGCCAAGCCTAGAGACCCATCGCTTATGGGATGCGGCGGGTATTTTGCCCCAGGCGCGAATTTCAGTGCAATATTCGTGGACGCGCGTTGCGTCATCCGTGGCTGCCGGTCGCCCGGTGACGTGTCCGCGTCTGCGCAGCACGGGCATCTGCTGAAGGCATCGCGTTGAACAAGAGGAGTGCGCCAATGAGAATCGTCGCCCGTCTGCTTGGATCGTTGTCCGTCTTGTTGACGCTCGCGGCCACCGGCGCCTTGGCACAGGTGTGGCCGAGCAAGCCGGTGACGCTGATAGTTCCTTTCGCGCCCGGTGGTACAACCGATATCGTCGCCCGGCCTTTCGCGCAGGCACTCTCGCAGGAGTTCGGTCAGCCGTTCGTCGTGGAAAATCGCGCCGGCGCCGGCGGTACTTTGGCCGCCGGCATCGCCGCGCACGCGGCGCCGGACGGCTATACCTTGTTCGTAGCGACGGTCGCGCATACGATGGCGACCAGCCTGTACAAGCAACTGTCCTACGATTTCGAAAAGGATTTCGTTCCGATCACGGTGTTGGCCTCGGTTCCAAATATCCTCGTCGTGAATCCTTCGGTGCCGGCCAAGTCGGTGCGGGAGCTGATCGACTACGCCAGGGCCAATCCCGGGAAGCTTTCCTACGGTTCCGCGGGCAACGGCAGCACCGAGCATCTTTCCGCCGAACTGTTTAAGTCGATGACCGGCGTCGACATGGTGCACATCCCGTACAAGGGTGGCGCACCGATGATGGCCGATCTGATCGGCGGTCAGATCCAGCTCGCCATCGAAACCAGCGGCTCGGCCGCGCCACACATCAAGGCCGGAAAAGTGAGGGCGCTGGCGGTGACGACGGCCGCGCGTTCCCCCGCCTTTCCCGAGTTGCCGACGCTCGAGGAGTCCGGCCTCAAAGGCTACGACGTCACCACCTGGTACGCCATCCTTGCGCCGAAGGGAACGCCGCGTGAAATCACCAGCAAGCTCTACAACGCCATCGTGAAAATTCTGAAGACGCCGGACATGAAGCAGCGGCTGGAACTGTTCGGCGCGGAACCCGGTGGCTTTGCGCCCGAGCAGTTCGCCGACTTCATCAAGTTGGAAACGGCAAAATGGGCCAAGGTGGTCAAGGAGTCGAAGGCGACGGTCGATTGACGCTCGACCAGTCGCGCTTTAGAGCTGCCGAGCTCCGACGATAAAGAAGCCGCTATGGACGTTTCACGCACGTACGACGTCCTGATATTGGGCGGGGGCAACGCCGCGCTGTGCGCCGCGATCACGGCAGCGCAAGCGGGCAGAAGTGTGCTCGTGCTCGAATGCGCGCCGAAGCATTCTCGCGGCGGCAATAGCCGGCATACCCGCAACCTGCGCTGCATGCACGACGCGCCGGCCGACGTGCTGAGCGGCTCGTATCCCGAAGACGAGTACTGGGAGGATCTACTCAAGGTCACCGGCGGCCAGACGAACGAGCAGCTTGCGCGAGCGACGATCCGGGACACCGCGACGTGCCGGGAATGGATGATGCATCACGGCGTGCGTTTCCAGCCGTCGTTGGGCGGCACGCTGCAACTCGCGCGCACCAATGCGTTTTTCCTGGGCGGCGGCAAGGCGCTCCTCAACGCCTATTACCGGACCGCGGAGGCGCTTGGCGTGGAGGTCGCCTACGACACGGAGGTTACCGAACTCAACATCCGGGATGGCAGATTCATCTCGGCGATCGTGGCGCGTCAGAGCGTGCATCACGAGATTCAGGCGAACGCCGTCGTAGCCGCAGCCGGCGGATTCGAGTCGAACCTCGCCTGGCTGCGCGAAGCGTGGGGGCCCGCGGCCGACAATTTCCTGATCCGCGGCACGCCTTATAACACCGGACGCGTGTTGCGGGTCCTGCTCGACAGCGGCGCGAAATCCGTCGGCGATGCGGCTCAGGGGCATTGCGTTGCGATCGACGCGCGGGCGCCGAAGTTCGACGGTGGCATCTGCTCCCGCGTCGATTGCGTCTCGCTGGGCATTGTGGTCAACCGGGACGCGCGGCGCTTCGACGATGAAGGCGATGACTTCTGGCCCAAGCGCTACGCGGTCTGGGGCCGGCTGGTCGCCGCGCAGCCCGATCAAATCGCGTATTCGATCATCGATGCCAAATCGATGGGCAAGTTTATTCCGCCCATGTTTCCGCCGATCAAAGCCAACTCCATGCGCGAGCTTGGCGCTGCGCTCGAGCTCGATCCCGCGGCGCTCGAATCGACGGTGGCGCAATTCAATCAAGCGATCCGCCCGGGAACATTCGATCACACCCTGCTCGACGATTGCGCCACGGCGGGACTCTCGCCGCCCAAGAGCCATTGGGCGCGGCCGCTCGATACGGCGCCGTTCTTTGCCTATCCGTTGCGGCCGGGCGTCACCTTCACCTACCTCGGCGTCGCGGTGAACGAACGGGCGCAGGTGATCTGGCAGAACGATAGCGCGGCAGCCAACATCTTCGCCGCCGGCGAGATCATGGCGGGCAATGTGCTCGGCAAGGGCTATATCGCGGGAATCGGCATGGCGATCGGGACGGCGTTCGGCCGCATCGCGGGAAAGGAGGCCGCACGCCATGCCGCTCACTAGATCGATACCCGTGGCGCTGGTCGAAGAGGGCCAACGAATGGCGGGCATCTGCAATGCTTGCCGTTACTGCGAAGGCTTTTGCGCGGTCTTCCCCGCGCTCGAGCGGCGATTGAGCTTCGCCGAGAACGACCTCGCATATCTTGCGAATCTCTGCCACGACTGCGGTTCCTGTTATTACGCCTGCCAATACGCGCCGCCGCACGAGTTCCAGCTCAACTTTCCGAAAATGCTCGCGGATATCCGCGTGCAGACGTACAGAAAGTATGCCTGGCCAAGTCCTTTTGCCATGCTGTTCCAACGCAACGGGATGACCGTGGCTGTCGCTGCCGTGGCAAGCCTCGTTCTGCTCTTGTGCGCGATGTTTTTTTTGCTCGATCGGTCGGTGCTGTTTGCCGCTCACGCGGACGACGCAGGCGCGTTTTACGCCGTGCTTTCGCATCGCACGATGGCCTGGACCTTCGGCGTCGTATCCCTCTTCGTCGTGGTGGCGCTCGCCGTGGGCTTGGTTCGGTTCTGGCGCGACACCGGAGAGAAATTTGGCGCCATGATCAACCCGGGGCCGCTCACCGATTCGGTAGCCGATGCGTTGCGGCTGCGCTACCTCGCAGGCGGCGGCGACGGCTGCACCTATCCGGATGAGACGCCCTCGCACGCGCGACGATGGTTCCATCACCTGACCTTCTACGGCTTCATGCTGTGTTTCGCGGCCACCTGCGTGGCCACGATCTACCACTACGGCTTCGGCTGGAAAGCGCCCTATGCGTTCGCGAGCCTGCCGGTTCTGCTGGGCACGGCCGGCGGCATCGGATTGTTGATCGGGCCGGCGGGATTGCTCTGGCTCAAAGCGATCCGAGATCCGGCCTTGTCCGGCACCAAGCAGACCGGGATGGATGTTGGATTTCTGGCGCTGCTCTTGTTGTCGAGCGTGTCCGGCCTCTTGCTGCTCGCGCTGCGCCAGTCCCCCGCGATGGGCGTGCTCCTGGGAATCCATCTCGGCATCATCATGGCACTGTTCGTCACGCTGCCGTACGGCAAGTTCGTGCACGCCGTCTATCGCTTTGCGGCGCTCGTCCGCTTTCATCTCGAGCGCCAGCGTGCGGGGCCGGAAATCGGCGCGGAATGATGGAATCAATAACTCATCGAGGCCGCATTCAGGATGCCCACGGACACCGAGAGCGCGGCCAGCAACGTCGCCGGCGCCGCGCGGCCAGCCTCGATCGATTCCCGGAAGTGAGGCACCAGCCGGCTGGTGACGGCATAGACGACGAGTTGCACGACCAGCGCGATCACTCCCCAGGCAACCATGTCCAGCGGGCTTACGCTGTGCGCGATCGCGCTTGCGAGCGGCAAGACAAGACCGATCAGTGCCCCCGAAAGCGAAATCGACGCGGCGATGTTCCCCTCGCGGATCAACGCAATCTCGCGATACGATGTCACGCGGACATAGATCGCGACGAAAAGCGCCAGCATGGCGAGTGCGAGCACGAAGTAGAGCAGGAAGTCCGGAAAGCCGGCGATCGATTGCCAGAGATTGTTCATGTCATGCTCCTCGTGTTGTCATCGGAACTGGCGTCAGGGGCTCGCAGGCACCGTCGGATACACGCTCAAATGAAGTAGTGCGGAACGAAGCGGCTGGTGTTGCGGGTGATGGGCGTCGCATCTTCGCGCAAACCTATCCCGGCCGGCTCGTCTCCGACGATCCAGGACCCGATGGTAACGTAACTATCGTCGAATTTCGGAATCTCGGCGTACGCCTGATAGATCCATCCCTCCTCGCCGTAGCTCCCTCCCTCGCGCAGCACCTCGCCTCCCCGATAGACGGAGACGTTGCCGCCTTCCCGCGAATACATCGGCTTCTGAACGTAGTCGCCGGAAATGCGAAAGCGATCGAACGACGCCGGCAGCAGGTTTGGGTGTCCGGGATTCAACTCCCACAAGATCGGCAGCAATCCCTTGGTCGACAGCAGCATCTTCCACGGCGGCTCGATCACGCGCATCTTGGCCTGCAGCAAATGCGGCCCGAACTCGTCCTTGATCAGCCATTCCCAGGGATAGAGCTTGCACAGCATGGCGATTTCCTCGCCGTCGCCGTCGACAAAGCACTGCGCGTCGTCGGCCCAGCCGATGTCCTCGATATAGACAAAGCGAGTAGCGAGGCCGGCCTGGGTAGCCAGGTCGCGTTGATATTCGATCGTTCCAAAGTCTTCCTCGCTTTCCTTGACGCAGGCAAAGTGCACCGGCACGTTGGCCGAGATCGTGACGCTGATCGCGCGCCAGTTGGCGATGAGCTTTTCGTGCAGCGAATTGAACTGGTCGGCATCGGCGAGCTCCGGCCGGATCGCGCTCTGCAGCCAGCGCCACTGAACGACCGACGCTTCGAGCAGCGCGGTAGGGGTGTCGGCGTTGTATTCGAGGAGCTTCGGAGGATGGCGGCCATCGTAGGCAAGGTCGAAGCGGCCGGCCAGCGCCGGCTCGCGCGACTTCCAGGATGTCCTGATCCGTTCGGCAAATGCGGGCGCAATCGCAAGTTGCTCGAAGCGATCGTCGGTGACGATGCGCTCAGCCGCGGCGAGAGATAGCTGGTGCAGCTCCCGCGTCGCCGCTTCGAGCTCGTCGATCTCGTCGGCGGTGAAGCGGTAGCAGTGCGACTCGTCCCAATACATTCCGTCCATCGAGTGAAAGCTGAATCCAGCCGCTTCACAATCCTCGCGCCAGTTCGGGCGAGGGTTCCTCGATTCGCGGTTCACGGGAGGTCGGTCATCTGCCGCAGGCGGCGTGGACGCCGCATCGCGCGGCCGGTGCCATCAGGAGCCGCCCGATGCGTGCGCCGACCCGCTGCCGCCGAATCCGCCCCGGCTTATGTGCGACGTTCCGATGGCATGACTGCCCGGACGCGCCGAGTCGACGGTGCCGTGCGGCCTGCCGATCGAGCTGGAGCCGGAGTCGCCGGAGCGGTAGAAAGGTCCGTACCAATATCCGCCGTGATAGCCGCTGCCGCTGCGAGCGGAAGCGGGCTGCTCCGCGCACTTGAGCTCGTCGCCCCAGTCTTTGAGGCAGTCTTCCTTGTTGGCGTAGAGGTCGCGACGAAGCGTGCTGTCCTGCTGCCCGCATGATGCCAATGCTGCGGCGCCGAGCAGCACCAGCGTGACTCGAGAGGAAGATTTTCGCGGACGGGTTGACATGCCGGTCGCAGATTTTTGCGCATCATAGCCCACCGCGGGCCAAACTATTGGCCCGTGCCGACTAGGGCGAGTCTGGTGTGCCGAATTAGTGAACGGTCGCGGTCGCGAGAAAGCGCAACAACGCGCCGGATGTCAGCCGGTACAGGCCGTCGCCGACGTCCTCCGCGCCATCGAGCTCCTCACGGGTGAACGCAAGCTCGGTGTCGCCCAGCTTGAGCTCCATCACCACATCCTCGGCGACGGTGGACTCATCGGGAACGCGCAGGTACTCGGTCGCGAAGACGATGCCGTTCAGCTGCACGAAGTCAGCACCGTGCATCGCCTGAGCAAGTGACATCTTGTAGGTCTTCATCCGATCGTCCGGGCAGCTTAAGGGAAGCCGCTTCAACCCTTAGATGCGGCCAGGTGCGGTGGGTTCAAGACCAGATAGCGCCCGGGCGGCGTCGGTGGGCTCCTTCGGGGACCGCCCTGGCGGAGCGCCGGACCTTCTAGGCAACCAGCTCGCGGACGAAGTTCGGCAGCGCCATGGAGGCGCGATGGACGTCGCCGTTGTAGTACTGCAGATCGCGAATGCCTCGGGTCGCGATGCGGCGATTCGCCTCCAGCGGCGTCAGGTAGGCCGGATTCAGCGTCGGCGACGCGCAGGCCATCATCCACAGGCCGCCGTACAGCGGAATGGAAACGAGGTACGGGATCACGACTGAAAAGACCGCGCGCAGATTGGCCATCGCCGCGCGTACGCGCTCTGGATGCGCCACCGGCGATGCGACATGCAGCGACATCGCGCCGGTGGGATTGAGGCGGGCGGCGCACGTCCGATAGAACTCGACGCCGTAGAGCGGTTCGGATGCTCCACCCGGATCGGTGAGATCGAGCACGATGAGATCGTAAGTGTCCGTGGCGCCGCGCACGAAAGCGAGACCGTCCTCGACCTTGACCGTCAACCGGGGATCCAACAGCGCGCCGTGATGGACCTCGGCAAAATATTTGCGCGCAATGTCGAGCACGGCGATATCGATCTCGACCAGGGTCACCGACTCGATCGTCTGGTACTTGAGGAGCTCCTCGGCCGAGCCGCCGTCGCCTCCGCCGATGATCAGCGCGGTCTTGGGCGCGGGATGGGTGATCGCCGCGACGTGAACGAGATTTTCATGATAGAAGAACTCGTCCTTTTCCGACGTCATCAGATGCCCGTCGAGGCGGAACAGCTTCCCGAACGATTTGGTGTCGTGGACTTCGACGGTCTGATACGGCGTCTGGAAACGCTCGAACTCGCGCGAAGAGCGAACGAAAAAGCCGGAATCCTCGGTCAGATATTCGGTCAGTACGCCCGGCTGCAGGTCGCCGGGCGGCGCATCATCAGGCATCGCGACCCCCGCGATGGATCGCCTGAAATTTGACACGCTGCGGTTTCATCGCGTCCTGCACCGCGCGCAGCAAGCTTTCTGCCTTGGCCGAATTGTCGGTCGTGTAGTTGCAGACATAAACGTCGATGGTCACGAAACCGTGCTCGGGCCAGGTGTGAACGGCCAGGTGCGATTCGGCGAGAAGCACTGTGCCGGTGACGCCCGCGGGCTCGAATTGATGGAAGCTGTCGCCGACGATGGTCATTCCGGAGGCTTCGGACGCATGCAGGCACAGCATTCGCAAGGGCTGGACGCGCGTCATCTCCGGGCTGTCCGCCGCGCAGCCGTACCATTCTCCGAGCAGGTGGATGCCGTCCATTGTTGCGTTCTCCCGCGAGCGGTCGTCCCGTCGCTGTTGCGCTCATTTTGCACGCGCATTTCGCAAACTGAGCTCGCCGCGTTGCGCGAGGTGAGCGAACCGATCCGGCTAAACTTGCTATTATTGCCCAAAATCGATGGCTGGGCGATAATTTTAGCTCCTTGCAGCACCGTTGTCCGTCGTGCGCATCCGCGCCCTTCGTCTTCGCGTTCTTGAAATCCATGACCATCCTCCTGCTTTCCGAAGAAGGGCGCGCGTCACTCGAAACGCGACGCGTTTCACCAAGCATTTCGGCTTCACCGTCGAGCATGTCGTCACCACCGTGAAGCGGATGATCGCACCATGAGTAGCCAGCACAAGGATCCCGTGGTGCGCCCGGAGATTTCCTCCATTGTCATCCGCCCCGCGCGTGCCGAAGACGCGGAAGCCATCGCGCGGGTCCGCGTCGATAGCTGGCGGGAAACCTACCGCGGCATGATTCCGCAGGCGTATCTCGATGCCATGAAGCTCGAGGAAAGCCGGGCGCTATGGGAAAAAGTGCTTACGGCGGGATCGAACGCCGTCAGCGTTTTCGTGGCGGAGCACGGCGCGGACATTGTCGGCTTCGGCAGCGGCAACATGCTCGCGGAGCCGAAGCACGGCTTCGACGCAGAATTGTCGGCGGTATATGTCCGCCGTGAATTCCAGGGCGTGGGCCTCGGCCGCCGGCTTGTGTTGCAGACCGCGATTGCTCTGTCGCAGCGTGCCCGCGGCGCCAGCAGCTTGCTTGTCTGGGTCATCGCCGGCAACAAGCGGGCCCGCGCATTCTATGAGCGGCTGGGTGCCGAGCTGGTGGTCGAGCAGGCTTTCCAATGGGACGGCATGGATCTGGTGGAGGCCGGGTACGGTTGGCGCACGCTCGACGCGCTCATCGCCGCACCCCCGGGTCTGCCGCCGTCGGGTACTGTATTGCAGTGATTTGCGCACCCCGCGCGAGAGCTCATGCGTTAAGCGCGCGAGCGATTGCCAAGCGTATCGAGGAGAACAAGGAATGAGCATCAAAGTCGCGATCAACGGTTACGGCCGCATCGGCCGCAATATTCTGCGCGCCCACTATGAAGGCGCGAGCGCCGGCAAGCACAAGCACGATCTTTCGATCGTCGCCATCAACGATCTGGGGAGCCCCGAGACCAACGCGCATCTGACGCGCTACGACACGACGCACGGAAAATTTCCCGGGAGCATCGAGGTGGATGGCGACGCGATGGTAGTCAATGGCGATCGCATCAAGGTGCTGGCGCAGCGCAATCCGGTCGAGCTTCCCTGGGGCCCGCTGGGCGTGGACGTCGTGCTCGAATGCACGGGCCTGTTCACGACCAAGGAAAAGGCGTCCGCGCATCTCAAGGGCGGAGCCAGGAAAGTGATCATCTCGGCGCCCGGTGGCAAGGATGTCGACGCGACGATCGTCTTCGGCGTCAATCATCAGACGCTCAAGGCCGCGCATACCGTCATTTCGAACGCTTCGTGCACGACCAACTGCCTCGCGCCCCTGGTCAAACCGCTGCATGACAAGATCGGTGTCGTCAACGGTCTGATGACCACCATACACTCGTACACCAATGAC
The DNA here is from genome assembly GCA_035568975.1 of Casimicrobiaceae bacterium. Lineage (GTDB taxonomy): Bacteria > Pseudomonadota > Gammaproteobacteria > Burkholderiales > Casimicrobiaceae > PALSA-1003. The sequence continues at coordinate 62,970 of DATMNH010000260.1, forward strand.
CAGGTGCTAACGGACGTCTATCATGAAGACCTGCGCCGCGCGCGTTCGGCGACAATGAGCATGATTCCGACCAAGACCGGTGCCGCGGCCGCCGTCGGCCTCGTGCTGCCGGAGCTCAACGGCAAGCTCGACGGTTACGCCATCCGCGTGCCGACCATCAATGTCTCCATCGTCGATCTGTCTTTCGTCGCCGCGCGCGACACGAGCGTCGACGAAGTGAACGCGATCATGAAAGTGGCCTCCGAGTCCGCGCCGCTGACGGGACTGCTGGGCTACAACACCGCTCCGCTTGTTTCGATCGATTTCAACCACGACGCACGTTCTTCGGTATTCGATGCGACGCTCACCAAGGTCTCGGGAAGGCTGGTCAAGGTGTCTTCGTGGTATGACAACGAGTGGGGCTTTTCAAATCGCATGCTGGATACGACGATGGCGTTGATGGCAGCCCGATAGCGATAAGGAAAAACGCCGTGACCAACCTCTTTACGGCTCATCCCTCTTCGGTGGGCGAGACCTACTCGCAGCACTGCCGGTTTGCGCTGCGATTCGGGGCGCGCATGACCATGGGTGGGCTCGCCGCGGTCGTCCACGCGCTCTTCCCGTTCTTGTTCGTCACCACGGCCAGCCGCGCTCTCGACCAGCTGAACGCGTTGCGTGCCGGGGGCGCCCGCCCTTCGGTTCTCCAGGAGCGCTAGAGCGGCCATGACATTCATCCGGTTTTCCGACGCGACACTTGCCGGAAAGCGAGTATTCATTCGCGCCGATCTGAACGTTCCGCAGGATGAGCAGCGCAATATCACCGATGACACCCGTATCCGCGCCTCCGTTCCCTGCATCAAGCAAGCGATCGATGGCGGCGCGCGGGTGATGGTGACTTCGCATCTCGGACGGCCGAAGGAGGGGCTGTGGACCGAGAAAGAATCGCTGGCGCCCATCGCCAGGCGCCTCTCGCAACTGCTGCGCACGGACGTTCCATTGATCCGCGATTGGGTCGACGGTGGCGCGTGGCTGGAGGCGCTCGAGCCGCGCCATGTCGTCCTGCTGGAGAATTGCCGCTTCAACCTCGGTGAGAAGGAAAACAACGACGATCTGGCGAGGAAAATGGCGGCACTGTGCGACGTTTATGTCAACGACGCGTTCGGAACCGCGCATCGAGCGGAAGCGTCGACCTACGGCATCGCCAAATACGCGGCGATCGCCTGCGCCGGTCCCTTGTTAACAGCCGAGCTCGACGCGCTGGGAAAAGCACTGGCGCATCCGGCCCGTCCGCTGGTCGCCATCGTCGCCGGCTCCAAGGTATCGAGCAAGCTGTCCGTACTGACTCATCTCGCGGTGAAGGTCGATACTCTCATCATCGGTGGCGGAATCGCGAACACGTTTCTGCTCGCCGCCGGCGGCCGCATCGGCATCTCGCTCGCGGAACCCGGCCTCGTGGGCGAGGCACAGGGCATCCTCGACGCTTTTCCGGGTAAGGTTCCGATACCGATCGACGCGGTCGTGGCAAAAGAATTATCCGCGACCGCGACCCCGGCGCTGAAGGCGATCTCGGACATCGCCGTCGACGACATGATTCTGGACATCGGCCCGCAGACCGTGATGGCGTTGAAGACGATCATTGCCAAGGCGGGAACGATCGTCTGGAACGGCCCGGTCGGCGTGTTTGAAATCGATGCGTTCGGCGAAGGCACCAAAGCGCTGGCGCTGGCGATTGCCGAATCGCCGGCTTTTTCCATTGCCGGAGGCGGCGATACGCTGGCGGCGATCGCCAAATACGGGGTGCAGGACCGCATAGGTTACATCTCCACCGGAGGCGGCGCCTTTCTCGAATTCCTCGAAGGCAAGAAGCTGCCCGCGGTGGAGATTCTCGAAAAGCGGGCAGCGGCCTGAAGCGCCAAGCGGGCGGCCGTCGAATCAGGAACATCATGCAGAGAACGACCAAGATTGTCGCGACGCTGGGGCCCGCGAGCAGCAGCCTCGACGTGCTGACGCGCATGCTTGCTGCCGGGGTCGACGTCATGCGCCTGAACTTCTCTCACGGCACCGCCGGCGATCACCGGCAACGGGCCGCGCTGGTCCGCAACGCGGCCCATTCGATCGGCCGCGAGGTCGCGATCATGGCGGACCTGCAGGGGCCCAAGATCCGCGTCGGCAAGTTCACGCTTGGCAAAGTGACCCTCAAGAGCGGCCAGACATTCGTGCTCGATGCCGACCGCGAGCTTGGCGACGAAGAAGGTGTGGGCCTCGACTACAAGGAGCTGCCGCGCGACGTAGAGCCCGGTGCGGTGCTCCTGCTCGACGATGGCCTGATCCGGCTGCGCGTCGAATCGGTGCGTGGCAGCGAAATCGTGACGCGCGTCGAAGTCGGCGGCGTACTGTCGAACAACAAGGGCATCAATCGTCTGGGGGGAGGGCTCACCGCTCCGGCGTTGACCGCCAAGGACATGGAGGACATGAAGACCGCGGTCGCCATCGACGCCGACTACCTTGCCGTCTCGTTTCCGAAGAACAAGGAAGACATGTACATGGCGCGGCAGCTCTTGCGCGCAGCCGGGGGCAAAGCGCTGCTGATCGCGAAGATCGAGCGAGCCGAGGCAATCACCGCGCTCGAGGAGATCATCGATGCATCCGATGGCATCATGGTCGCGCGCGGCGATCTCGCGGTCGAAGTCGGCAATGCGACCGTTCCCGGTCTGCAAAAACGGATGATCCGGCTCGCACGCGAGCGAAACAAGCTCACCATCACCGCCACGCAGATGATGGAATCGATGATCTACAACCCGGTGCCGACCCGCGCGGAGGTGTCCGACGTTGCCAACGCGGTGCTCGACGGCACCGACGCCGTCATGCTCTCGGCGGAGACCGCTGCCGGGCGCTTCCCGGTGGAAACCATCGAAGCGATGAGCCAGATTTGCGCCGAGGCGGAGAAGTCCGACGAGGTCAAGCTCGATCGCGATTTTCTCGATCGTACGTTTACCCGCATCGACCAATCGATCGCGATGGGCGCACTCTTTACCGCCTTCCATCTTCAGGTCAAGGCGATTGCATCGCTGACCCAGTCCGGCTCGACCGCGCTGTGGATGTCGCGGCACAATTGCGGCTGCCCGATCTTCGCGCTGACGCCCGAGGTCTCGTCGCAGCGCAAGATGGCACTCTACCGCAACGTGCAGCCGCTCTACCTCGAGCAGGGAGACGATCGCGAGGCCGTGCTTCGCGCCGCCGAGGATTTGCTGGTGACGCGCGGCCAGGTCCAGCGCGGCGACCTGATCGTGCTTACCATCGGCGAGCCCATGGGTAAGTCAGGCGGCACCAATGCGATGAAGATCGTGCGGGTGGGCGAGCACCGATAGGTGTGAGCGCGTACGATCTGGGCGAGGCTAACCTGCGCGAGCAGGTTAAGCGAAGCGGCCGAGACCAAGATCGTTCAGGCGAGCACTGGTAAGTTGTATCTACCGGCAACGTTATCAGGAGGAGTTGCATCGATGTCCACCGTGCACCTGTGGCCGCGGCGTGTACTCGAGTCGCAGCTGGCCCGCCCGCTGATTCTGATCGTCGCGATATTCGTTCTGTGGGACCTCGTGATCAGGGTTTTCAAGATTCCGCCGTACCTCATTCCTGCGCCTTGGGACGTTGCCAAGATGCTCGTCGCCGAATGGCCGCGGCTTTGGCGCGAGAGCCTGTTCACGGGATACGCGACTTTGGGCGGATTCGGACTCTCGATCCTCTTTGGCATACCGATCGCGATGCTTATCGCGTACTCAAGACTGGTCGAAAGCTACGTTTACCCGCTGCTGGTGTTCTCGCAGAGCGTGCCCAAGATTGCGATCGCACCGTTGTTCGTCGTCTGGTTCGGCTTCGGCATCTTTCCCAAGGTGATCTCGGCGTTCCTCCTCGGATTTTTTCCCGTTGTCGTGGCTACCGTCATGGGCTTCAAGTCGATGGAGACCGAGATGATCGATCTCGCCCGGTCGATGCGCGCTTCCCGGTTGCAGATGTTTCTCAAGTTCAGCCTCCCACAGGCGCTGCCAAGCATCTTCAGCGGGCTGAAAGTTTCGGCTACGCTGGCGGTCGTCGGGGCAGTCGTCGGCGAATTCGTAGGCTCGAACTCGGGCATCGGCTATGTACTGCAGATCGCCAACGGCAACTTCGATCTGCCGCTTATGTTCGCCGCGCTGTTCGTGCTTTCGATGATGGGTGTAATCCTGTTCGCCATCGTCGACCTGGTCGAGAACGCAATGATCCCGTGGCACCAGTCCCGCCGTGCCGACGTAATGACCGCTGCCACAGCCTGACCCAGTTTGGTTTCCATCCGTCTCAAGGAGGAGTTCATGAAGGCACTTTTGCGATCTGTTGCGATGTTCCTAGCGGCGACGATGTTGTCGGCCGGCATCGCCCAGGCCCAAACGAAGGAAAAAGTCGTTCTGATGCTCAACTGGTATCTGTACAGCGAGCACGCGCCGTTCTTTCTGGGCAAGGAGCGCGGGTTCTACGATCAGGAGGGTATCGATCTCGACATTCAGGAAGGACGGGGCTCGGGCGTGACGGTGCAGGCCGTCGCGGCCAACACCGCCACCTTCGGCTATGTCGACGTCCCGACGATGATCAAAGCCGCCGCCAAGGGCGCGCCGGTCAGAAGCGTCGGCGTCGCGCTGCAGCTTTCGCCGATGTCGGTCATGGGTTTTGCCGAAAAGAATATCCGCGCCCCCAAGGACATCGCCGGCAAGACCGTGGCAATAACTCCGGGCGACTCGATGTCGCAGATCTGGCCCTTGTTCCTGAAGAAGACGGGGATCAAGGAAACCGATTTCAAGACCGTCGCCGGCGATGCCCAGACCAAGCTCAATGCGGTCATGAGCGGGCAGGCAGATCTTTTGCTCGGCTATGTCATGGATCAGGCGATCAAGCTTCAGGACGCGACCAAGAAACCGGTCTACCCGATTCGCTTCGCCGATTACGGCGTCAACATGATCAGCTCCGGCATTATCGTCAACAATGAAACACTGAAGTCCAAGCCCGACCTGGTCAAGCGCTTCCTGCGCGCCACGACACGGGCACTCGAGGAATCCGAAAAGAATCCCGAGGCCGCGGTCGATGCGATGCTCAAGGCCAACGCCAAGGCCGGGGTACGCGAAACCTTGATTATCGGCCTCAAGCAAACGACCGCGCTCTATCACACCAAGGAGACGGCGAAGCAGCGTCCGTTGCGCGTCTCGATGACCGATGTGAGCGAGTCGCTCGATCTGCTTGCGCAGTACGGCGGCCTCGACCCCGCGACCAAGGGCAAGGCCGAAGACTGGGTCGTGCTCGACTATCTTCCCTGATCTGCCCTGATCTGCCCTTGAGCGCTTCGACCAGCCACACGGCTCCAGCTGATTCAACGCGCCCGGCGTTGATTCGTATGCTTGGAGTGGCCAAGGCCTATCGCACCGCCGAGGGCGAAGTCGAGTCGCTCAAACCGCTGGCGTTCGACATCCATGAGGGGGAGTTCCTCTCGGTAGTCGGACCCAGCGGGTGCGGCAAGAGCACGCTCTTGAAGCTTGTTGGAGGCCTGCTTCCCGCGACAAGAGGTTCGATCGAGATTGCGGGCAAGAAGGTCGATGGCCCCGCGGGCAGCATCGGCATCGTGTTCCAGAACCATGTGCTGCTGGCATGGCGCACGGTTCTCGAAAACATCATGCTCCAGATCGAGGTACGCAAGCTCCCGCACGAGCGCGGTCTCGAACACGCCCGCGAGCTGGTCGAGATGGTGGGACTGAAAGGATTCGAGAACAAGTATCCGTGGCAGCTTTCCGGCGGCATGCAGCAGCGCGCGTCGATCTGCCGGGCACTGGTGCACGATCCGGCCATCCTTCTGATGGACGAGCCGTTTGGCGCGCTCGATGCGATGACTCGGGAGAAAATGAACCTCGAGCTCCAGCGCATCTGGTCGGCGGCAAGGAAGACCGTGCTGCTCATTACGCACAGCATTCCCGAAGCGATTTTTCTGTCCGATCGGGTATTGGTCATGAGCGAGCGTCCTGGTTCGATTGCTGCGATTTACGATATACCATTGCCGCGCCCGCGAACGCTGGCGATGATGGCCGGTGCGGAATTCGGCGCGCTGGCACAGAAGATTCGGGCGCATTTCTACGCTCAGGGCTCGCTCGACGCGTGAGCGGAGCGTTCACTTATCGCTTTCGTGACTGCACCGACATTTCATGTAATCGCGATCGAGCTCTATGAGCGCCCGGTCGCCCTGCGCATTCCGTTCCGCTTCGGCGCGGCGACGGTGACGCACGCTCCGCAGGCCTTTGTGCGCACGCGCATCCGGCTTTCCGACGTGGCATCGAATGGCGCCGAGGCCCAGGGCGCGGCGGCCGAGTTGATGATTCCCAAATGGTTCGACAAGTCGCCACAGAAATCGAATGCCGAAAACGTTTCCGACTTGCGAAAGGCGTTAGCCAACGCGGCGGACGCCTATGCATCGGAAAGCTCATCGCGCACCGCGTTTGGCCACTCCACGGCGCACTACCACTCGCTGCTCGCATCCGGCGAGACACTGGGACTGAGCGCGCTCGTGTCCAATTACGGTCCGTCGCTCATCGATCGCGCCATCCTCGATGCACTGTGTCGCGCGCTGGGTGTGTCGTTCAACGTTGCGATCCGCGGTAACGCCCCCGGCATCGATCGCTCGCTGACCCCCGACCTTGCCCGCTTCGACCTTGGCCGGTTCTTTCGCGGGCTAGGGTCTCTCGCCCGAATTGCGGCGCGCCACACCGTGGGCATGCTCGATCCGATCGGGACGACTGACGCTGGCGGGGGCGCCGGTGATGGTCTGCCGGGGACACTCGAGCAGGTAATCGCCGTGTACGGGAACCGATACTTCAAGCTCAAACTCAGTGGGAATCCTGACGCAGATCTGCGCCGCCTGAGCGAGATCGCCGTCGTCCTCGACAGGTTGCCGGAGTATACGGTGACACTGGACGGCAACGAGCAGTTCGCGGATGTGAGGATGATCGCCGAATTCTGGCGCAAGGCCGCCGCGACGCCGTCGCTCGCCCGCTTGGTTGCGGCAACGCTGTATCTGGAGCAGCCGCTGCCTCGTGCGCTGGCTCTGGAAACGGATGTATCGGAGCTTGCGCGCTCGAAGCCGCTGTTGATCGACGAGTCCGATGCAACGCTGGATGCGTTTCCGGCGGCGCGTGCGCTCGGCTACTCCGGCGTTTCGAGCAAGAGCTGCAAGGGCATCTACAAATCATTGCTCAACGCGGCCCGGTGTACGCTCTGGAACAGGTACGCACCGCGCCGCTATTTCCTTTCTGGGGAAGACCTGACGATGCAGCCGGGACTCGCGGTGCAACAGGACCTCGCGCTGGCGAGTGTGCTCGGACTCTCGCACGTGGAGCGCAATGGGCACCATTACGTCAACGGCTTCGCCGGTCAGGGCGCGGATGCTACCGAACAGCAACGCTTTCTGTCTGCGCATCCAGGTTTGTATGAGAGGAGCCACGGCTCCGTGCGCCTGGCGATCCGTGACGGATCGATCGCCTTGGCCTCGCTCGAAATTCCGGGATTTGCCTCGGGAGCGGAGCCCGACTGGACGACACTCGAGCCCATGGCGCATCGCATCGCCGCGCGCGAAGAGAGGATGATGCAATGATGCGCCGGATGTCTCGGTATCATTATTGAGTGCCGACGCGGCGCAGTTGCGCGACAGATTCGAATTTCTGCATTCGCGAGCCGAGCGCGCGTTAACAAACCAACGCTCGCACACAAGGATTCATCATGGCCATCGAGCGACTCGGCATCATCATGAACGGCGTCACCGGGCGGATGGGAACCAATCAGCATCTCATCCGCTCGATCTGCGCAATCCGAAACGAGGGCGGAGTGCGCCTTGCCGACGGCCGGCGGGTGATGCCCGATCCCATCCTCGTCGGCCGCAACGCCGACAAGCTCTCGCAGCTCGCAGCAGCCAACGGTGTGACTCGCTGGAGCACCGATCTCAACGCAGCACTGGCAAGCAAGGACGATGCGCTCTACTTCGATTCGGCGTCGACCGGCTTGCGGCCAAAGCTCATCAAGCAAGCCATCGCTGCCGGCAAGCACATCTACACCGAAAAGCCGGTGGCGCCGACCGTTCGCGAAGCGATGGATCTCTACCACGCAGCGAAGGCCGCGGGCGTCAAGCACGGTGTGGTGCAGGACAAGCTCTGGCTCCCTGGCTTGCTCAAGATGAAGATGCTGGTCGACTCCGGATTCTTCGGCCGCATCCTGTCGGTGCAGGGGGAGTTCGGGTACTGGGTGTTCGAAGGCGATTGGCAGCCCGCACAGCGGCCGTCGTGGAATTATCGCAAGGAAGAAGACGGGGGAATAATTGTCGACATGCTCTGCCACTGGCGCTATGTGCTCGACAATCTCTGGGGCGAGGTCAAAAGTGTCTCCTGTCTCGGCGCGACACACATTCCGAAGCGCTGGGACGAGCAGGGCCGCGAATATAAGGCGACGGCGGACGACGCTGCGTACGCAACGTTCCAGCTCGCCGGCTCGCACGGGCCGGTGATCGCGCAGATCAACAGCTCCTGGGCGACACGGGTGCGCCGCGACGACCTCGTTACCTTCCACGTCGACGGAACGCTGGGCTCCGCCGTCGCGGGACTCACTGACTGCTGGACGCAGCCGCGCGGCAACACCCCGAAGCCGGTATGGAGCCCCGACGTCCCGCAAACGATCAACTTTTTCGATACCTGGCAGAAGATTCCGACCAACCAGATTTACGACAACGCGTTCAAGGTCGAATGGGAGTTGTTCATTCGCCATTTGTACGATGACACGCCCTTCCGCTGGAACCTTCTCGAAGGCGCCAAGGGCGTCCAGCTCGCCGAGCTGGGCCTCAGGAGCTGGGCCGAGCGGCGGTGGCTCGACGTCCCGGCTCTCGAGGCTTGACACCGTGAGTCGCATTCGCCTGCGCTTGCCTCGCGCCGATGGCAGCTTGCACGATTACACGCTGCGCGGACCGGGAAACTGGGCGCTTCCCGAGCCCGGCACCCGCTTTAACCGTATCGCGTATTCGGCGGCGCACGTCGTTGCCGACCCTTTTTCATCTGCCGACCCGTGGCTCTCGCCGGCGGTCGACTGGGACGCGACGCTCTCCTACCGGAGTTACCTTTGGTCGCTGGGGCTTGGCGTCGCCGAAGCGATGGACACCGCGCAGCGCGGCATGGGCCTAGACTGGCCAAGCTCGCTCGAGTTGATCGATCGATCGCTCTCGCTCGCGCGCGCGATGCCAGGGGCACTCATCGCCTGCGGCGCCGGCACCGACCATCTCGAGCCGCGGCCCAATACGACATCCGACGATGTCGTCGATGCGTACGAGCTGCAATGCGAAGCCGTCGAAAGCCGCGGCGGCCGCATCGTCCTCATGGCCAGCCGCGCGCTGGCGGCGTGTGCCAAGTCGCCCGACGACTACGTCAAGGTCTACACGCGCATCCTGCGACAGGTGCGCGAGCCGGTGATCCTGCACTGGCTGGGCGACATGTTCGATCCCGCGCTCGCCGGCTACTGGGGACACGCCGATCCCGACCGCGCGATGGACGTTTGTCTCGAGGTCATCGAGCGCTACGCTTCCAAGGTCGACGGCATCAAGATCTCGCTGCTCGACAAGCACAAGGAGATCGCCATGCGAAGGCGTTTGCCTTCTGGCGTGCGCATGTATACCGGCGACGATTTCAATTTCGCCGAGCTCATCGCTGGCGACGAATCGGGATACTCGGATGCGCTTCTCGGCATCTTCGATCCGATCGCGCCCGCGGCGGCGGCCGCACTCGCGGCGCTCAGCCGCGGCAATCGCGCTGCGTTCGATGCGATCCTCGCGCCCACCGTTCCGCTGTCCCGCCACGTGTTCTGTGCGCCGACCCGCTTTTACAAGACCGGCGTGATCTTTCTCGCCTGGCTGAACGGCATGCAAAAACATTTCGTCATGGTCGGCGGCCAGCAGAGTGCGCGCAACCTTCTTCATTTCGTCGAGCTGTTCAGGCTCGCGGACGCTGCCGGCCTGGTTGCCAATCCCGAGCTCGCGAGCGAGAGAATGCGCACGCTCTGCGCGCTGCACGGGGTCGACGTATGAAATGCACCCGTCAGCGATGACGATGGAAATTCGTGCCTGAATCGTTTCCGACCCCCGATGCCGGCCTGCTGTCGATCAACACAGCGACGGTTCGCCAGCAGTGGCGCCTGCCCGACATCATCAGCGGCTGCGCGGCGCTCGGCATTCGTGGCATCGCGCCGTGGCGCGATCAGGTAGCCGAAACCGGCCTCAAGGAAACCGCGCAGCGCATTCGCGACGCCGGCCTCTTCGTTTCCGGTTATTGCCGCGGAGGCATGTTTCCGGCCATCGACGGCGCCGGACGCCGCGCGGCGCGGGACGACAACCGCCGTGCGGTCGACGAGGCGCTTACCGTCGGAGCCAGATGCCTTGTACTGGTGGTCGGCGGATTGCCCAAGGATCGCGACGGCCGTATCGCGTCCAAGGATCTGGCGGGCGCCCGCTCGATGGTCCGGGACGGCCTGGGCGATCTGCTCGAATACTCGCGGTCGTCCGGCATGCCCCTTGCGATCGAACCTCTGCATCCGATGTACGCTGCGGATCGCGCCTGCGTAAATACCATGGCTCAGGCTAACGATCTGTGCGATGAGCTCGGCGACGACGGCCTTGGCATCGCCGTCGACGTCTACCATGTGTGGTGGGATCGAGAGCTCAAGGATCAGATCGAGCGCGCGGGTGACAAGCGCTTGCTCGCCTTCCACCTTTGCGATTGGCTCGTTCCCACACGCGACCTGCTGCTCGACCGGGGCATGATGGGTGACGGCGTCATCGATCTGCCGCTGATCCGGTCGTGGATGGAGCGCGCCGGCTATCGCGGCGCGCACGAGGTCGAGATTTTTTCGGCGAACGATTGGTGGAAGCGCGACCCGGTCGAGGTGCTGCGCACCTGCATCCACCGGCATCAGACGGTCTGCTAGCCGGAATGATCGCTGGAAGTTACGAGCGTATCGATGCGCTCGGCAAGCGCGCCTTGATGTCGTCGACCGCCCCACGCACCTTGGCTTTGGCCGCCGCCGGGACTGCAGACTCACCAGGTGGCGATCATCGCCACAACCGCCGCCGCCATCGTACCGGTCGCCAGCCAGCCAAGGGCCTTCAGCCGACGCGTGACCACGAAATCGCCCATGACCTTGGGATCGTCGGCAAGAAGCATCATCACGACCATGATCGGCACCGCAATCACGCCGTTGATCACCGCCGACCAGAACAAGGCGCGGATCGGATCGATGGGCGAAAAATCCAGCGCCACCCCGCCCAGCGTGGCCAGTGCAATGATGGCGTAGAACTCTCGCGCCTCGATCAGCTTGAGGTCGAGGCCTCGCTTCCATTCGAATGTTTCCGCAACCGCATACGCGGCCGAGCCGGCGAGCACCGGAACTGCGATCATGCCGGTGCCGATGATGCCGAGTGCGAACAACACGAAGCTGAATTCGCCCGCCAGCGGCCGCAGTGCCCCGGCGGCTTGCGCGGACGTCTGGATCTCGGTGATGCCCGCGACATTCAGCGTCGCCGCGGTACCGAGAATGATGCAAAACGCGACGATGTTCGAGAATGCCATGCCGAGGTAGGTGTCGACCTTGATCCGGTGCAAATGATCGGCGGCGCCTTCGGGCGCGTGGGCGAGCGCTCCGGCAGCGGGGTCCGCGTTGAGCTCCTCGACCTCCTGCGACGCCTGCCAGAAAAAAAGATACGGGCTGATGGTGGTACCGAAGACCGCAACCACCACGGTCAGATATTCTGTGGTCAGCGCGAAATGCGGCGAAACGGTGCGCGTTGCGACTTCGCGCCACGGAATGTGGATCGTCAGAACCAGAACGACGTAGGAAAGGAGCGCGAGGGTCAGCCACTTGAGGTAGCGCACGTAACGCTGATAGGGCAGGAACACCTGCAGCACCAGGCAAAGGACGCCGATCGCCACCGAATAGACCTGTGGTGGCCCTCCAATCAGCAACTGGACCGCATCGCCCATCGCCGCGATGTCGGCGGCGATGTTGATGGTGTTGGCGATGACCAGCAAAGCGACCACGCCATAGAGCACCAGACGGGGAAAATGGCGTCCGATATTCGACGCGAGACCGTGACCGGTGACGCGCCCGATTCGCGCGCTCACCAATTGAATGCCGACCATCAGCGGATAGGTGAAGACGATGGCCCACAGGGTGTGAAAGCCGAATTGCGCGCCCGCCTGGGAGTAGGTGGCGATGCCCGAGGGGTCGTCGTCAGCCGCGCCAGTGATCAATCCGGGTCCGAGCTGCCGTACCCAATGGCGCATCTTGTTCTTCATTCAGACCCTCGGTTGGCCCGCCGCGGGGGCCGAGTATATAACGGGAGCTCTGTGTCGAAGATAAAAAGAGCTCGGCTCGAAACCGGGCACCGGAGTTGAAAAAAGGCCCCGGTCGAAACCGGAGCCTTTGTCCGTTCGCGTTCCCGGCGCAACGCCGGGCGGGATGTGATCGTCAGCCAGACTCGATATCGCGGTCCTTGTTGTCGCGCAGGAACAGCGCTCCCACGACCACGGTCATGATCGCCACCACGATCGGATACCAAAGCCCGTAATAGATATCGCCGCTGGCGGCGACCATGGCCGTGGCGAGCAGCGGCAGCATGCCGCCGAACCAGCCATTGCCGATGTGATAGGGCAGCGACATCGAGGTGTAGCGGATGCGGGTCGGGAACAACTCGACCAGGAACGCCGCGATCGGTCCGTAGACCATGGTCACGTAGATCATCATGATGACCAGGATCAGCAAGGTCATCGGATAGTTGACCTTGGATTTGTCCGCGCTCGCCGGATAGCCAGCCGCCTTGAGGGTGTCGGCCGCGCGCTTCTCTTCCCACCCTTTAAGCTCGGTGTTGCCGATCTTGACCACCACGTTGTCCGGCGAGCTCGCCGGCAGATCGGTGGACGTGAACGACAGGCCCAGCTTGGTCAGAAAGTCCTTGGCTCGATCGCATTCCGAATACTTCGTGAACGGGGTCACGAAGACGTGGAAGGCACAGTCCTTCGCCGCCACGCTGACCGGTGTCGTGGTTTGGAATGTTTCCAGTGCCGGATTCACGTAATGGGTGAGCGCCTTGAACAGCGGAAAGTAGGTGACAGCCGCAATCAGGCACCCGGCCAGGATGATCTTCAGCCGTCCGATCTTGTCCGACAGCGCGCCGAAGACAATGAAAAACGGCGTCCCGATCAGCAGCGAAATCGCGATCAGGGTGTAGGTCGTCGCGCCATCGAGCTTGAGCGTGATGATCAGGAAGAACAGCGCGTAGAACTGCCCCGTATACCAGACCACCCCCTGCCCGGCCGTCGCGCCCAGCAATGCCAGCAGCACGTACTTGTTGTTCGGATACTTAAGGAAGCTGTCGCGCAGCGGAGCCTTCGACCCCTTGCCCTCGGCCTTCATCCGCTGGAATACCGGCGATTCGTTGAGCTTGAGCCGGATGTAGATCGAGAAAATCAGCAGGATCAGGGAGACCAGGAACGGTATGCGCCAGCCCCACTGCGCGAAATCCGCCGGGGCGATCCAGCCGGTGAAGCGGCACATGTAGATGACCGCCAGCGACAGGAAGAAGCCAAGCGTCGCCGTGGTCTGGATCCAGGCGGTATCGTAGCCGCGCTGATTCTGCGGCGCATGCTCGGCTACATAGGTGGCCGCCCCGCCGTATTCGCCGCCCAGCGCCAAGCCCTGCAACAAACGCAAGCTGACCAGCAGGATCGGCGCGCCCCAGCCGATGGCCTGGAAGGTCGGCAGCAGGCCGACCGCGAAGGTCGAGAAGCCCATCACCACGATGGTCACCAGGAAGGTGTACTTACGCCCGACCAGATCGCCGATGCGGCCGAACACCAGCGCCCCGAAAGGCCGCACCAGGAAGCCCGCCGCGTAGGTGGCAAAGGCCGACAGCAGCGCCGCCGTATCGTTACCACTGGGAAAGAACAATGCCGCGAAAAACGGCGCCAGGGTCGCGTACAGGTAGAAGTCGTACCACTCGAAGACCGTTCCCAGCGAAGACGCGAAAATGACTCGCCGTTCTTCGGTCTTCGAGCTCAGCTGAACATGCGCGGGCCCTACGGGACGACTGGCTGTGCTCATCGTTGCTCCTCCTAAGATGAAACTCCTGCTGAACCTTTGGCTGCCGGGCGCGGGCTAGACATCCGGCGAACAGTCCCGGAGCCCGTTGGCCTTGATAGGCCTTGATAGGCATAGCAGCTACGCGATGCCGGGAAGCTTACGGGAAACCCGATGACTAAGGCAAGCGATTGTCGCGCCGGGCTTCAGAGGCTTCGCCGGTACCGTCGAAACGTCGGCTCATTCCGCTCCGATGCCAAGGTCATCGCATGGTTCGTGCGCGACACAGGTCGAACAGGAAGCGTTACGGACGTCCGCACAAAGGCAAAGCGAGTGCCTGCAGCACGTCGCCGCCCGCGGCGTCTTCCGCGAATGCAACGATTTCGAGCGGGCCGGGATCGGCAGGCAGCGGGAATTGGAATCGCTGGCGCACCTCGCCTGCGGCGTCGAGTGAAATGCCGTCGCGCCATTGCCGCACGACATGATCATGGGTGAGTCGCTTGCCGGCATTTTCTCCGGCCTTGACGTCGCTCGAAAGCTTGCTCTGTACCAACGCGACTGCAACGACGGCGTGGCCGCGGTCGCGAACGTCCGGTACTTTCAGATGAACGTCGACGATGGCGTTTGTCCCTTGCGCCTCGACCGCCAATTCGATATTTGCTCGTGGGCGACGCGCGTTGACCGCCGCAATCGCCGCTGCCGGATCGGCCGCTGCGCGCCATTGCCCGAAGTCCTTTCCTTGCAGCATGACTTGCGGCGTGAAGACGAACGTCGCTCGCTGGCGGCGCATCTGTTCATACTGACGATCGGTGTACTTTGCGCTGGCGAAGCGATCCTTCCATCCCAACCGATCCCAATAGTCGACGTGGAATGCAATCGGAACCACCCGGGTAAGCGCAGGACGCGCGTCGTCTCCACCGACCAGGCGTGACAGCCAGTTATCCGCGGGTGGGCAGCTGTCGCATCCCTCCGATGTATAGAGCTCGACCAGTGCGACGAGATGATCGGGACTCTTGGCGTCGCAAGCACCGTGTGCTGCGAGCGACACCAAGGACAGCGCAGCTACACTGGCGACAATCGTAAGGGTGGTGCGCATGAGCATCTCCGTAATAGGTAGCGCTTGGTCGTTCGGATGCTATCGAAACTTACCCGCGGCCCGACTCGGACGCTATGCTAGGATGCATCGGCAGCCACGGCACCGGCAACGCCGACGGCAATCCCGCCGGCAATGCAATTAACTTCGGTTAGCGCCGACCGGCAAGCCCACGGTGATGGATCGCCAGCTTGCTCCTAGCGTCCCGGCGCGATGTCGTTGATTGAGGAGAGCACCTTATGGGTATCCTGAGCATTATTGGAACCATTATCGTCGGCTTCATTGTCGGCGTCCTCGCCCGCTGGATCTTTCCCGGCACGGTTCCGCTTGGATTCTGGCTCACCGTCGGGCTTGGTATCGGCGGCTCGGTGGTCGGAGGCGTGATCAGCGACCTCATCTGGACGTCGCCCGACGGAAAGTTTCACCCCGCCGGCTGGTTCCTGTCCGTCGCGGGCGCGCTGCTTCTTCTCTGGGGCTACACCAATTACATGGCCTGAAATGCAAGCCACGCCGGCTCGATCCGCCGCGATACAAGAGCTACCGTCGCCGCGACCGAATACTTGATCGGCATTCCCGCATTCCCCGCGATCATCCATTTGACTCAGCAGCAAGATCCCATCGGCACGGACGGCCTTGAATTCATCGAGCTCGCCGCGCCCGATCCGGTGCCGCTCGCGGGGTTCGCGCCGCCGGTTCTGCGTACCGGCGGGCAGCCGACGTTCGTCCAGCGGATCGAGGTGTAATCGGTGCCTCGTAGCCGCCGGCTTTCGCGAGACGGCTTCGCGACGATGTCGACTTCATTCGATACCGGCCGGCCATTTGGTCGATAATCGCCCTATTTTTCGATAATCGCCCTTGACCTGCCATAATAATTCCGCCGATAATTCGTTCGATAGTCGAACAAGAGTGCGTTAATCGCCCCAAAGAGGCCAGGAGGAGTACCGTGCGGCACCGATACGCATTGCCCGTAGAGCCCAGCTATTCCGGAGTCGCGCGCCGGCCCGCCGCTTCCCGCAGCCGATCGTTTGCCGGAACATAGCGATCGAGCGAAGGAGGAGGAATACAGCGATCATGAAAAATTTCAATCGGATCACGGGCGGCGAAGCGGCGAACATCACGCCGCAGGCAATCCATATGTGTTTCGCATGTCCTTTACGCAGACCACCGCCATGCCCAAGCTCGCGCGTTACATCAAGGATGCCGTCAAGGCCCGGACGGTAGCGATGGTCTGGATCAGATTGGGGGATGGACATGGTTGACCTGGTGCAACTCATCATCTCGGGGACCGCGACCGGCGCGATCTACGCCCTTTGCGCTCTCGGGTTCACGCTGTTGTGGCAAGCGTCGGGCACCATCAACTTCGCGCAAGGCGAGTTCGTCATGGTCCCCGCCTTCGTGATGTTGTTCTTCATCAACACCGCCGGCCTTCCGTTATGGCTCGCGTTCCTGCTTACGTGCCTGGTCGCGATGATTCTGCTGGGCTACACCTTCAAGCGCGCAATGGTCGACCCGCTGATCCGCCATGGCGTGATTCCGCTGGTCATTGCCACGCTGGGCTTGTCGATCGGGGTCAAGCAACTGGTCAAGGCTGGCGTGACCGCGCAAGCGCAGCCGTTCAACAGCATTTTCCCGGACGGCCTGCTCTCGCTGGGTCCGCTCAAGGTGTCGTATATGGACGTGGGCACGTTGGTGCTTGCCGGTGTGATCGTCATCAGTCTGCAAATGTTTCTCAACCGCACCGTGACCGGCCGCGCAATGCAGGCGGTGGCGCAGAACACCGACTCGGCCAGGGTTCTCGGCATCAACGTCGCGCGCATGGTGCTCTACACCTTTTTGATCAACGCGGTGCTCTCGGTTGTTGCCGCGCTTCTGGTCACTCCGACCTATCTTGCGAAGTTCGACATGGGCGAGTCGATCGGCCTCAAGGCCTTCTACGCCGCGATCATCGGCGGCTTCAATCAGACTCGCGGCGCGCTGCTCGGCGGAGTCCTGGTGGGCGTGCTGGAGAACCTGACGGGCGCCTACATCTCGCCTGCATACAAGGAAGGCGTCGCGCTGATGCTGTTCCTGGTCGTCATCATCTTCCGGCCCGAAGGTCTTCTGGGCAAGACCGAGGAGCGCAAGGTATGAGCAACCTACAAAGAATCGGCTTGGTGATCGGCCTGGTGCTGTACGCCATCCTGCCGCACTTCCTCAAGAGCTATGGCGTCTATCTGATGACGTTGCTTTGCGTGTACCTGATGGCGGCTTTCGGGCTCAATCTCATCGTCGGCTACGCGGGGCAGATGTCGATCGGGCAGGCGGCGTTCTACGGCATCGGCGCCTACATCGCCGCCATCCTGATGACCAAGATGGGCGTCTCGTTCTGGTTCGCGCTGCCCATCGCGGCGATTGCGTGCTTCGTCGTCGGGCTCGCGCTGGGCTTCCCGGCATTGCGGGTCCAGCACCACTACCTCGCATTCGCGACGCTGGGGTTCAACGTTCTCGTTTTCCTCGTCATGCGTAACGAAGAGAACCTGACCGGCGGCACCTTCGGCATCTCCAACATTCCGCGGCCGTCGATCTTCGGCTATTCGCTCGACGGCGCCTTGCCGTTTTTCTACTTCGCATTCGTATCGGTGATACTGCTCGCGGCAGTGCTGTGGTGGTTGCTGCGCTCGCCCTGGGGCCGCGCCTTCGCCGCGCTGCGCGACAACCCGATCCGGGCCGAGAGTACCGGAGTCAACATCACGGCCTACACGCTGCTCGCGTTCGCGATCGGCGCGGCGTGCGCCGGAATCGGAGGCGTGTACCTCGCGGCCCTGGTCAATTTCATCGAGCCGGGCCAGTTCCACCTGTCGGTATCGCTGTTGATGCTGCTCGCGGTCATTGTCGGCGGCTCGGGCCGCTTCTTCGGTCCGGTGCTGGGCTCGGTCGTGGTCGTGCTCCTGCCGGAATGGCTTCGCTTCCTGCAGGATTGGTATCTTGCGATCTTCGGCTTCGCGGTGATCGTGCTGATGGTCTATCTTCCGGGCGGGCTGCTCTCGCTCACCGACCGCTTCAAGTCAGGCGGAGGTATGCGATGACGCCGTTTCTTGAAGTCAAGGATATGAAAAAGTCGTACGGCGCCATCAAGGCCGTCGACGGCGTCACCCTCTCGGTCGGCCCCGGCGAGATCGTCGGTGTGATCGGGCCTAACGGCTCGGGCAAGACGACGCTGTTCAACAGCATCCTCGGACAGATCAAGCCGACCGGCGGAGCAGTCGAATTCTGCGGCGAGGACATCACCGGCATGTCGCCGCTGGAGCTCTCGCGCCGCGGCGTCGGGCGCACCTTCCAGACATTGCAGGTGTTCGTCAAGCTGTCGGTACGCGACAACCTGATCGCCGCCGCCCAGGAATTCAAGGGCACCATGCCGGGCCGCTTGTTTGCCAAGCCCGACGCCGGGTGCGGCCATCACGCCGATCAGATGATCGAGCTGTTTCGATTGCAGCACGTCGCCAAGCTGCCTGCCGGGAATCTCTCCTACGGACAACAGAAGCTGATCGACATCGCCATGGCCTTCATGCCGGCGCCGCGCCTGGTGCTGCTCGACGAGCCCTGCGCCGGCGTCAATCCAAGTCTGGTCGATCAATTGCGCGAGCTTCTGCTTCAACTGAACAAGTCGCAGGGCGGCAGCTTCGTGGTCATCGAGCACAACATGGATTTCATCATGAAGCTCTGTCCGCACGTAATCTGCATGGTCGAAGGGAAGGTGCTCGCGGAAGGCCCCCCTTCCGAAGTACAGGCAAACCGGCAAGTGCTCGAAGCCTATCTTGGCAACTAATTTGGCAACTGAAACACGAGGTCAGGAGGCGGCCGTGGCAGACACTATTATCGAATTCGACAAAGTCGTCGCTGGTTATTCGCCGAGCGTCACGATTTTGAACGAGTTGACTCTGGACGCCCGCAAAGGGGAAATCACCTTGCTGATCGGGCCCAATGGTGCGGGCAAGTCGACCGTCCTGAAGACGCTTTTCGGCATGCTGGTGCCGCGCAGCGGCGAGGTTCGCTTCGAGGGCAAGCGCGTCAATGGAAAAACACAGCGCGCATTGCTCGCCGAAGGAATCGCATTCGTGCCCCAGGGACGGAATCTCTTCGGCTCGCTCTCGGTGCGCCACAACCTCGAGCTGGGCGGGATCACGCTGCCGCGCGGAGAGTTGAACGGGCGCATCGAGGAAGTGCTGACCCTTTTCCCGCGGATCAAGGAGCGGATCGACAATCAGGCGTCGACGATGTCCGGCGGAGAGCAAAAGCAGCTCGAAGTCGGCCGCGCGCTCCTGCTTCGACCGCGCGTGCTGCTGATCGACGAGCCCTCGATAGGCTTGTCGCCGAAGCTGGTCCAGGAGGTGATGACGCTGTTACGCAAGCTCGCCGATAACGGAACCACGGTGCTGATGGTCGAGCAAAACGTCCGCACCGCGCTCAAATATTCGAATCGTGCGCTGGTGCTGGAAATGGGGCGCCTGGCGCTCGACCGGCCGGCGAGCGAGTTGCTGGACGATCCGAATCTCAACCGTCTGTTTCTCGGCGGTCATGCGCCGGCAAAGGTAAATACGGGACCAGGCGCAAGCGCGGATGCCTGAAGCCGCTGTCCCATCTGGACCGGTCGGGCCCGTCGAACGGGCGCGGCGCGCGCTCGAAGCGACGCGGACGCTGCTGAAGAGGCTCGACGACGAAGACCGAGCCGCGGTAAGAACTTGGCGTAATTAGCCGCAGGGGCGTTGGAGCGTGGAAGGCACAAATTTGCTGCCTGAATTTCGGCGACGTGTCATCCACGCTGCTTCTATAATTCGTCCATGTCCAAACTACCACCGCCTGATGTGATGTACCGCGCGCTCGCCAATCGCGACCCCGCGTACGACGGGATTTTCTATGTCGCAGTGAAGACCACGCGCATTTTCTGCCGCTCGGTCTGTCACGCCCGCACGCCCAAGCGCGAGAACGTGGAGTTCTATGCCCGGACCCACGATGCTCTGTACGCCGGCTACCGTCCGTGTCTCCGCTGCCGGCCGCTCGAGACGCGCGGCAAGCCCGCGCCGATGGTCGAGAAACTCCTGAGCGCGGTCGAGGCCGATCCATCGGGAAGATTGCGCGAGGCGGATCTGGTGCGCATGGGCATCGATCCCTCGACCGCGCGTCGCCAGTTCCAGCGTTATTGCGGCATGAGCTTTCACGCCTACCACCGTGCGCGGCGGATGGGCATGGCACTAACCGGCGTCAGAGAAGGAAAAAGCATGCTCGACTTGCAACTCGATCAGGGATTTGAATCGTCCAGCGGTTTTCGCGAGGCCTTCGCCAAAGTCTTCGGTACCGCGCCGAGCCTCGCGCGCGACGTCGACTGCCTGTACGCCAAATGGTTCGAGACACCGCTCGGCCCGATGCTCGCGCTGGCCAACGACGCGGGTCTCTACTTGCTCGAATTCGTCGACCGCCGCGGCCTGGAGCGCGAAGTGCAGGCGCTGCGCCGTCGGCTTACGCAGCACGTCGTTCCGGGTGAGCACCGCCATCTCAAACGCATTGGCGAGGAGCTCGACGCGTATTTCGCGGGTCGCTCGCTGACGTTCACGACTCCGTTGCAGCTCGCCGGCTCGCCTTTCCAGCGCGCGGTGTGGGAGACGCTGCGCGCGATTCCTCCCGGAGAGACGCTTTCCTACGCCGACGTCGCCGCGAAGATAGGGCGGCCAGCGGCGGTGCGTGCGGTCGGGCGCGCCAACGGCGACAACAAGCTGACGATCATCGTGCCGTGCCATCGCGTGATCGGTGCCGACGGAACGCTGACTGGATACGGCGGCGGTTTGTGGCGCAAGGCATGGCTCCTGGAACACGAGCGCACCTTTGCTCGCGCTCGCGGCCAGCTCGCACTGGTACCCGCACTCCCGGCAGCCGCCGCGGCTTGAAATGCCGCCAGCCGATCTTGCGCGGCTCTTCGCGCTGGCAGCTCTTTGGGGCGGGTCTTTCGCTTTCATCCGGGTCGCCGCACCCGTCGTCGGGCCGCTCTGGCTCGCCGAAAGCCGGGTCGCACTCGCGTTTGTGGTCTTGATCGTGCTCGCGCTGTCGCGCGGAAACGTCCCCGCGTTGCGCGAGCGCTGGCGAGCTTTCCTGGTCATCGGCGTCTTCAATTCGGCGTTGCCGTTCGCACTGTTCTGCTTCGCCGGACAGTACATCTCCGCATCGACCGCTGCAATTCTCAACGCAACCAGTCCGTTTTTCGGCGCGCTCGCCGCAGCGCTATGGCTCAAGGATCCGTTGCCGCTGCCGAAGCTTCTCGGGATGGCGCTCGGGCTCGCGGGCGTGGTGTTGCTGGTCGGATGGCGACCCGAACCCGTGACCGGCCTCGCGCTCGCCGCGGTGTTTGCATGCCTCGCGGCGGCGATGTGCTACGGCATTGCAAGCGTCTACGCCAAGCTGCGCATGACCGGCGTTCCCAGTTTTTCGACTGCTCTCTACAGTCAGCTAGCTGCGGCAATCGTGCTCGCGCCGACCCTGCCGTTCGCCCCCATGAATGGGCCAATAACGCCGATCGTCGCCGCGAATGTGTTCGCGCTGGCGGTTGGATCGACCGCCATCGCGTACCTGCTTTATTTCAAGCTGATTGCGAACATCGGCCCGGCGCGCGCGCTAAGCGTGACCTTCCTCATCCCGCTTTTCGGCGTTCTATGGGGTTACCTGTTTCTGGGTGAGCCGCTTAGCGTCAACATGCTGCTGGGCGGCTCGCTGATTCTGGGAGGTACCTGGCTCGCAACTCGCGCCCCGGTCGCGCCCGGCAGCGTGCGACCGCGGATCGCTTCTTAATCTAGCGTACTGAAGGCCGACTTTAGACGAGATCGCCTGCGGGTCCGAGGATCTGTTCGCGCAGCTCTCGGTAGCGAGGCAGTGTCGGCGGGTACACGCACAAATACTTCACCTGCGCCGCTTGCAGACACCGCTGCTTGATGATCTCGAGCTTCTGGTCGCGCGGATTCTGAACCTGCTCCGGCTCTTTCGAGTCGACGATGGCGACGATCGTCATGTCCCGATCGCAGACCACAAAGCCGACGTGCTGGTTGGCGATCTTGCGAAACGCACGCAGCCGCTCCATTCCTTGCGGTCCGATCTTCACTTGCAGAACGTCTGCCAGCCGCACGCGTGCGAAAATCTCGTGACGCGGAAATGCAGCCTTGAGCAGAAGGTAGACGACATTCTCGGCTTTCGACAGGAAGCGCGAGCGCAACAAATACAGGCCCGGGAGCTCGGCGCTGGACAAGAGCCTCGTGGTTTCGCCCTCGGTCCATTGCGCGACGGTATTGGGCGAGTCTCCCGGCTTCGACTTCGCGCCGCTTCGCTGCCGCCGCACGAACCCGAAAAGCACCGCGACCACCAGCGCGCTGATCGCAAGCGCGAAGAGCATTCCGGAAGTCATGGGGACAGGCTCCTTTTCTGCGGCGCTTTGCCGTTCTTTGTTGGATCGTGCCGGCCGCGTTCGGTGCCCGCCCGGCGTGCGTAACACTTTAGTCTAATGCATTTCTTTTGTTTCTGCTGGAGTCGCCCACCGCCGCATGACGAACCTTGCCCGCGGCTGCGCGGGCCTTTAGAATGCACTGCGCGACCGATTCGAGCCGCATGTGTCTCGCTACAATGTACTGGACGCTTTCGTCATCGCCCGCTCACGCTCGCGATCACTAACAAGAAATTACAATCACACACTCCTATGAATTGTCAGCTTCTGCTCGAGCGGTATCAGAAGATCCCTCACCGCGTGCGAAGCGTGTTGCTGGCCGCGATGATAAGCGCGGCCAGCGCGAATGCTGCCGCGGACGGCTTTCCCGCCCCGACCGGACTCGGTGTCACCGCGGCCAGCGGAAAGCAGTCGAAGCTCTACGGCCTTGCCGCATATTGGGACTCGGTCTGCACCTGCGCGTCGTTGGCGGAACGCGGCCTCAACGTGCGCATCTACGGACAAATCGCGTATTGGCGAGGCAACGAACGGCCAACCGATTTTCCGTTCCTGTGGGAGGCAAGCGTAACTCCCGCCCTGCGTTGGACGGGGCCTACCATCGGAGAAGCGGCATTCTTTGCCGAGGCAGGCCTGGGTGTCAGTGCACTGTCAGCGACCCGGCTCAACGAAACCCGTCACTTCGGAAGCACATTCCAGTTCAACGAACATTTTGGTGTCGGGTTTGCGTTTGGCCCTAAACACCGCTACGAATTGGCTACCTATTTGCGGCACGTTTCTAACGGCAGTATCAAGGAGCCGAACGATGGGAACACTTTTGTTGGCGGAGTCTTTCGCATGGCGCTGGACTGACGCAAGCGCAATACTCTATCCAATCCGCCTGCTCCACGCGTTCTGCGCGTCGCGGCACTATTGCTGGGAAAAAATTGCTTAACAACAAAAAGCCCCGCCGAAGCGGGGCTTTTTTTGAATCCCGACCGATGAAATATGCGCGGGACCGACCGTTCTGCCTGCAGGTCACATATCCATGTCGCCCATTCCACCCATCCCGCCCATTCCACCGCCGCCACCCATGGGCTTCTCGTCCTTGGGCGATTCTGCGACCATCGCCTCGGTCGTCAGCATCAGGCTGGCAACCGACGCGGCGTTTTGCAGCGCGAAACGCGCCACCTTGGTCGGATCGACGACACCCATGGCAACCAGATCGCCGTACTCGCCGGTCGCGGCGTTGAAGCCAAAATTGCCCTTGCCCTCGACCACCTTGTTGACAACCACCGAAGGCTCGTCGCCCGCGTTCTGGACTATCTGGCGCATCGGCTCTTCGAGCGCTCGCAGCACGATCTTGATGCCAGCTTCCTGATCGGGGTTGTCCCCTTTCAGATTCTTCAGGTTGGCGCGCGCGCGCAGGTACGCCACGCCTCCGCCGGCAACGATGCCTTCTTCCACTGCCGCACGGGTTGCGTGCAGCGCATCTTCGACACGTGCCTTCTTTTCCTTCATTTCGACTTCAGTCGCCGCACCGACCTTGATCACCGCAACACCGCCGGCGAGCTTGGCCACACGCTCCTGCAGCTTTTCCTTGTCGTAATCCGAGGTTGCCTCGTCGATCTGCACGCGAATATTCTTGACCCGCGATTCGATGGCCGCCTTTTCGCCCGCGCCGTCGATGATGGTCGTGTCCTCTTTCGCGACTTCGACCTTCTTGGCGCGGCCCAGATCCTTCAGCGTCGCGTTCTCGAGCTTGAGGCCAAGCTCTTCGGCGATCACCGTGCCTCCGGTGAGGATGGCGATATCTTCCAGCATTGCCTTGCGGCGGTCACCGAAACCCGGCGCCTTGACGGCGGTCGTCTTCAGGATTCCGCGGATGTTGTTGACCACCAGCGTGGCCAGCGCCTCGCCGTCGACATCCTCGGCGATGATCAATAACTGCTTGCCCGACTTCGCAACCTGCTCGAGCAGCGGCAGAAGATCTCGGATGTTGCTGATCTTCTTGTCGTGCAAAAGAATGTACGGGTCATCGAGCAGCGACACCTGCTTGTCCGGATTGTTGATGAAGTAAGGCGAGATGTAGCCGCGGTCGAACTGCATGCCTTCGACCAGATCCAGCTCGTTCTCGAGGCCCTTGCCGTCCTCAACCGTGATGACGCCTTCCTTGCCGACCTTGTCCATCGCCTCGGCGATGGTCTTGCCGATCGCTTCGTCCGCGTTGGCCGAGATGGCGCCGACTTGCGAGATTTCCTTGCTGGTGGTGCACGGCTTGCTGATCTTCTTGAGTTCTTCGACGACGGCGATCACCGCCTTGTCGATACCGCGCTTCAGGTCCATCGGGTTCATGCCGGCGGCGACATATTTCATCCCTTCCTGCACGATCGACTGGGCAAGCACGGTCGCGGTCGTCGTACCGTCACCGGCGACGTCGGACGTCTTGGACGCGACTTCCTTGACCATTTGCGCGCCCATGTTCTCGAACTTGTCCTTGAGCTCGATTTCCTTGGCGACCGAAACGCCGTCCTTGGTAATCGTCGGCGCGCCGAAGCTGCGCTCCAGAACCACGTTACGGCCCTTCGGGCCGAGTGTCACCTTTACTGCGTTGGCGAGGACGTTCACACCCGCCATCATTCGATTGCGGACCCCGTCGCCGAAGCGAACATCTTTGGATGCCATTTTTCGTTTCTCCTGAAATCAGTAGTGTTCGAAGAGCTTAGAGGTCAGGCGACAATGCCGATGATGTCGTCTTCGCGCATGTGCAGGTAATCCTGACCGTCGAGCTTGAATTCCTGGCCCGAGTACTTGCCAAACAGCACCTTGTCGCCCGGCTTCACGCCCATAGGCAGCAACTTGCCGCTGTCGTCGGTCTTGCCCGGGCCGGCGAAAACCACCTCGCCCTGGGACGGCTTTTCGGCTGCGGTATCCGGGATTACTATGCCGCCGGCAGAGGTACGCTCCTCTTCCAGACGCTTGACGATCACGCGATCGTGTAACGGACGGATCTTAATTTTCATGTTAGCACTCACTCCTGAAGAAAATGTTAGCGGAAGCCATATGCTGGCGCGGCTCGACTGGGCTGCGGGCCGAAGCCGAAAACAAGGTGTGATGTTGCAGCGCTGTTAGCACTCGTTGGCAGCGAGTGCTGATAATAGGCGCCGAGCGATGAAAAATCAAGCCCTTTGACCACCGCCGGTGGCAATCGACCCCATCTCGGGGCTGGCTTCAAGGCTGGCCGGGCGCCTTGTGCCAGCGTCGCGTGCTACCGGCAAAGGCCAAGGCCGGTTGGGTGTGCTAAGGTTTTCTTTGTGCCCGCTTCGGGTGTGACGAGGAAGAGACCATGGCAGAAGAGCCAGCATCCGCGACCCAGCCTCCTGAAACCGTGGCAGCGGCCGTCAGCCCCCGTACGGTCGATGCCGGCCGGGGTGTGGGCTGGTGGAGCGAAGGCTGGCGCCTGTTCACTCCCGCGGTCGGGCCTTGGATCCTGATCGTCGTGATCGGTTTCGTCCTTAACCTCATCCTCGCCTTTATCCCCGTCCTCGGCAGCATCGCCGGCCATTTGCTGTTCCCGATCTTTGCGGGCGGCTTGATGCTCGGCTGCCGAGCCATCGATCGCGGCGAGCCCTTGACGATAGGCCATCTTTTCGCGGGTTTCGGGCCGAAGGCGGGGTCGCTGCTGATCGTGGCCCTGATTTACCTCGTGGCGGCGATTGCAATCACGATTTTCGTGGCCGCTCTGCTCTTTGTATTTTTCGGTGCGGCTTTGCTGTCGCAGCTTTGGAGCACGCAGGATCCGCTGTCGACCGCTGAAGCCATGGGCGGGCTCACGTTGATCATTTTGGTCGGGCTGCTGCTTTTTCTGCTTCTCTATTTGCCCTTGGTCATGGCGGTTTGGTTCGCCCCGGCGCTGGTCGTGCTTCAGGGGGCCGAACCCTGGGCCGCAATGAAGCTTTCCTTTATTGGCAGCGTCAAGAATATTCTGCCGTTTCTGATCTATAGCTTGGTGGGGATCGCGCTTGCGATCGTGGCCACGATTCCACTCCTGCTGGGTTGGCTGGTGCTTGGACCGGTAACCGTGGCGTCGGTGTACGCGAGCTATTGCGACATTTTCGAACAGCCGGGCGCGGTCAGCGCAGCTTCCGTCTGAGCTTCGGGGGCGACTGCGGGCGAATCGCGAGCGACGAGCTAAGTGGGCGAAACCGGGCGAACGTAACCGAGTGCGCGATCAGATCAGTTCAGCGCAACGTGACCCTCGACGGCGTCGCGGACCCGCATGGCCCAGGCCTGGGGTGCGATCCCCGCTACGCGGGGCCCCGCGCCGGGAGGCTCGCGACGCAGCCTCCATAACGCATCCGTGAATGAGATATGTTGCGCGTCGGCCGCCAGCGTCGACTCGCAATTCCCCGTCGATCCCCGCTACGCGGGCCCCCGCGCCGGGAGGCTCGCGACGCTAGTGCGCCTGCTCCCAATTAGGGCCGCTGCCGACGTCAACCACCAGTGGCACATGCAGCTGCGCGACCCCCGCCATCCGCAGCGCGAGCTCGGCTTTGAGGCGGTCGAGATGCTCGACCGGAGCTTCGAGCACCAGCTCGTCGTGAACCTGCAGGACCAGTTTGGCTCCGACGGACTCACGATCGAGCCACGCCTGGACTTCAATCATCGCGAGCTTGATCAAATCGGCAGCCGTTCCCTGCATCGGCGCATTAATAGCCGCACGCTCGGCCGCCTGGCGACGCGGACCGCCGCCTGCGTTGATGTCCGGCAACCATAGCCTGCGCCCGAACACGGTCTCGACATACCCCTGTGCGCGGGCGAGCTCGCGAGTGCGCCGCATGTACTCGGCCACGCCCGGGTACCGGATGAAGTACTTTTCGATGAACTGCGCCGCGGCGCCGCGTTCGATGCCGAGCTGTGCAGCCAGCCCGAATGCGCTCATGCCATAGATCAATCCGAAATTGACGGCCTTGATGTAGCGCCGCTGCTCCGAGGTCACGTCGGCGATCGCAACGCCGAAAATGTCGGCGGCCGTCGCACGGTGAATGTCGGCCCCTTCGGCGAAAGCCCGCAACAGTGACTCGTCGCCCGATAAGTGCGCCATGATGCGCAATTCGACCTGGGAATAGTCCGCCGAAATCAGCGCGTGACCTGGCGGCGCAATGAACGCCTCGCGTATGCGCCGGCCTTCGACGGTGCGGATTGGAATGTTCTGCAGGTTGGGTTCGGTGCTCGCCAGGCGACCGGTGACCGCGGTGGCCTGGCCGTAGCAGGTATGGACGCGGCCGGTGCGCGCATTGACCATCTGCGGCAACTTGTCGGTATAGGTCGACTTGAGCTTCGACAGGGCGCGATGCTCGAGCAGCAGCCTGGGCAACGGATAGTCTGCGGCGAGCTGCTGCAGTACATCTTCGTCCGTCGACGGCTTCCCGGTGGCTGTCTTTTTCAATGCCGGAAGCTTCATCTTGTCGAACAGGATCGCGCCCAACTGCGTGGGCGAGCCAAGATTGAACGGCTGGCCGGCCTCCCGGTACGCCTGCTCCTCGAGAATCATCATCCGCTCGCCAAGCGTCCGGCTCTGCGCCGAGAGGACCGATGCATCGATCAGCACACCTTCCCGCTCCATGCGAAAGAGCACCTCGCGGGTCGGAATTTCGATCGTCGAGTAGATGAAATCGAGTTGCGGATTCTGTTTGACCTTCGGGTAAAGAGCGCCGTGCAGCTGCAGCGTGAGATCGGCATCCTCTCCCGAATACTCGGCCGCCTTGTCGATCGAGACCTGATCGAAGCCGATGTGTCCCGCGCCCTTGCCCGCGACGTCGGCATAGCTGATCGTCTTCACACCGAGATGGCGCCAGGCGAGACTGTCCATGTCGTGCTGCCGCTGCGACTCGAGCACGTAGGATTGTAAGAGTGTGTCGTGGGCGACGCCGGCAAGCGCGATGCCGTAGTTGGCGAGCACATGCTGATCGTATTTCACGTTCTGGCCAATTTTTTTTCTGCTCGCGTCCTCGAACCAGGGTTTCAACCGCAGGAGCACATCGTCGATCGGCAGCTGCGTCGGTACTCCCGCGTAGCGGTGGGTGAGCGGAATGTAAGCGGCGTGGCCGGGCTCGAACGAGAATGAAAGCCCGACGATGTGGGCTTCCATCGGGTCGAGGCCGGTGGTTTCGGTATCGAAGGACACCAGCTCGGCGCGTTGAATCGCATCGAGCCAGCGTTCGAACGTTGCGTTGTCGAGCACCGTTTCGTATTCGCGCGCGATGGGCTGGCGCACGACTTCCGGCTCGACGTCCTTTTCCTGCGCGATCGCAGGCGGCACTTCCGCGTTATTTTGGGCGACGTCCTTGAGCCAGCTCCTGAATTCGAAACGCTCATAGAGCTCGCGCAGCTTCTCCGGGTCGTGCGGTTGAATCACCAGCTCGTGCGGCGCGAACGGCAGCGTGCAATCGGTCTTCACGGTCAGGAGCCGCTTGCCTTGCGGCAGCCACGACAACGCCGCGCGCAGATTCTCGCCCACCGCGCCGCCAATCGATCCCGCGTTCGCGATCACCTGGTCGAGCGTGCCGTGCTCAGCGAGCCACTTGGCCGCGGTCTTCGGCCCGACCTTGGGCACACCCGGGATATTGTCCACGGCATCGCCTACGAGCGCGAGATAGTCGAGCAGCTGATCGGCGCGGACGGCAAATTTATCGACCACCGTCGTCATGTCGAGCAATTCGTTACTCATCGTGTTGACCAGCGTCACGCGCGGCGTGATCAATTGCGCGAGATCCTTGTCGCCGGTGGAAATCAGCGTGTCGATGCCCTGCCGCTCCGCTTGTCGCGCCAGCGTTCCGATGACGTCGTCGGCCTCGACACCTTCGATCATCAGTATCGGCCAGCCGTGAACGCGGATCAGCTCGTGCAAAGGAGCGATCTGCGCGGCAAGCGCGTCGGGCATTGGCGATCGATTGGCCTTGTATTCGGGGTACAAGTCGTCGCGAAATGTCTTCCCGGGAGCGTCGAACACAACCGCAAAGTAGTCCGGCTTGCCGTCCTCGATCAATCGGCGCAACATGGAAATGACACCGCGAATGGCACCGGTCGGCTCGCCGCGCGACGTGCGCAAATCAGGCAAGGCGTGAAACGCCCGATATAGATACGACGAGCCGTCAACCAGGACGAGCTTAGGCATGATTCAGACGAGCAAGATTCCGGAGATGATCGACCCGCAGTCGATGTACTCGACGAACGGCCAAGAGGCGTGGCGGGTGCTCGGCATTATGGCAGAATTCGCCGTCGCGACCGAGCGACTGCGCGGCATACGGCCGGCGGTAAGCATGTTCGGCAGCGCCCGCATCAAGGCCGACCATCCGTATTACAGAAAAGCGGAATGCATCGCGAGGCTCCTCTCCGACGCCGGCTTTTCGGTCATTTCCGGCGGTGGTCCGGGTCTTATGGAAGCCACCAATCGCGGCGCGCACGCCGGCAGGTCGCCTGCGGTCGGTCTCAACATTCTTCTTCCTCACGAGCCGGCCGGCAACCGCTTCCAGGATGTCGGGATCAACTTCCGCTATTTCTTCGCGCGCAAGATGATGTTCGTGCGTTTCGCGTCGGCGTACGTAGTGCTGCCGGGAGGCTTCGGCACGATCGACGAGCTGACCGAGTGCCTGACGCTGGTCCAGACCGGCAAGAGCCGCAAGATACCGATCATTCTGGTCGGCGGCGAATTCTGGAAGGGACTGGTCGCCTGGATGCGGGACAAGCTGGTCGGCGAAGGCATGATTTCCGCGGGCGACCTCGACTTGATGCGGATCATCGAAGAGCCAGAGGCGATCGTCGAAGCAATTTTCGACTATTATGAAAGGCGAGGTTTTCAGCCGTCGCGCGCGGAGCGCGACAAGATGCTGAACCTGTGAGCTCGCCACGATTCCGGCGTCGCAAGAGCTATTCCTGTTAGAATCAACGCGTCCACTCGTACGACAAGCAACATGCACCTTCGCACGACCGCCCTCTTGTCAGCGCTTCTGTTCGCAGCCGCGCTAACCGCGACTGCGCAAAAGGCGCCTCCGGCAAACCTCGAGCCCTTGCCTGAACCGCCGCCGATACCCCCGGAGATTGCCAACGATCCCGACCTCGAGCCGCAGATTACGATCACTCGCCGCGCAACGGAGACGATCGAGGAATACCGGGTCGGCGGGCGTTTGACGATGGTCAAGGTCACTCCGAAGACCGGCCGGCCGTACTATCTCGTCGCCGATGGTGCCGACGGAACATGGGTTCGCCGCGATAGCCTGGACACGGGCCTAAAAGTTCCGATGTGGCTGCTGTTTTCCTTCTGATCGCCTCCCCTTAACCTTCTGCGTCGAGCGCGGGTGGCTTTGCCGCCCGCTCGTCGTGTCCGTCGATGGCTGTCTACACCACCGTCTCCGCCGATGATCTCGCCGCATGGCTCACCCGTTACGCCCTCGGCACGGTGCACGAATTCGAACCGATTGCTGCCGGCATCGAGAACACGAACTATTTCCTTACCGCCGACAATGGGCGTTTCGTATTGACGCTGTACGAACGGCTGCCGGCGGAAGAGGTGCCGTTCTATCTCAATCTGATGGCGCACCTCGCGCGCGCGGGCGTTCAGGCGCCCGCCCCCGAGCCCGATCGCAGCGGCGCGTTGTGGAGTTTTCTCAACGGCAAGCCCGCGGGGCTCGTCGCGCGACTCGACGGAGTGCCCGTCGAACGACCGCAGATCCCGCAGTGCGCCGCCGCGGGTGAGGCGCTGGCGCGGATGCATGTTGCCCTCGGCAATTACCGGGGACGCTTGTCCAACCGCCGTGGACCCGCATGGTGGCGGCAGGCCGCGCGTGCCGTGCGGCCGTTTTTGTCGGTCGAGCAGAATGGCTTGCTCGCGTCCGAAATCAGGTTCCAGGCCAAGTTTGCCAAGACCAGGCTGCCGCGTGGCGCAATTCACGGCGACTTGTTCTGCGATAACGTCCTGTTCGACGGCGAGCGCGTTTCAGGAATTATCGATTTCGGATTCGCGGCCACCGACGCACTTGTCTACGACCTCGCGATCGCCGTCAACGATTGGTGCAGCGTCTCCGAGGGCGCAAGCGCCGGCGCACTCGATCCGCCGCGCAGCGACGCCATGGCCGCGGCATACGAAGCAGTGCGGCCGCTCTCCACGGAGGAGCGGACGCTGTGGCCGGTGGTGCTGCGCGCTGCCGCGTTGCGCTTCTGGTTGTCGCGGCTCTACGATCTTTATCTACCACGCTCAGGCGAGCTGACGCATGCCCACGACCCTGCCCCGTTTGAGCGCATTCTTCGCCATCGCGTCACACGCGAGGTAAGGCTGCAATAAGCCCGAGATGAGAGCTGCAATGAGCAATGTTTCGATTCCATTCGCGCGCAAGGACGCACGAAACGGCATCGTCTGGCTCAAGCGCGCCTATGCCATGTTTCGCGCCGCTCCGTTGCGGTGGCTGCTGCTGCTGTTCACGTATTACTTGCTGATCGGCCTCATGGAGTTCGGGCCATTGCAAGCGCTCGGACAGTTCGTCGCACCGCTTCTGAAACCGGTGTTTTCGGTCGGCTTCCTCGCCGCTGCCTGGTCGCAGGAGCGAGGGATCGCGCCCCGTTTCGAGCACCTGTTTCGCGGCTTTCGTAGCAATCTTCTCGCCCTCGTTCCGCTCGGAGCGGTGTTTCTCGCTGGCATTACGCTCGCGGTGATCGCCACCGCGCTGGTCGATGACGGCAGGCTGATGGCGCTGATGTCGGGTGCGGAGAAGCCTACCGAAGAAGCGCTTGCAAGCGGCCCGGTGCAGCTGGCGATGCTTTTCGGCGTGGCGTGCGCGATGCCGTCGTTGCTGGCGTTGTGGTTTGCGCCGGCATTGGTGGTTTTCAACGATGCCGGCGCGGTGAGGGCGCTGGGCATCAGCCTTCGCGCCGCGATCGCCAACTGGCGTCCGATAGGAGTCTACTGTCTCGCTGTTTTCGTCTTGGGCGGCGTGGTGCCCGTTTTCGCGCTATCGATCGCGCACCTGTTCGGCGACGCGGTGGCAGGCGCGATAGCGCTATTCCTCGTCGTCCCGTACCTCTTCGCGTTTGTCGCGGCGCTGCATATTTCCGATTACGTCAGCTATCGGGATCTGTTTCACAGCGACGAATCGCCCCCGGAGACGCCACCCGGATCGCCGCAATGACCCTGCGGTCCCGATCACGATGGTTCACGCCGGCTGCAGCTTGGCGTATTCGAGCGCCAGCCATTTAACGCCGCCATCCCGAAAATTCACCTGAACGCGGGCATCGGTGCCGCGCCCCTCGGCGTCGATGATGATACCCAGCCCGAAGCGTGAGTGCTTCACACTCTGCCCGATGCGCCAACCGGCGCCATCGCGTATGCGCTCCGCAGCGTTGCGTCCCGCGAGCGCTTCGGGCTCGGCGGCAAAGTCGCCGCGCTTCGGGGACAGCCATTGCACCATCCCCGCCGGGACCTCGTCGAGAAAACGCGACGCGACGTTGTAGCGAAGTTGCCCATGAAGCATCCGACTCTGCGCATGGGTCAGATAAAGTCTGCGTCGCGCACGCGTAATCGCCACGTACACAAGTCGGCGCTCTTCTTCGATGCCGTCGTATTCGCTGAGGCTGTTCTCGTGCGGGAAGAGCCCTTCTTCGAGTCCGGTGACGAACACCGTATGAAACTCCAGACCTTTCGCCGCGTGCACGGTCATCAGCTGCAACGCCGGCCGGCCTTCGGCCGCCTGGGTTTCGCCAGCCTCCAGGGCGGCATGAGAAAGAAACGAGGTCAGCGGATCGTCGACATTTTCACCGAGCTCGCGCTCGGCCTCGCGCATGAAACTCTGCGCGGCGTTAATCAACTCCTGCAGATTGTCGATGCGCTCCTGTCCGTCTTTTTCTGCCTGATAGTGGGCGAACAGGCCACTCGCATGCACCACGTGCTCGACCTTTTCCGCCAATCCGAGATCTTGCGTCGCCGTCCTCATGGCATCGACGAGCTTGAGAAATGCGGCGAGACTCGCGCCCGCCTTGCCGCCGACCGGGCTAGCGCACGCCACCTGCCACAAGCTCTCGCCTTGCGCTTGCGCGCGCTCCTGCAGCGTTTCGAGCGATCTCGCACCGACGCCGCGCGGCGGAAAGTTCACGACGCGCAAGAATGCACCGTCGTCGTCCGGCGCCGCGATGAGCCTCAGGTAGGCGAGCGCATGCTTGATCTCGGCCCGCTCGAAAAAGCGCATGCCACCATACACGCGATAGGGCATCGCGGCATTGAATAATGCGTGCTCGACCACGCGTGATTGCGCATTGGAGCGATACAGAACGGCGATCTCCGCAGGCGATACGTCATCCTCGACCAGGCCCTTGACCACGTCGACGATGAACGCGGCCTCGTCCAGATCGGAAGGCGCGGCATATGCCCGCACTGGTTCGCCGTGCGCGTCCGACGTCCAGAGGTTCTTGCCCAGACGTCCCTGGTTGTGCTTGATCAGCGCATTCGCCGCGTCGAGAATGTGTCCATGAGAGCGGTAGTTCTGCTCGAGCTTGATGAGCTTGACCGGAACGTCCGCGGTGCTGAAGTCGCGCTCGAAATGCTGCATATTGGCGACGTTCGCGCCGCGGAAGGCGTAGATCGACTGGTCGTCGTCGCCGACCGCGAAAATCGCTGCATGCGTGCCGGCAAGCAGCTTCAACCACTTGTACTGCAGTGCGTTGGTATCCTGGAATTCATCGACCAGGATGTGCGAGAAGCGGCGCCGATAGTGCTCGCGGAGTGAATCGTCGCGCGACAGCAGCTCATAGGTTCGCAGCAGAAGCTCGGGGAAATCGACCACGCCTTCGCGCTGGCACGCCTGCTCGTAGAGCGCATAGTGCTCTACCTGACGGCGGCTGAATTCGTCGAAAGCCTCGACCTGGTTCGGACGCAACCCCTCCTCCTTGGAGCCGTTGATCAGGGCCTGGAGCTGTCGCGAGGGAAATCGCTCGTCGTCGATGTTGTGCGCCTTGTACACGCGCTTGATGAGCGCCAGCTGGTCCTGCATATCCATGATCTGAAAAAGTTTCGGCAGCCCCGCCTCGCGGTAATGCGCGCGGAGCATCCGGTTGCACAGTCCGTGAAAGGTGCCGATCCACATGCCGCGTATGTTCACCGGAGTCAGCACCGAGAGCCGCGTGCTCATCTCCCTGGCCGCCTTGTTGGTGAAGGTCACCGCCAGCACCGACAGCGGGCTCGCCTGCCCGGTCGCGAGCAGCCATGCGATACGCGTCGTCAGAACGCGTGTCTTACCGCTGCCGGCGCCGGCGAGGATGAGCGCCGACGCGTGTGGCAAGGTCACCGCCGCAAGCTGTTCCGGATTGAGGTTTTCGAGAAGCGATGACGCCATGGAAAGAACGAGCGGAGGCGAACGAGCCGCCCGATGAGCGGACAATGAACACGCAATTATAGGCGATTACGAGCCGTGAACGGACGTGCGCGGCCGCTTGCGCGCGCAAGCCGAGATGGACGTTATAATCGCTCCCGCCTTCCGGCCGACCACAGTCCCCGATGTCACGAACCCCGCGCGTCAATCCCGCCGCCAATTCCGCCACCGCGCGGGCATTCGTGCAATGGATACGCTCCGCCGCACCCTATATTCATGCCTTCCGCGGCAAGACTTTCGTGATCGCGTTTGGCGGAGAGGTCGTCGCCGACGACACGTTTCTGGGCATCGTGCACGACCTCAATCTGCTGCACAGCCTCGGCATCCGGCTGGTGGTGGTGCATGGCTCACGTCCGCAAATCGAGGCGATTCTCAAGCAGCAACATATTCCCAGCCGCTACAACCGGGGCTTACGCATCACCGACAGCGAGACGCTCGACTGCGTGCTCGAAGGGACCGGACATGCCCGCAGCCGCATCGAGGCGCTGCTCTCGCTCGGCGTTGCCAACTCGCCGATGGCCGGCGCGCGCATCCGGGTGGTCGGCGGCAATTTCCTCACCGCCAAGCCGATGGGCGTTGTGGATGGAGTCGACATGCAATGGACCGGCGAGGTTCGCCGCGTCGACGTGGAGGCCATCCGGCAGCGGCTCGATGATGGCGATATCGTGCTTGTCTCGCCGCTGGGCTATTCGCCAACCGGCGAGATTTTCAACCTGGCGCTGGAAGAGGTCGCGACTCAGGTTTCGGTGTGGCTCTCGGCGCAAAAGCTCGTTTTTCTGATGGATACCGACGGCGTGCGCAACGGCCGCCGCCAGCTTCTGACCGAGCTGTCGACCCGCGACGCCGAGACACTGCTCGCCAAGCGCTCCAAGCTGCCGGCGGACGTGCAGCACTATCTTCCGTGCGCGATTCGAGCCTGCGACAATGGCGTCAAACGCGCCCACCTGCTCTCCCGCCATCACGACGGCGCGCTGCTTCTCGAGCTCTTTACCCGTGACGGCGTGGGCACCATGATCGCAGCCGCACCGCTGGCGCAGCTGCGCAGCGCGACCATCGACGATGTCGGAGGAATTCTGGCAATCATCGCGCCGCTCGAGGACCAGGGCGTGCTCGTCCGGCGCTCGCGCGAACGCCTCGAGATGGAGATCGAGCGCTTCGTCGTCGCCGAGCACGACGGCGTGATCATCGGCTGCGCCGCGCTGTACGCTTTCCCCGCCGAAAAAACGGGCGAGCTCGCCGCGCTGGCGGTCGACCCCGATTTCCGCCGCGAAGGGTACGGCGAAGCGCTCTTGCATGAGATCGAGCAACGCGCACGCAAGCTCCGGCTTTTGCGCCTGTTTGTGCTCACCACGCGCACCTCGGGATGGTTCGTCGAACGCGGGTTCGTCGAAAGCGATCCGGCAAGGCTTCCCAAACAGAAGCGCGATCTGTACAACTGGCAGCGCCGCTCGCTGGTCTACGAAAAAACGCTTGCCTGATCCGTCGCACCGCG
>DATMNH010000261.1:0-2598 GCA_035568975.1 Casimicrobiaceae bacterium
GACGTGCTGCGCGAGCTCATTGCCAGGGCGACGCTCGGCATGCCGCTGTTCTGACGGGCGTGTTGCGGAAGGTTCGCGACGCCGGACCGATAGATCATCCGCCAAATACGCGGGGTCGCGCACGGCATCTGGGAGGAGACCGCATGACGAGAACGATCTGGGTGGGAGCCGTCGCGTACGATCCGAAGGTGGTGACGATTTGGGAAGGCATGCGACGCTACTTTCACGAGGAGCCGCATCTGCCGGTCGAAGTCGTGTTGTTCCAGAGCTACGAGGCGCAGGTTTACGCGCTTCTGGCCGGCTCCGATGATCACGCACCGCATATCGACATCGGTTGGAACACCAACCTCGCGTATCTGCAAGCCGATGCGTGGAGCAGCAATCGATGCCGGCCGATTGCCATGCGCGATACGGATATCGGCTGGGCGACCAAGATCGTCGCGGTGAGCGGCGGGCCGGTTGCCACACTCACCGATCTGAGGAACCGCACGCTGGCGCTCGGCAGCCGCGACAGCGGCCATGCTGCGATCCTGCCGGTTCACTTTCTCGAGCGCGAAGGCCTCGTTGAGCAGCGCGACTACCGCACGCTGCGCTTCAACAGCGATGTCGGCAAGCATGGCGATACCGGTGCGAGCGAGGTCGACGTCGTTCGCGCTGTCCTCGACGGCCGCGCCGATGCCGGCGCGATCGGCAGCCCGTTCTGGGAGAAAGTGCAAAGCGGGCATCTGGTGCCGGCGGGCGCGCTGCACGAGATTTGGACTTCGCCGCCCTATAATCACTGCATGTTCACGGCGCGGCCCGATCTTGACGTATCGTTGGTGGCGCAGTTCGCCCAAGCGCTGTCGGCCATGAACTACGACAATCCAAGCCACCGCCCCGTGCTCGAAGCCGAGGGGCTGCGGCGCTGGGTAGAACCTCAGCTCGACGGCTATGGATCGTTGCGCGACGCGGCGGGGCGTCAGGGCTTGCTCAAGCGTCCGGTCTCGGTCGAGACCTGAAGAGCGCGGCGGCGGGGTGTGAATTTTTCTTCTCGTACCGCTGCGAGTTCACGCGCAATTGAAGATCATTGCCAGGCGGTGCCGATGCTCGCTTTCGCGTTCGAACGCTCGACGCACGGCGGAAAAGGACTCGGCGAGCGGAAAAATTTCGGCGGTGACCAGCAAATCGGCGTCCTCGGCCCCGACAGGATGCCAATAGACCCCTTCCGCCGTGATGGTGATTTCAGGCAACAAATCCGCGCGCGCCAGCGCAACGCCCTGCGTTGCGGAACCGCGCAAGGCAACGCGGCGGATCACCCGATCCGCCTCGCCGATCTGGCGCGCATCGAGGAAGCAGCGGAATTCCTCGACCTCATCGTCGCTCGCGACCGTCGCCGCCATTCGCACGCGGAAGCCTTCAGCGCGCGCGCATTCGATGCCCTTCAAGGCACGTGC
This sequence comes from Casimicrobiaceae bacterium, assembly GCA_035568975.1. Lineage (GTDB taxonomy): Bacteria > Pseudomonadota > Gammaproteobacteria > Burkholderiales > Casimicrobiaceae > PALSA-1003. The sequence goes on from DATMNH010000261.1 coordinate 1,434, forward strand.
CCATGAGCCCTTGCCGCGGTGAGCGTCGTGGCGCTCGGGCGTCGGGCTGTCAAGGCTGATCTGCAACGTCAGTCGCTCGCGCGACAATGAGCGGAGCGTTTCCAGCCGTCGCCCGGCAAATAGCATGCCGTTGGTAAGGAGCGTTGTGGGCGCGGCGGCCGTGCAGGCATCGAGAATGGCGCCGATGTCCGCAAGCAGAAAAGGCTCCCCGCCGGTCACGAAAATCTCGTTGACCCCGAGCTCTGCCGCCTCGCTGGCAATCCGCCGGACCCGATCGAGCCCAAGCTCGCGCCGTGGCGCTCGCGGCGAGGAGCGCACGCAGCAATAGTCGCAACGCAAGTTGCAATCGAAATTCGTATAGAGCCAGAGGCGCGACCCGAGCGGGCGATCGTCGGTGCTATCCGCCGGCGCCTCACCATAGCGAACGACCCAGCGGGTGTGACCAGCTTCGACCGTCGTTTCAACCAGGCTATTGCCGGTGAAACGGCACCACGTTTGAAGCTCATCGCCGATACCCGGATCGACGCTGGTCAGAGCCACAAGATCGCCCGGGCGGCTGCGGCGCAGCGCGTCGATCAACTGCGGCAGGAGGCCGGAGGCGAAGGTTTTCGCCCCTGTGTCCAGCTCGATAGTCGCCTGCATCGCCATCGCGTCATCGTACAACACGCGGCGAAGCGTGCAATTGAGGTCGTCGGTTCGTGAACTGGCAGCGCCTGCCCCGTCACTAAAATTTGAGGAAGCTTTCAGCGGCGCTTCGGTTGGCGTTCGATAGGATGCTTGTGAGGGGGAACCGGCGCAGGTTTCTCAAGCGCCCGGTGCCGCTCAATCCTGGCCGTCTCGAACGCCAAGGAACCAAGCATGGGCCGCAGTTGCCGCCAAAAGTGTCTCCGAGGTTTGCGTCACGATCATTCCGGGCACAAGGATACTTCTCATGAAAATCAACCCCTTCTATGACGCTTGGTTGTTTTTGAGCGGCAACACCGACGAGCACCGCGCGAGTGGTGTCGGCTGGCTCTTGGTCGCGCTGTTTCTTGCCCTTGTTGCCGCGAGCATCTGGATCGCCATCGTCAATTGGCGGCAGGATCCGGCGCAGCGCACCAACGGTAATCTCGCCACGTGGTTCATGCGCGTCATGATCGGCGTCATGTTCTATCAGGGATCGATC